>NZ_BTPD01000006.1:0-358808 GCF_036245625.1 Algoriphagus confluentis
TGATAGGCTGCAGGTGTAAAGTCAGCAATGGCATAGCTGAGCAGTACTAATTGCCCGAAAGCTTACCTACGGTTTGTTACAGTTTCTACGAAATATGTTAAAAGAGTCGGAAGTCGGAAGACCGAAGACCGAAGAACACAAGATATTAGATGCAGACTGATCACCGATCACTGCATACTTACAGATTAGGCGGCCTAGCGCAGGGGTCCCACCTCTTCCCATCCCGAACAGAGAAGTTAAGCCCTGCAGCGCCGATGGTACTGGGGTTACACCCGGGAGAGTAGGTCGCCGCCACATTATTCGAACCTCAGTCTAAAGGCTGGGGTTTTTGTGTTTTTAGACCTTCAGTAGAAGCAGGAGATAAGAAGTAAGAGAGTGGGATAATGAGGTTAGGAATCTGTTTTTTCATCTGCGCCTTTCATAGATTTATTTGAAACAATGCGGGATCTCCACCGCTTCCTGTCCCAATCCGCTGAGGCGGATAAGCCCTGAAGTGCAGATGCCTACCTGCCGTCGCGGGGTACTAGGATTACAACCGGGCGAGTAGGTGGCCGCCACATTATTCAAACCTCAGTCCTGCGACTGGGTTTTTTGTATTTTTGATTTGAGTTTTTAATCTCAAAATTTTTTTCGAAATAAACCATTTGATAAATCATAAAACCTTTCAAAAAAAAAACCATTCCTATAGTTTATCTATTTTCTACTAAATCATGAATTTATATTTAGATATGTTTCACTTAAAAAATTTTTTTTCATGAAAAAACAAGTTAAAATTCTGGGTATTGCCTTTGGATTGTTCGCTTTTTCCTTGGGCTTTTTTGTTTCCACCACGGCTAAGGCTCAGGCATCCGTTGGAGGAGGAGATGAGGATTAGATTTGCTGTTACAGAACTTGGGGAATAGGATGCACCGACAAAAGTGGAGTCTTTTGGCCAGATGATGCTTATATACCTGGTAAACAAAATTCTTGTTCTTAAGTGGCAATGAGGTCGACTTTAAATCAAAGGTTGGCCTCTTATTTATAAAAATGTTTCATCCTTATAAAAGAAGTTTAATCAACTATGCTACTGACTCAAGACCGTTTTAAATTTCACTTCCTGTTTTTTGCCTTACTTTTGTCGACTCAGTTTTCTTGCCATTCTAAAAAAGAAAATGGTTTTCAGGATTTTCAAAGTACGCCATCCTATTCTTTGGCCAGCATCAAAAAAAATTATGAGGGAATTTTTAAGCCTTGGGATATCAGTTCCATAGATGATCATTTGGTGATCGCTGAAAACAGAAGGAATTCTCCTGAGTTTCCTTTAATTCATGTGCTTGAAAAGGGAACGCTCAACTACCTGTTCTCAAAGGGAAAATCGGGCTTTGGTCCCTTGGAAATCGTCTCTGCATCCAGTGTAGAACCAGGGTTTTTATCCAATACGTTTCAGGTCTACTGCCCAATGAATAAAAAATTTGTCACCTTTTCATTGTCAGATACTTCTAAATTGGGAATATCAGAATATAAGCAACCGGATGAGCTTTTTGGGATGTATATGATGTTTCATGCTTCTGATAGTACGATTTTGGGGATTATGGCTGATGATCCCCATCGATTGGTTGAATATTCTTCAGTAGATGGAAAGCGAATTGATGGTTATGGAACATGGGAAAGAATTCCTAATGCGGACCACTTGATTGATTATGAAGATCCGGATATCAATTACCACATGGGTGAGATCAATAAGGGAAGGCTGCGGGCAAACCGGGATTTGGGACTTTTTGTAAAAGCCATGGGATTTCGTGACCGAATTGAAATATTTCATTACCCATCCAAAACCTTTATAATTGTTGATGGGCCCAGAAGTGAGTTACATCCCTTTAAAATTGAAAGATCCCAAGGAAGAAGTGCAGTTATATTTGAATTAGAATATCCTTTTGGATATGCCGATGCTGAAATTAGCGAAAACTTTATTTTTGCTCTTTTCTCTAACCTAACTACATCCCAAATGATGAATTCAGATGATATTGCAAAGACCATTTATGTTTTTAGCCATAAAGGTGATTTGGTGGGTAAATTGGATTTGGACCGTTCTGTGAGAAGCATAGCAGTAGATGAAGGATTTAGGCAACTCTATGGCATAACCACTGACGGGGACCCAGGTATAGCGGTCTTCGATTTGCCTAAGGAGCTCTGGGATTGACTATTACAGATTTTTTTTTGGAGTTTTTGCCTTTAGCGCCTGGCTAGATTTTTGGGGATTTCCTTTGCTTTCTTAGATTGGAATGAGACTTAAGGCATTTAAAAAAGATATGGCCTAAATATGGAGAGAAACTGATTTTTATCATATCTCTTACCCCTTATCGTCAGGTTCCCTGTCCCTTAGTCCCATTAGCTTTGAACCAATAAATGGTTATGGAGCTAAGGTCACAAATATTCACTTCCAAATTCGAAATGCCCGAGGAGTTCATCCACGAGGTGTTTTGCCGTCAGCTTCCTGCTGCTTTTTCACCCTTGGCGACCGTACAGGCACCCTGTATCGAAGGGGAAAACCTGAGTTTATTGACCCTCAATCTTTACAAAACCCTCGATTGGCTTCATTCCCATCCTATTCCTAAGCCTTTGGAAAAAGAGGTATGTAGTATTCCTATCCTACTTTTTGTGCCCAAATTTTCCACCGAGCGCTTATTGTTTCATTACGATGGCACTCCCAATTCCGCAGAATTGATCCGGAAGTTTATTTTCCTGTTCAAGGATTTGATATCGGAAAGCAAAGCTACTATCATCTCTCCGAGCTTTATCCCCAAATCCAAAATCAAAGAGGAGCAGGAAATCATTCAGCTGGTGAGTAGCCATACCCAAGAAACCAGCTTCATCAAATTCAATTTTTCCCGGATCGGAGACTTCTGGTCCTATGCGGTGAAGCATAACTGCACGCTCTTGGTGACGACAAAAAATTATCAGGCAGATCTCGCCAAAGTTCTTTTCCACTTCTATAAGGGAAAGATCTGGAGCGACAAGCTTTCCTTTTACCTCTCGCTGTAAGTCATAGAATAAGGTGATGAATGTCATGTTTTTCTCGGTTTTCCCCTACTAATTTTATTTCAAACAGCTACCATGAGTAAGTCCAATCCATCCGCACTTTTGACCCAATGCTATCACTGTGGTGAGGACTGCCAAGAGGGTGTGGTTCCCTTCGAAGACAAAAACTTCTGCTGCAAGGGATGCAAGTTGGTTTATGAAGTACTTTCCCAAAATGACCTTTGTGAATATTACGCACTGGAATCGACTCCCGGAAAAACTCAAAAAAACCAATCCCGCTTAAAAAACCGATTTGATTATCTGGACGACCCCGAAGTGGTCAATCAGCTCATTGATTTCAGAAATGAGCAGGAAAGCCACATCACCTTTCACATTCCACTTATCCACTGTGCTTCTTGTATCTGGCTATTGGAAAATTTGTTTCAGATCAATTCTGCCATCGTTTCCAGTCGGGTAGACTTTTTGAAAAAGAAGGTTCAGGTCAAGTTTCTCCATCAGAAAATCAGCCTAAAGGAAGTGGTGACGCTGCTTTCTACTTTAGGCTACGAACCCAGAATTCACCTTTCAGACTTGGGTCAAAAGCCCAAAAATTCGGTTGATCGAAAGACCTTGACCAAGTTGGGAGTAGCAGGTTTTGCCTTCGGCAATATGATGCTATTCAGCATGCCTGAATACTTTTCGGAGGCAAAACTGTTGGGCGAAGGATTCAAGGGGTTGTTTGATTACCTCAATGTGCTTCTTTCCCTGCCTGTGGTATTTTATGCCGCAAGCGACTACTACGTTTCCGCCTGGAATGCCGTTAAGCAGCGTAAAATCAACATGGACGTTCCTATCGTTTTGGGGATTTTTGCCTTTTTTCTCTATTCTTTATGGGAAATTTTCCTTCAGGGAAATGCCGGATACATGGACAGTCTCGGGGGGCTGATTTTCTTTTTGCTTTTGGGAAAAGTCTATCAGCAAAAGACCTTCTCCAGCTTGGAGTTTGACCGGGATTACAAGGCTTATTTCCCTATTGCGGTGACCAGACAACGTCAGAATCGGGAAGAAGTGATTCCTCTGAGCAAGCTTGAAGTGGGTGATGTGATCCTTGTCCGGGATGAAGAACTGATTCCAGCGGATGCACTTTTGCTCAGCGGACAAGCCAGCATTGATTACAGCTTTGTGACCGGAGAGGAAATTCCCGTTCCGAAGCAGAAGGGAGAATTGATCTATGCTGGCGGTCGTCAAAAGGGGGATGCTATTCTTTTAACTGTGCAAAAATCACCTTCCCAAAGCTATCTGACCGATCTCTGGAACAATGAGACCTTCGAAAAGCCCAATAAGAAATTATTGGAACCCTTGGCCAACCGGATCAGCGGGGTATTTACTTGGACGGTTTTGACGATTGCCGTACTGGCGTTTTTTTATTGGTTTGGCAAAGACCTTTCCATCGCTGTCAAGGCATTTACCACAGTATTGATTGTCGCCTGTCCTTGCGCGCTCTCGATGTCTACCCCGTTTACCTTGGGCAATACACTTCGGATTTTTGGAAAGAGTAAGTTTTATCTCAAAAATGCTTCCGTCATTGAGCGATTGGCCTTGGTGGATACAGTGGTTTTTGATAAAACAGGGACGCTCACTGATCCGGCCCATGCGCAGATTACCTACGCAGGAGAGCCTCTTTCTGAGGAATCCAAATCTATTCTAAAGGCATTGGTCGAGCGGTCCACTCACCCGCTCAGCAACCGAATCAACCATTGGCTGGGTTCTATTTCATCCGCATCTCTCCAAAATATCAGAGAAATCAAAGGAAAAGGGCTAATAGGAGAATACCAATCCCAAGAATTCAAACTGGGATCTGGAGAGCTGGTGCAAATGGAAAATCAGGATACTCCCGAAGTGGGAAATCTGGTTTATTTTGCCGTAGAAGGGGTTTTGATTGGCTATTTCCACATCCAATCCGGACTTCGATCCAGTGCGCCGGAGGTGGTTAGGGATCTTTCTGGGAATTATGGACTTCATATTTTGTCCGGAGATCATTCTCATGAGCAAGCTTCTCTTCAGAAGCGTTTGGAGAAGGATGTGAATTTTAATTTCAATCAGAGTCCAAAGGATAAGCTGAACTACGTTCATCAGCTCAATACCGAAGGAAAAACCACCTTAATGGTAGGTGACGGACTCAATGATGCCGGCGCTCTTCAGGAAAGCCAGGTGGGAATCGCTGTGACAGATCAGGTCAGCCATTTTTCCCCGGCAAGCGATGCCATCTTGGACGCTTCCTCATTTTCTCGAATTCCAAACTTCCTATCCTTCGCCCAATCCAGCAGAACCATCATCAAACTGAGCTTTGGACTCAGTTTTCTCTACAATATCATCAGTCTCAGCTTGGCTGTGCAAGGGCTTCTCAGTCCTGTTTTGTGCGCCATTTTGATGCCGGCTAGCAGTATTTCAGTCGTCCTTTTCACCACCCTTGCCACTAATCTGATGGGAATGAAAAAGGGCCTTATCCATCTAAACAAGTCTTGATATGGAAGTAATCTTTGTCTTAATCGGAGTCAGCCTTGTACTAGCTGTAACCTTTTTGATTCTCTTTTTCAAAGCGATGAAAGACGGGCAGTTTGATGATGGATATACTCCTTCCGTGCGGATTTTATTCGAAAACCAACCCAAAAAATCAATAAAAAGTCAACCAAAAAAAACCAAGTCCTATGAATGATGCTACTTTGGAAAGGTTCCACTATGACAATAAAATTGTCAAGTACTTTGGAGCCGCTACGATTATCTGGGGTGTCGTAGGGATGCTGGTGGGGGTGATCGCCGCTACCCAGCTTTTCTGGCCCGAAGCCAATTTGGGCAATCCCTACACCACCTTTGGCCGGATTAGACCTTTGCATACCAACGCGGTGATTTTTGCCTTTGTGGGCAATGCCATCTTTGCAGGGATCTATTATTCGATGCCTCGTCTACTCAAGACCCCGATGTGGAATAAGGCTCTCGGCTGGTTCCATTTTTGGGGTTGGCAGCTGATTATTTTGTCAGCGGCAATTACTCTTCCCTTGGGTCTGACGACGTCCAAGGAATATGCAGAGCTGGAATGGCCGATCGATATTGCCATCGCTCTGGTTTGGGTGGCTTTCGGAGCCAATATGATCGGTACCCTGATCAAGCGGAGAGAGCGACACATGTATGTGGCGATTTGGTTCTATTTGGCATCATTCGTTACTGTAGCGGTGCTTCATATTTTCAATTCCTTGGAGCTGCCGGTTACGTTCTGGAAGAGTTATTCTGCTTACGCGGGAGTTCAGGATGCTTTGGTTCAGTGGTGGTACGGACATAATGCGGTAGCATTTTTCCTTACTACTCCTTTCTTGGGTTTGATGTATTATTTCCTTCCCAAAGCAGCCAATCGCCCGGTGTACTCCTACAAGCTTTCTATTGTCCACTTTTGGTCTTTGATTTTCATCTACATGTGGGCAGGTCCTCACCACCTGCTTTACACCGCCCTTCCTGAATGGGCGCAAGTACTGGGTACGATCTTCTCGGTCATGCTGATTGCTCCTTCTTGGGGCGGTATGGTCAACGGATTGTTGACTTTGAGAGGTGCATGGGATAAAGTAAGACAAGATCCTGTTTTGAAATTTATGGTGGTAGCGGTGACTGCTTACGGTATGTCCACTTTCGAAGGACCTATGCTTTCCCTCAAAAATGTCAATGCCATTGCCCACTATACTGACTGGATCGTAGCACACGTACACATCGGAGGTTTGGGATGGAACGGCTTTTTGACCTTCGGGGTCCTTTATTGGATGTGGCCTAGACTGTTCAAGACAAATATTTATTCCACCAAGCTTGCCAATACCCATTTCTGGATCGGGACTTTGGGGATCATTTTCTATGCGCTACCGATGTATGTAGCGGCCTTGACTCAATTCTTGATGTTGAAGGAATTCAATGACGCTGGACGTTTGGCTTATCCTAACTTCCTGGAGACTGTCATTCAGATTGTTCCTATGTACATGTTGAGAGCTTTGGGAGGTTTACTCTATCTAGCTGGAGCCATCATCATGATCTACAATATGTGGATGACTGCCAAGCAGGGAACCTTCCAGGAGACTGAAGAAGATCAGGCACCGGCTTTGGCAAAAGCTTATAATCCTGCTGGTGAATTCTGGCACAGAGCATGGGAAAGAAAGCCTGTTTTCTTCACCATTTTGGCCACCATTGCCATTGCCATCGGTGGGGTTGTAGAGATCATCCCGACTATTCTGGTCAAATCCAATGTGCCTACCATCAGTTCTGTCAAGCCTTACACTCCTTTGGAGTTGGAAGGAAGAGACTTGTACATAGCCAATGGTTGCGTGGGCTGTCACTCTCAGATGATTCGTCCTTTCCGTTCTGAAACCGAACGCTACGGTGAGTATTCCAAAGCCGGTGAATTCGTATACGACCGACCATTCCTTTGGGGGTCCAAGCGAACCGGACCGGATTTGCACCGGGTAGGGAAAAAGTATCCAGACAGCTGGCACTACCACCATATGGTAGATCCTAGATCCATGTCTCCTGGTTCTTTGATGCCTCCATATCCTTGGATGACCACCAACGAGCTCGACAATTCTGATTTGCCAGCCAAAATCAGAACGCTTCAGCAACTGGGAGTGCCCTATCCCGAGGGATTTGACGAGCAGGCCATAGCCGAGTATGATAAGCAGGCAGCGCAAATCGTAGCCAACCTGAAAGAAGCAGGTGTGGAAGTAGCATCCAATACCGAAATAGTGGCCTTGATTGCTTATCTGCAGCGATTGGGGACAGATATCAAGCAGCCTACTGCTTCCAACCCTTAATTCGTCGAGCCATGTATAAAGAAGTTTTAAGATCCATAGAGAACATTGAGATTTTCCCGATTATCTCCTTGCTCATATTCGTTCTGTTTTTCCTCGGAGTATTCGTATGGGTACTCCGAGTACCCAAAAGCTATGTAGACCACATGAGTTCTCTTCCTATGGACGAGGATGATGCTAAACCCCACCAATCATGAAAAAGCTAATTGCAATATTTTCATTTTTGAGCCTTTTCGCCTCGCCGGTATGGGCTCAGTCCGCTGAGGAATCCAATTGGTACACTCAGCTACAGGCCATGGATTCGAGTCAGATTACCATCCTGGCCATCTTGGGTGTAGTTCTGTTTGTAATTGTGCTATTGCTCATACTCATGATTTATCTAATGAATTTCATGAGTGCTATTCTGAAGAAAGAAAATCCTGAATTGGCCAACGAACCTTCATGGTGGGAGTCCTTCAAGGAGAGATTTGTCACAGGCAAAATGGATGACGTCGGAGGAAAGGCCGAAAAAGCCAAAATGATGCAGGATCACTCCTATGACGGAATCACCGAGCTGGACAACTTCATGCCTCCTTGGCTTCAGTGGGTGTTTGTAGGAACTATGGTTTTTGCTGTCATCTACTTTGTGAACTACACCGTACTGGGAAATGGTCCTACAGGTGTGGAAGAATACGAAGAGGAATTGAGATTGGAGGCTATAGCAGCCGAATACAGAAAGGCCAATATGCTTGCCAGTATTGATGAATCTTCCGTGGTTTTTGACCAATCAGCTGGAGCGCTCAATGCAGGAAAGACCATCTTTCAGAATAACTGCGCGGCATGTCACGCTGCTGATGGAG
Organism: Algoriphagus confluentis; assembly: GCF_036245625.1. Lineage (NCBI taxonomy): Bacteria > Pseudomonadati > Bacteroidota > Cytophagia > Cytophagales > Cyclobacteriaceae > Algoriphagus > Algoriphagus confluentis. The sequence goes on from NZ_BTPD01000006.1 coordinate 8,675, forward strand.
GCGGTGGAGTCGGTCCTAACCTGACTGATGAGTATTGGCTCCATGGAGGTTCTATTCAAGAGGTCTTTAAAGTCGTGAAATACGGTGTGGTAGAAAAGGGGATGATCCCTTGGCAGGATCAGTTGAGCCCTGAGGAGATGCAGCAGGTTTCTTCCTTCATTTTGACATTGGTAGGTACGACACCGGCTAATCCAAAAGAACCGCAGGGGGAACTTTTCAGTCCAGCAGCACCAGAACCCACTGTGACTGATAGCACCACGGTAGTTGCTTCGATAGAATAAATTTATTGCTGCCGGGAAATTTCCCCCCGGCAGCAAATTTTCCGAGTTATGGCAAAGAAGAATCAAAACCCACATTTGGATCCGGAGAAATTCCGGGATGCACTGGCTACCGTGCGGGAGGATGGAAAGAGAAACTGGGTCTATCCAAAAAAAGTCTCCGGACTTTTCTATAAATACAGAAGCTATCTTTCTTGGCTTCTTTTGGCTATTCTCTTTGCCGGACCATTTATCCAAGTGGATGGCAGACCCTATATGCTGTTCAATATTTTTGAAAGAAAGTTTATCATTTTTGGAGCGGCGTTTTGGCCTCAGGATACCCATTTGCTGATCTTTTTGTTGCTGATCTTCTTTTTATTTATCATTCTCTTCACTGTGGTTTTTGGGAGAGTGTGGTGCGGATGGGCCTGTCCTCAAACCCTCTTCATGGAGATGGTTTTCCGAAAAATCGAATATGCCATCGAAGGGGATGCCAATCAACAGAGAACTCTTAATCAAGGGCCCTGGAATTCGGAGAAAATCTGGAAGAAAGGGCTCAAGATTTCCATTTTTGCCCTTATCTCCCTTCTGATTGGTCATTTGGTGATGGCTTATTTGATTGGGATTGATCAGGTCAAAGAAATTGTAACTCAGCCTCCTTCAGCTCATTTGGCGGGGTTTATCGGGCTGATTGCTTTTTCTGGGATTTTCATGTTTATCTTTTCCTGGTTTAGAGAGCAGGCCTGTTTGGTTGTTTGCCCATATGGTCGATTGCAGGGCGTTCTTTTGGATGACAATTCCATCAATGTGATGTATGACTATGTCCGTGGAGAGCCTCGTTCACCCATTAGGAAAAATGAAGTCGAAGCTGCCCCAAAAGGCGACTGCATCGACTGCGGACTATGTGTACAAGTCTGTCCAACAGGGATAGATATCCGAAATGGCACTCAGATGGAATGTGTCAATTGCACCGCTTGTATTGATGCCTGTGATGAGGTCATGGTCAAGGTGGAACGGCCGAAAGGCCTAATCCGCTATGCTTCAGAAAACAGTATCAAGCAGGGTTTTCAGAAGTTGATCACCGGTCGAGTCAAAGGATATGTAGTGGTATTGGTGATTTTGATAGCAGCTTTTGTCGCTTTGATCGCTACTCGAGCAGATTTGGAGGGGACAATAACCCGTTTTCCGGGGATGACCTATCAGGCAAGAGAAGGCGGAATGGTGTCCAACCTTTACAATATCACTTTGATCAACAAGACTTTTGAACCCCAAAGCGTGACTATTGAGTCTTTGGCAGAAGGAATGAAAGTGGAAATCGTCGGAGATATGAATTGGGTCCTAGAGCCTCAGAGTAAGTTTGAAGGCCGGTTTTTCCTCGTCAGAGAGCAAGCTGAGGTGAAAGTCCCTCAGGAAAAAGTACTTCTGCGCTTAGCGGCAGAAGGAGAAGAGTTTGAAGAAATAGAAACGAATTTCATGGCTCCAGTCGGAGCACAAAACAATTAACTATGGATTGGGGAAAAGGAATTTTGCTGACCATTTTCGCTTTTGTGGCTTTCATCATGGTCTTGGTCGTCATCTCTGTCAAGCAGGACGACATTCACTTGGTCACTGAGAATTACTACGAAAAGGAAATCAAGTATCAGGAGCAAATCGAAAGAGAAAAATCTGCATCTACACTGGAGAGAGAAGTTTTGGTTTATGACGGAGCTTCGCAAAGCATGGTCTTGGACCTCCCGGTTGGTGCTAAAGGAAACTTACAGCTTTTCCGTCCATCTGATGCCCGTCTAGATCAAGAATTGATACTGGAAATCACTGAAGCCGGAAAAACCTTGGTTCCTCTGAAAAATCTCAAACCCGGATATTGGCGCGTGCAGCTGACCTGGTCTGAAGGGGGAGTGGATTATTATCAGGAAAAGAAAATCCACATCTGATGCTCTGGACAGCCTTTTTACTTGGGTTTTTGGGATCATTCCACTGTGTGGGAATGTGCGGCCCCATTGCCTTGGCAGTAGGAGGCAGGTCCGGAAATCGGTTTCTTTTCAACAAGGTCATTTACAATTTGGGCAGAAGTTTGACCTATGCCATGTTGGGGCTAGTGGTAGGAGGCTTGGGTTTTTCACTTTCTCTTGCCGGAATTCAGCAGGGAGTGTCTGTTGCCATGGGATTGATGGTGGCCTTACTGTCGATCAGTTATAAAAAAGCCGATCAGTTATTGGCAATTCCCGCACTTTCCGGAGCAGTATCTTGGATCAAATCCAAACTGAATCACTACCTCAAGTCCGGAAGCAAAATGGCTTTCTTTTCCACAGGTTTAGTCAATGGACTGCTCCCCTGCGGGATGGTATATATGGCCTTGGTGGTCGCCATGGGAATGCAAAGTCCATGGCTGGGAGCGTGCTACATGCTGTTTTTTGGTTTAGGGACGATTCCCATGCTTTTGGGACTGATGGTTTCAGGAAGTTTCTTGCCGGCGATTCGCCGACAGCAAATCCAAAAAGCCATTCCCTACCTCGGATTGATTATCGGTATTTTGATGGTTTTCAGAGGTTTGGGATTGGGAATTCCTGGGTTGAGTCCAGAATTGGCCGTTTTTGATTACGGAAATCAACAAGTGGAAATCACCGTATGTCACTGAGTTAAATGGCCCGGCTGAATACTTTTTTAGCCACTTTAGCCTCAATCATTCTCAGGTCGAAAAGAGAACAGATATTTCTCACTAGGGCCATTCCGTCTTCGGAAACTTGAAGGTGAAAGTCGTTCAGTTGGATCAATCCTTCTTTTTGAAATTCAAGAAGCCCCTCAAGGCTACTTTGAGGTAATTTTTCCCAAATCGAAAATGGAATTTCAGCTTCTCCATGGCAGATAATATCCAAAATCAGATGTCGGACTTCCCGGTCTTCCTGGGATAGCGCATGCCCTTTCACCGGTGAAAAAGTGGTTGAAAGTGTGTTTTCCTGATAGATCGCGTGGTTTTTTTCATTTTGCGCAAAGCCGATCCCGATATCACTGATGCTGCTGGCCCCCAATCCGATGAGCATCGGGGAAGTCAAAGTCGTGTAGCCCATGAAGTTTCGGTGCAATTTACCAAGGGCTTTGGCTTTGCATAATGGATCGTCCGGCAGTGCAAAATGATCCATACCCACTTCTTGGAAGCCCATTTCGAGCAGCTTTTCCTTTCCAAATTCATATAAAGCTCTTTTTTCTTCTTCTTGAGGAAGGTGGTTTTCGAAACTTTTTTGGGCTGGAAATACGGACGGTAAATGGGCATAGCTATAAAAAGCAATGCGGTCAGGCTTTAATTCCAGGACTTTTTCAAAAGTAGACTGAAGGGTGTCCAAAGTCTGATAAGGCAGCCCATAGATCAAGTCAAAATTGACCGATTGATAGCCCAATTCACGGGCCGTATCCGTAGCCTCCTTTACCTTGTCGAAGGGCTGCAATCGATGAATGGCCTTCTGTACTGCAGGGTCAAAATCCTGAATCCCATAGCTCACCCGGTCAAAGCCCAATTTTGCCAAAACGTCAAGATGTTCTCGGGTCGTATTGTTGGGATGTCCTTCGAAACTGAATTCATGATTTGGATTGACTTGTGCCGTATTGAGAATCTCTGAGATCAGGTATATCAGATTTTCAGGAGAAAAGAAGGTAGGAGTCCCCCCGCCCAGATGAATTGCAGAGATTTTCGGTGCCTCTCCGAAAAGGGCCAGATAGCTTTTCCACTCCCTCAGAACTGCTTCGATATAAGTGTCTTCTACCTGATGATTTTTAGTGATCCGCTTCGTGCAGCCGCAGTAGGTACAGAGGCTTTCGCAAAAAGGCAAATGGATGTAAAGACAAATTCCTTCCTCTTTTCCAAAAATTTCATAAGCTTCCACGACCAGATTTTCCCAGGATTTGGAGTCTAGGTTATTTTCCCAAAAGGGAACTGTGGGATAGGAGGTATATCTGGGTACCGGTCGGTTGTACTTTTGGATCAGTTCGGGTGAAAGGGCCATGGCAATTCGTTTGCCCAAAAATCCTTAGGATGCTCAAGGAATTCCGTGACAAGATTTATCCCAATCCATGACTTTTGTCATCCAATCAATCCAAAAGGAAATTGTTGAGAAAAGAGCTTTTCAGGCTCAGCCAAGCCAGGAAGGATACAATGGCCCAAAAGAGGTAGATTCTGTAATAGTCGGTGGTTTCCTTGTACCGGTTTTCCAAGATTTCAGCCTTTTCCAGGGTATCGATCCGCTCAAAAATCTGCTTGAGTGAATTGTCATCCGAGGCACGGTAAAACTCCCCACCTCCGATGCGGGCAATTTCCCGAAGGGTAGTCTCGTCCAGGTAGCTTTCCACCATTTGTGGTCGTCCAAAAAAGTCCGTGCCATAGGGGACCATTCCATCTTTGCCTACGGCTATGGTGTAGATTTTTATGTCGAAAGCAGTGGCCAGTTGGGCAGCAAATAGCGGGTCTACGTTTCCTGCATTGCTTTCCCCATCAGAAAGTAAGATCATCACTTTGGAAGGAATTTCGCTTTCCTTCAGTCGGTTGGTCCCTGCTGCTAAAGCAGATCCGATGGCGGTACCTTTGGCCTCAATCATATCAAAGCTGATCTCGCTGATCAGGTCCGTGAGCAACTCGTAATCATTGGTGAGCGGGGAAAGAGAGTAGGCTTCTCCGGCGAAAATCACCATGCCGATTCGGTCTCCAAACCGCCCATTGATGAAATCAATTGCGGTATTTTTAGCGGCTTCCAGGCGATTGGGAGAAAAGTCCTGCAAGTCCATGGATTCGGAAATATCCATGACCAAAAGGATATCAATCCCTTCGGTAAACTGCTCCACGCGCTCATTGCTCCGCTGCGGTCTTGCCAGCGCAATCACTATAAGGGAAATGGCCAGGAGAAAAAATATCGTTGGGATTAGCCTTAGGTAGGTCCAAGGATTGCTTTTGGCGATTCTCTTGGGCATAGAAAGCTCCAAAACAGGGTTTTTGAGCGCTTTGACGAATTTTCGGATCAAGATCAGCACAGGTATAATCCACAGGAGGTTCAGCAGAATGGGTTTTTCCCATTCGTAGCTTTGGAAGGTCTCCGGGAGAAACCAGGACCAGCTAAAAAACTCAAGCAGAAGCTCTCTCATGATTGATTCGGGTTAGCTTTTCCTGAAAGGTCTTACGGGCCAAATCCAACAGGTAGTCAGTGGCTAATTGAGAACCGGAAGTGTCGCCTGCATAGATGATTTTGTCCAACGCTCTGAGGACTTTGAGTATTTCCACATCCTGAAGGGCTTCAGCGATTTCTTTGGACGTCCATTCCTGATAGGGCTGTCCGGTGAGGTGTTCCATATACCCTTTCCAAAGACCGGTAAGTTCATCGGCAGTTTCGATGGTAGGTTTGGATTTGAGCAGTTCGGTTTGTTTTGACCATTTTTTCTGGAACCGTTTCCATCTTGCCTTCTCTGAGCGGACTTGGATAAAGTCCTTGATTCTTTTGAAAAACAGAAGGAAAAATGCTCCCAGAAGCAAAATCACTGCCCCGGCAACCAAGCCAATCATCAGCCAGTTAAAAGACTTCTCTAATGGTTGATAAACGTTATTTTCCTTAAACGCCAATTCTTCCGGAATGGAATCCAGCATGAGTTTAAGCTTCAGTTCCGCTTCGTTCGAATAGTAGGTCAAACTATCGTATCTATTGACTTCATATACAGGAAGGGATAGGTAGACGCTGGGGTCCAAAGAGAAATTGGAAACATAGTACACGGCACTATCCAAAGTCGTCCCCTCGTTGGTAGCAGAGAGATAGGTTTTCTTTTCCAGGAGCACCAAAGGGGAAAAATCATAGGTCGAATCCGGAAAGAAAACCTGACTACTTTCGGGATATTTGGCTTTCAGAACAAACCCTACCCGCTCTCCCAAACGGGCAGAATCCTGCGTGAAATATCCTTCCACCTCCACCTGTTGACTCCAGGCGAGGGGCAAAAACCCCAGAAAGCAAATAAAGGCTAAAATTCTACCCACGTTTCATCCGTTTGTTTCGGTACTTGAACAGATCGATCAGTGGAGCCACGATATCCTGTGTGGTGTCAATGGCGAGGTAGTTGATCTGATTTTTTTTGCAGAGATCTTTGAGATGATCCCTTTCTGTAATAAAGGTGTCGGCTATTTTCTTGGAAAAGCTTCCAAACACGGTGTTGACCCAAGTGGTTTTACCCGATTCCTTGTCGTAGATAGGGACTATTCCCAAAGAAGGCAAAGCCGATTCCCTCGGGTCAGTGAGCTGAATAGCGACCAAATCGTGCCTTTCTGCCAGAGATCGAAAGGACCGGTCGTAGTTTTCATCTATAAAATCAGAAATGACGATGATGATGCTTCTCTTTTTGATCAGATTAAGAGCAAAGGTAAATAACCCATTTAGATCCGTTTTTTGACTTTTATTGGCATGGTCAAAAATTCCCCGGATCACTTTTACTCCCTGTTTGCTTCCTTTATTGGGCAGGATGAGTTGTTCTTTCTGATCTGAGTAGGAAATCAATCCCACCTGACTTCCCTCGTACACTGCTGCCAGTGTCAAGACCCCGGCAATCAATTTGCCCTGATCAATTTTTTTATTGCCCAGCTGTCCGATATCCTGACTGCCGGAGATATCCAAAAGAAAGTAGACGGACTGCTCTTTGTCTTCCCGAAAGGTTTTGACAAATGTCCCGTGACCTTTGGCAGATACTTTCCATTCGATAGTCCGCACATCATCCCCGTATTGGTAGGGTCGAAGATCATCAAATTCCAGCCCGGAACCTTTAAATAGGGATTGATATTCTCCCTGAAGGTGATTGTTGGCCACCTTCCTGATCATGATTTCGTACTTTCTGAGTTTGCTGAAAAGCTGATTCATTCAGGGGAAATTGAGAGGCCTAAGTTAAAGCCTTGTGCCGAATTATAAAATCGGACTTCCGGCAATGGTCTCGGGATAATCCGTTAAAATACCCTAATTTTGAAGGGTGAATCGAATTCTTATCCTTTTACTCGCTTTGGTTCTGGTCTTTTCCTGTACAGGAAAGAAAAATCCTCCCGCCGGAATACTTTCTGAAGATCAAATGGTCATGGTGCTTACGGATATCCAATTGACCGAGGGAAAAGTCAGTGCGCTACCCGTCTCCTATGATTCCTCTCAGGTACTTTACTCTTTGTTGGAAAAAGAAATTTTTTTGAAACATTCGGTTTCGGATTCGCTTTTCACTCAAAGTATGTTGTATTATCTCGAAGATGCAAAGGCCATGGAGAAGATCTATGCCCGTGTCATTGATTCTCTGACTGTCCTGGAAACCATCCCGGGAAAAGAGCAAAACTTCTGATGCTATACCCTTCCAATCTCGAACAAAAAATCAATTTCGTAAAAATCAAGGAACAGCTGAAGGAGGAGTGTACCTCGCCTTTAGGTCAGGAGTATGTAGACAAAATCGCCTATTCTTCTGATTTTAAATTGGTCAATAAGCTTCTGGATCAGACAGAGGAGTTTCTTTCCATTTTGATCTCAGGGGAGGTTTTTCCTTCATCCAATTTTACCAATCTCACCCCATATCTGGAAAAGGCGAAGCTGGAGGGAGCATTTCTGGAGCAGGACGAATTTTACGAAGTCAAACTAGCCCTTCAGACCCTAAAGAGCTGTATTGTTTTTTTTCAAAAAAACGGAGAGCTATATCCGGCTCTGAGTCAGCTTTTGGGTTTGGTGCTGGAATTGGATTTGGGACTTTTGAGGGCGATTGATCAGATCATCGATGAAAAAGGCAAGGTCCGAAACAATGCCAGCAAAGAACTGCAGCTAATCCGAAATCAGTTGATCTATGAGGAATCCCGCCTTCGAAAAGTAATGGAGCGGATCTTCAAAGATGCCAGAGCCAAAGGCCTGACGCCAGAAGATGCGGCTATGACCATCCGGGGAGGCAGAATGGTGATTCCTGTGGCTGCTGAAAACAAAAGAAAGCTGAGGGGATTTATCCATGACGAGTCTGCCACCGGTCAAACGGTCTTCATGGAGCCAGAAGAAGCCTTGGATATCAACAATGAAATCCGGGATCTGGAGTATATGGAGAAGCGGGAGATTATCCGGATTTTGACTCAGCTGACCGACCGCCTTCGCCCTTCTATCCCTGCTCTTAGAAAGGCAACCAATTACCTGGGTTTGATTGATTTCATCCGGGCCAAGGCCCGTTTTGCCCAGAAATCGGAAAGTACAAAACCCGTTTTGGTCAAGGAGCGGGTTCTTGAATGGACTAAAGCGAGGCATCCCCTGTTGGAAAAGGCGCTAAAAAGCCAGGGGAAATCCATCGTTCCCCTCGATGTGCAGCTGTCTGGTCAGCATCGATTGCTGGTCATCTCCGGACCCAATGCGGGAGGAAAGTCTGTCACGTTGAAGACCGTTGCACTTTTGCAATACATGCTTCAGTGTGGCTTGTTGATTCCGGTTCATCCTGATTCCAAAAGTTCCCTGTTTGATCATCTATTTATTGATATCGGAGACGAGCAGAATCTGGAAAACGACCTGAGTACCTACTCCTCTCACCTGATGAGCATGAAGTACTTCACCCAATTTGCAAACAAGCGGACCATTCTTTTTATTGATGAATTCGGTACTGGGACTGAGCCACAATTTGGCGGGGCAATAGCCGAGTCGATTCTATTGGAATTGAATCGATTGGGGGCCTTTGGGGTGGTCACTACCCACTACGGAAATCTGAAGCGGCTGGCAGAAAAGAACCAAGGCTTGGTCAATGGAGCCATGCGGTATGACGTAGATCGCCTCGAACCCATGTACCAGCTGGAAATCGGCAAGCCCGGGTCTTCCTTTGCCTTGGAAATCGCCTCCAAGATCGGATTGTCTAAAGATATCCTAAACTACGCCAAGTCCCATATCGGGGAGGAGCGAGTCCGATACGATCGGCTCTTGACCCAGTTGGAAAATGAGAAAAATCAATACTCTTCCCTGGTGGAAGAGGTGAAGAAAAAGGATAAACTCCTTCAAACCCGACTCAAAGAGTACAATCAGCTCAAAGAGACGGTGGAGCTTACCAAGAAAAGACTCATTCAGGAAGCCAAAAAAGAAGCAAAATCGCTACTTGATCAGACCAATAAAAAAATTGAGGCTGTGATCCGGGAAATCAAAGAAGGCAAGGCTGAAAAGGAAATTACCAAACAGGTCAGAAAGGACTTGGAAGAGTTCAAGCAGGAAGTGCAGCCTGAAAAGACAATCTTACCGGAGCCGGAAGTGCAGGTGATCGGAGGCAAGATTGCTGTTGGAGACTGGGTGAGGGTCAAGGACAATGGTGCTATCGCAGAGGTGATTGGGATTAAAAACAAGGATGTGGAGCTGTCTATTGGAGATTTGAAGTCAAATGTGAAGTTGTCCCGACTGGAAAAAATCTCAAAAACAGAAGTAAAAAAGGAGTTTAAAGCAGCAGAGCGGAGGGGAAATTACAATACCAACGTAAAGATGATGGAGTTTTCCTCCAACTTGGACCTTCGGGGTAGAAGAGGGGAGGAGGTGCTATCCTTGATTCAAACTTTTATCGATGAAGGGTTTATGCTGGGAGTCAAAGATTTACGGATTGTTCATGGAAAAGGAGATGGGATTCTTCGGGATATCACGAGAAATCTGCTCCGAACCATGCCTCAGGTAGGCAAACTTGAGGATGAACATGCCGACCGGGGCGGAGCAGGCGTTACCTTGGTTACACTCAAATAAAAAAGAGGCTGGGATTTTCAAATTCCAGCCTCTTTTTTTCAAGGATTTACTTTTTCAGGAGTGTGAAAGAATAATTACCTGCGATAGCAAAAACACCATTTAGGCGGGCGCCGGGTGCAGGGATCGTCAGCTGAAGACGAAGTGTATTTCCTTCCTGGGTAAATGAAATCTCCCTTCCAGCGGCTGGTTTAGATCCAGTGAGGGTAAATTTATCAAAGTTTGTCCCCGCAAAAGCCCAGTTGCCAGTTTGATCAAACAGCTCGTTGCTGTTTCTTGAGGTGTAGGTTTTTGAAGAACCGGAATTGAGAATCAGTTCAAAACCGCTATAGAGATCCGTGACATCCCGACTGTCTCGAGTGACCGAGCCTCCACCGGAAACTACCCAAGACTGTGTTCCGGACCCGGTTAAGGCCTCAGTGGCTAATTCTTCGGCTGATTTAGGCGGCTCTGGAGTGGGATCGTCGCCACCACAGGAGGGTAAAGCTAGAATCAAAAGAGCAACAAGGAGGAAATAAGGTAGATTGACTTTCATAAAAACAAACTAAGGAATGTAAAATTAGAGATATCGGCTAAAGATCAAAATATCAACGACTACTTATAATCTTCTAGTGCAATTTTGTGGGTTGAAAACTCATACTCTCTGGGATCATTGGAGCAGACTAGGAGCGTTCTGTTCATTTGATACCGGGAAATCAAATCTTGATACCATTGGACTCCTTTTTGATCCAAATTTGAGGTGGGTTCGTCCAGCAACACCAGAGGAACATCCGAAAAAACAGCAAGCCCTAACTTCAGCCTTTGTTTCATTCCAGAAGAAAATTGAGCCACCTTTTTTTTGCGATGGGCTGTCAGAAACAAAATTTCCAGTAGGTCATTCTCAGAAATCCCTGCAAGGAGCTTTTTAAACTTAAAATGAAAACGGATCAATTCACTCAGGGTAAATTCCTCGGGCACTTCCAAGTAGGGTGCAGAAAGAGAAAGATAGTTGTATTTTTCCCCATCATCTATTTCTTTCCCGTCCAATATGAATTGAATCCTACCTGAAGTAATCGGGATGACACCAGCCATACATTTGAGCAAAGTGGATTTACCCGATCCGTTGCCACCCGTTATGGCCAAAGCAGAGCCGGGGTAAAGAATTAAGTTGAGGTTTTTGAAAATCCATTCGTATTGAAAGCGTTTCGAGACTTCCTGTAGCTGGATTTCAAGCATATCAATTGATGTATCCCTTCATTACTCCTCTTTCCGAAGATCGGATAAAATTGAGGATTTCGTCCCTTTCCTTGGTTGCAGGCAGATTGATTTCGATTTCTTCCAAAGCCCGGCTATTATTCATGCTGTTCAAAAACAGGTAGCGATAGACCTCCTGAATGTGAGCAATGGTTTCGCTGGAAAAACCTCTTCTTCTTAGGCCAAGAGAGTTTACACCTGCATAAGAAAGGGGTTCCCTTGCTGCCTTGGTAAAAGGAGGGACGTCTTTTCGCACCAGAGACCCACCGGAGATCATGGCATGCATGCCGATTTTCACAAATTGATGAACAGCACTGGACCCTCCTACAATTGCCCAGTCGTCAATGGAAACGTGACCTGCGATCTGGACGGAGTTGGCTATGATTACATTGCTTCCGATGACACAGTCATGTGCCACATGGACATAAGCCATCAGCAGGCAGTTGCTGCCCACCACCGTGGTCTGTTTGTCGACCGTTCCTCTGGAAATCGTCACACATTCCCGAATGGTAGTGTTGTCTCCGATCACTACGGTGGACTCTTCTCCTTGGAATTTCAGGTCTTGGGGAATGCCGGCAATCACTGCTCCGGGAAATATTTTACAGTTTTTGCCGATTCGGGCACCAGGAAAAATGGTCACATTGGATCCTATCCAGGAATTGTCTCCGATTACCACATCTTCATGAATCATAGTAAAGGGGTCCACATGAACGTTTTGGCCCAATTTTGCGCTGCCTGATACCGAAGAAAGGGGACTAATCATGATTCTTTGCGGGTTATACTAGCAGTCATCACGGCCTCACAAACCAGAGTATTGCCTACATAGGCCTCTCCTCTCATCTTTGCAATCCCTCTTCTGATCGGGGCTAGCAGTTCACATTTAAAAACTAAAGTATCTCCAGGAAGGACCATTTTTCGAAACTTACAGTTCTCGATTCCTAAAAAATAGGTCCAATAATTCTCGGGATCATCTACGGTACTAAGCACCAGAATCCCCCCTGTCTGGGCCATTGCCTCCACTTGAAGTACGCCTGGCATCACCGGGTTTCCCGGAAAATGTCCCATGAAGAAAGGTTCATTCATGGTGACGTTTTTCACACCGGCTACGACTGTCTCATCGAGATAGATGATTTTATCCAATAGCTGAAAAGGATAGCGATGGGGAAGAATATTGGATATCTGATTGATATCCATTACCGGAGGAAGCTTTGGATCATAATAGGGGATATGTGAAGCTCCGGCTTTTTCCATAGCCCGTTTGAGTTTTTTGGCAAAGGCCACATTGGCAGCATGACCCGGTCTGGCTGCCAAGATCTGAGCCTTCAAAGGTCGCCCGACCAAGGCCAAATCACCGACAACATCGAGAAGTTTATGCCTGGCAGGTTCATTTTTGTATCTGAGATCTACATTGTTCAAGATCCCTTCTTTTTTGACCTCGACAGTTTGCTTGTTAAACATCTTGGCCAGGTGGGCTAATTCGTCTTTTTCCACCACACGATCTACCACCACAATTGCATTGTTGAGATCTCCTCCTTTGATCAGGTTGGAGTTGTAAAGCATTTCCAGCTCGTGTAAAAAGCAAAAGGTCCGGCAGGAGGCAATTTCCGGTTTGAACTGACTGATGTCAGTGATGGAGGCATGTTGACTTCCCAAGACTGGAGAGTTGTAATCTACCATTACCGTAACCCGGTAGTTGTCTGTAGGCAAGGCCACCATTTCCACTTCCCGGGAGCTGTCCTTGTATTGGATACTCTCCTGTACTTCAAAAAATCTCCTAAGGGCATTTTGCTCCTCCAAGCCGGCGTCTTCCAACACTTCGATAAACTGGATAGAGGAACCGTCCATAATCGGAGGCTCAGGGCCATCCAGCTGAATCAAAACATTGTCGATTTCCAACCCCACCAGCGCAGCCAATACATGCTCAACGGTGTAGATTCTGGCTCCGTTTTGCTCAAGTGTGGTCCCTCGGGATACATCCACTACCAAATCGCAGTCTGCATCCACTGTTGGTCTTCCTTCCAGGTCAACCCGCTGAAATTTGATTCCGTGATTGGGGGGGGCAGGTAAAAATGCCATGTTGGATACTACACCGGTGTGTAGACCTACTCCGGAAAGTTCCACCTGTTTTTTTATGGTATGCTGTTTTACTTTCATTTTAATGCCCTTTGAGAAGGTTTGGGCTGCAAAATTAGCCCTTTTTTTCGAGTTCTTTAATTCGCTTCTCCAAGGCATCCAGATTTTTGAAGATAGAATAGGATTTGAGGAAGTTTTTTAGGTCAAATCCCATATAGCCAAAGAGGGTCTGTCCCGGTTCCCGGACTGATTTGCTAACCCCTGTATTTGCACCTACGGTGGTGTTGTCTGCGATTTTTATATGGCCTACGATGCCGGCTTTGCCTGCGATCACGCAGTTTTTGCCAATTTCGGTAGAGCCGGAGATCCCTGCCTGAGCGGCGATTACGGTATTTTCGCCGACGATAACATTATGGGCGATCTGAACCTGATTGTCTATTTTTGCTCCTTTTTTGATCAGTGTAGAACCCATCGTCGCCCGGTCCACGGTCGTATTGGCTCCAATGCTCACCTCGTCTTCCAAAATCACATTGCCTATCTGAGGAATTGCCTTGTACGTGCCATCTACCTGAGGAGCAAATCCAAAACCATCTGCACCGATGACGGCTCCCGGGTGAATTTCGCAATTGGCACCGATCACTGTATCTGAGCAGATTCTTACCCCGGGATGGATGACCGTGTTGTTTCCGATTTTGACCCGATCTCCGATATACACTTGGGAGTGTATTTTCACCTGAACTCCTATTTGACAGCTTCTTCCGATGTAAGAAAAAGCCCCACGAAATCCATTTTCGCCAAAAGACGAGCTTTCATGCATGAAGGAGGGTTCTTCCACACCGACCAAAGCCATTTTTGAAAATTGGGCATAAGCCTCCAAAAGTGTTGTAAAACCGGAATAAGCATCTTTTACACGAATTAGCGTGGTTGTGAAGGATTTGCTGGCTTTAAAGTCTTCGGAAACTATCACCGCCGTAGCCTTGGTGTCATAGAGATGGGGCTCGTATTTAGCATTGGAGAGAAAACTGATTCCACCCGGAGAGCCTTCCTGGATTTTGTCCAGTCGGTTCACTTTCTGATTTTCATCTCCTTCTACTTTTCCACCTAAAAGAGCGGCTAATTGGCCTAAAGTAAATTCCATATTCGGGTCAAGAACTTATTGTCAGGATAAAATTAAATTTTTCGCTTTACATATATAATATTTCTCCACGATCTTACTCATTACTTTGATATTTGGTAGATCGGCTGCAGTGGCTACATCGACCACTTTTCCTTTCTTAGTCAAGATATTTATTTTGTCCGAAGCCAAGTAGCCGTAGTTGCTTACCTTGCCATGGGAGAAGAAAAATTCCAAATCCTCAGTAGAAATCGACAGCTTTTGCCGTGTTTTTTCTTTCTGTTCGTTGATTTCTTCTGGGCTGAATGGGTCATTGACCAAATTGATCTTAAATAGATTTCTGGTCAGAAACATGCGGGATATATTTTTCAAGACGTAATCCGAATGGGATTTCCACAGTTTGACTGCACCCCAAATATCAAAATCATCCAACTGAAGAAACTTTTCCAAAATTTGCGGATTTGACTGGAAATCTCTCAGATGTAAAGGGTTTTTTAAGAAAAAATCAAATTCTTCTGTTACCTGAAAAAAATTTCCTTGGCGAGCAAGCATTTTCGCCCGGGTGATCAGATTGATCAGCATCTTTTCTGCACTGACGGTAGTTTTGTGCAGATAGACTTGCCAATACATCAGTCTGCGTGCACTCAGGAAGTTTTCTATAGAATATATCCCTTTTTCCTCAATCACCAATTGGTCCTTGTGCACAGCCATCATTTTGATGATTCGATCTGCTCCTATCGTACCCTCTGAGACCCCGGTAAAAAAACAATCCCGCTGCAAGTAGTCCAGTCTGTCAATATCCAGCTGACTGGATACCAATTGATTGAGGAATTTTCTGGGATATCTGTTTTTGAAAATGGAGATAGCCAAGTCCAACTGCCCGCCAAATTCCCGATTAAGGGCTTCGATGGTAAGAATGGAGAGCTCTTCGTGTGGTATTCCTTCCAGCAGACTAAACTCCAAAGCATGGGAAAAAGGTCCGTGCCCCACGTCGTGAAGCAAAATAGCAAGGAGTGCTGCTTCGTATTCTAAATCTGAAATTTCTGTCCCCTTCAGCCGAAGATTATCTAACGTGATGCTCATCAGGTGCATAGCTCCCAAAGCGTGATGAAAACGCGTGTGGAGGGCACCGGGGTAAACAAAGTCTGTCAAACCCAACTGCCTGATTCGGCGTAATCTCTGAAAGTAAGGATGGTCAATGATCGCAAAAATCAATTCACTGGGAATGGTGATAAATCCATAAACAGGATCATTGAGTATTTTCTGGCTTTTCAAACAGGGTTCATTTGTTTGGATCAAAAGTAATTATAATTTTAAAATTAAAGGGAAGACCCAATGGCTCAAAAGTTCCGGATTCTATGGGCAGATGATGAAATCGATCTGCTCAAACCTCATATTCTTTTTTTGGAGCAAAAAGGCTACGAGATAACTACAGTCAATTCAGGCGTGGATGCGATAGATGAAGTCGAATCAGAGAATTTCGATGTGATCTTTCTGGACGAAATGATGCCTGGTATGACTGGATTGGAAACGCTTCAACAAATCAAACAGATCAAACCCCAGATCCCTGTGGTGATGATCACCAAAAGTGAGGAAGAGCACATCATGGATGATGCGATCGGAGGAAAGATTGCCGACTATCTCATCAAACCGCTCAATCCAAGTCAAATCTGGCTTTCAGTTAAAAAAATTCTTCAAAACAAGCAGTTGATTGATACCAAGACCACCCAGAGTTATCAGCAGGATTTCATGCAGATCAGTATGGCTTTGGGAGATGCACGTGATCCTCAAGACTGGGAAGATATTTATAAAAAGCTCACTTTCTGGGAACTGGAGATCGACGAGACCCAAAATAAGAGCATGCTGGAAGTGCTGGAGACTCAAAAGTCTGAAGCCAATTCTTCTTTTGCCAGATTTGTAAAAGAGAATTACCTGGATTGGATGGAGGAGAAGAATCAGGAAAAACCTCTTCTTTCCAACCGCGTGATGAAAGAAAAGGTCTTCCCGAAGATCCAGCAGGGGAAACCCCTGTTTTTTATAGTGATTGACAATCTCCGATTGGATCAGTGGGAGGAGATCGAATCCTTGATCTCTCAATATTTTGTCTCAGAGGAGAAAGATACCTATTTCAGCATTCTACCTACCACCACAGCCTTTGCGCGAAACGCACTTTTCAGCGGGATGATGCCATTGGATATGGCAAGATTTTACCCGAATCTTTGGGAAGATGAAGATTCTGAAGAAGGGAAAAACAACTTTGAAGAGGATTGGCTAAAAATCAATCTGGAAAAAAACAGACTGAAAATCAAATTTAGTTATCACAAGATCTTGCAGACCCAGCAGGGAAAGGCTGTTTTGGATCAATTTCACACCTTGTTACAAAATGATCTGAATGTTTTGGTTTACAACTTTGTGGATATGGTATCCCATGCCCGTACCGACATGAAAATGATCCGTGAACTTGCCCCCGATGAATCCGCCTACCGGTCACTAACCCGAAGTTGGTTTGAGCATTCCTCTTTATTTGAACTATTCAAAAAAATCCATCAGGCTGGTTTGGAAGTGATGGTCACCACTGATCACGGAACAAAAAAAGTAAACAAACCCTACCGGATCATCGGAGACAAAAACGTAACGACCAATCTCCGGTACAAACAGGGGAAAAATCTCAACTATGAACCGGGCAAAGTCTTTGAAGTCAAGCGTCCCGAAGATGCCAAGCTACCCCGGCTGAACGTATCCACGTCTTATGTCTTTGCAGTGGAGGATTACTTCTTTGCTTATCCCAACAACTACAATTATTACGTCAATTACTACAAGGATACCTTCCAACATGGAGGGATTTCCCTGGAAGAAATGATCGTGCCTTTCGTACATTTGAAGGCAAAAGAAGGATAAAAATTGACCACCCTAGAATACAGCCTTTCGGAAATTGATCATGCTGCTCAGGAGCTAATCCGGTATGCCGGAGATAAAAGAATCTGGATATTTCAAGGACAGATGGGGGCCGGCAAAACGACCCTTATCCGCGCCCTGTCTAGGGCACTGCACGTGGAGGATGAAGTAAGCAGCCCGACTTTTGGAATTGTCAATGAATACCAATCATCCACTGCCGGGAAAATCTACCATTTTGATTTTTACCGCTTGGATGATCCCGATGAAGCATTGGATATTGGAATAGAAGAGTATTTTTATAGCGGAAATTATTGCTGGATAGAGTGGGCCGAAAAAATCACTCCCTACCTTCCAGAAGAATTCATGCTGATTAAAATAGAAATTTTAGCTGAGGACAGAAGAAAGATCCAAATTCAAAAAAACCAAGATGCCTACTGAACTTTCTCCTTTGACTTCCATGGGACTGATGACCAAAGAATCGCCACTTGCTACCAAAAAGGGAAGCCAACCGCTGGTAGTAGGCTTGCCCAAGGAAATTTCCAATCAGGAGAGAAGGATCGTGCTCACTCCGGAAGCAGTGGGGTTGCTGAGCAATAGCGGGATTCAGGTCGTGGTAGAATCCGGGTCCGGGCTTCAGGCCAAATTCAAAGACCAAGACTATTCGGATGCCGGAGCAAAAATAAGCTATTCCAGAAGCGAGGTCTTGGCTGCAGATGTCCTATTGAAAATAGCTCCCCCAACATTGGAAGAAATCAAGGAGATGTCTCCGGGAGCTTGCCTTATTTCTGCGCTGCAATTGGAAAACCAAACAGCAGAATTTATTCATGCCCTTAATGAAAAGAAAATCACCGCGGTGGCTTTTGAATACCTCGAAGATAAAGTAGGGGGGATGCCTGTGGTCCGGGCGATGTCCGAGATTGCAGGAAGCACAGTGATGTTGATTGCCTCGGAGTATCTTTCGAGTGTCAATGAAGGCAAAGGATTGATTTTGGGAGGAGTCACTGGGGTACCTCCTACTCAGGTGGTGATCATCGGGGCCGGCACTGTGGCAGAGTATGCTGCCCGAACCGCACTCGGTTTGGGGGCAAATATCAAGGTCTTTGATAATCACATTTACAAACTCCGAAGGATAAAGCAGGTCATAGGGCAGCAAATTTATACTTCTACCATTGATAATTTTACCTTAAGTCAGGCCTTGGCGGAAGCTGATGTGGTCATTGGGGCACTAAGAGCTGAAAAGGGGAAAAATAAAATTGTGGTCACCGAAGAAATGGTTGCCAATATGATGCATGGAAGTATCATTATCGATGTGGGGATTGATCAAGGGGGCTGTTTCGAAACTTCCAGAATGACCTCTCACGACGAACCGGTTTATCGGATTCATGACGTGATTCATTATTGTGTTCCCAATATTGCCTCCCGGGTGGCAAGGACTGCATCCTATTCACTGAGTAATATTTTCACGCCAATCGTCCTCCAAATGGCAGATTTAGGGGGGGCTGAAGAAATGATTTTTAATTATAAATGGTTTTTGAGAGGAGTCTACACCTATAGAGGTAGCTTGACCCATGCCGTATTGGCGAGAAAATTTGGACTCAATCACAAAGAACTGCAATTGCTCCTTGCTGCGAGGTATTGAATCAGGAAAGCAGATTTTGCCTCAACAGGAACTCCAACTGTTCATTTGCCTTCAAGAGCGCTGCAGTAAGCCGCTCGTTTTCTCTTCTTAGGGAGTACACTTCAAAGGCATTTTTGATGACTGTTCTTAGGTATTCTTCTTCCCAAGGCTTGGTGAGGTAATGATAAACCTGCCCCTTATTGATTGCGTCAATGACTGCCTGGATGTCGGTATATCCTGTCAAAAGTAGGCGGATAGGTTTTGGATGGACTGGAATAATACTTTCCAAAAACTCTACTCCGGTCTTTTCGGGCATTCTTTGGTCGGTGATGATGATGTCAATATCCTCCTCCTTGAGAATTTTTTCCCCTTCCTCTGCGGAAATCGCTAAAAAGACCTTGTAGTCTCTTCGAAAAGTGGCTTTAAACGCTTGAAGATTGTTCTCTTCATCATCCACATAAAGAACTTTGATCTTTTCTTCTGTCTGACTTTCCATCGAGTTTTCGGCTAAAATTGACTTGCCAATACCAAATAATTCCTTTTTCTTTTAAAAACAAAATCTCTTTTTGTTTGTCAACATGGAATTAGATGAATTCGAACCAAAATTTATGATTAAGTTATTTGTCTTTTTGATGATTAACTTATCTTTACTCAGCTTATCACCCCTAAGTAAATGATATCCATTGAAGAAATTGATCTCAAAGATCGGTTTGCTCCGGAAATTTTCTCACCTCTTGATCCTGAGGCTTGGGAAAAAATTGTGGAGTTGAAAACTAATCCGGCTGTCCTGGTCATAAATGAAATAGACGGTCAAATAGCGGACTTGATCAAAGCTGACCATCCGGAATTGACCTTTTCAAAAGCTGAGCTTATATCCCGAGTTGACAGTTATGTAGCTCCGGACGAGAAGGATTTTTTTGGCAACTGGGTTTATTATCCTTGGAAAAATACCTTGGTTCATATTTTATCGGCAAAGGATTTTATTCGAATTCGAACCATCAGAAACAATTTCAAAATCACCCCTCAGGAACAAAATGAATTGGCCCGTAAAAAAGTCGGAATTGTCGGCCTTTCTGTGGGGCAGAGCGTGGCTTTGGCCATTGCCCTTGAGCGAGGTTGTGGAGAGATGAGATTGGCGGACTTTGATACCCTGGAGTTGAGTAATCTCAACCGGCTCAAAGCAGGAGTAACCAGTTTGGGGCTGGAAAAAGTAATTATTGCGGCCAGAGAAATCAGCGAGATAGATCCCTATCTAAGGCTGAAAGTGTTTAGAGATGGGATCAATGAGGCCAATGTAGATGAATTCCTTACCGGAGACGGCAAATTGGATCTTTTGATCGATGAATGCGATAGTTTGGACATCAAAGTTTTGCTGAGGGAAAAAGCGAAGAACTTCAAAATGCCGGTGATCATGGAGACCTCTGACCGCGGCATGCTGGATATTGAGCGATTTGATCAGGATCCCCTTAGGCCTATTTTTCATGGGATGTTGGAAGGAATCCGAGGAGAGGACCTGAAAGGCCTTTCCAATAAAGAGCGGGTATCCATTGTTTTGAAAATTACCGGTTTGGATACCCTATCTCTGCGCATGAAAGCCTCCCTTTTGGAAATCGGTCAAACGATCACCAGTTGGCCCCAATTGGCCTCCGGAGTTTTTCTGGGTGGAGCTTCTGTAGCCCATGTTGGAAGGAGGCTTCTGCTAGGCGATGAGGTGAGGTCCGGGAGATTTTATGTGGATTTTGATCAGATATTACAGATTGACCCCGAGGAGGTAATTCCAGCAGAACCTGCCTACCGCCCGATATCTGAGTTTCAGCAAGAGATCATCCAAAAGATTCCCAATCAAATTCTTCAGTCTGCCTACTTGCCTACCCGGGAAGAATTGAACGAAATAATTGCTCAGGCCAATCAAGCGCCATCGGGAGGAAATGTGCAACCGTGGATATGGATATATGACAAAAAAGGGCTCCTTCATCTTTTCCACGATAAGGAGAGGAGTCATTCCATGTTGGATTACAAGGGTACGGGCTCTTTGATTGCCTTTGGGGCGGCACTTGAAAATGTCCGTTTAGTTTCTGCCAAGCTGGGAATAGAGGTTGAAATTCTTTCCCACGTAGCTGATTTTGAGGAAAATTGTATCGCAACAGTCCGGTTTCTTTCAAAGCTTAAGAATTCTTTGAAGGTTCCGTATTTTGACTTGGCAGAGGGGATTGGTTTGAGATGTACCAACAGGAAGAACAGTAAAAGGATACTTTTGGACCAAGAAGTCATTCAAGGCTTCCAGAATCTGGCAAAGGAAGGTGGTTTAGAACTGAAAATTGCCGAAACTGACCAGGATTTGGAAAAACTGGCTGGTATAGTAGGAGGCATGGATCGGATGCGACTGTTTCATGAAGAGGGATTGATGGATTTCATCAAGGAAGTAAGGTGGACGGAGGAAGATGCCAAGCGGACCCGGGATGGAATTGATCTTGCTACTTTAGAGCTTTCAGGGACAGAAAAGGCTGCTATGGGCCTGCTAAGAGACGCAAGAACGGTAAAGTTTTTCCGAAAGTTTTTGATGGGATACGGTCTCACCAAAATATCCAAAGACACCATGACATCGGCATCAGTGGTTATGGCTTTGCAGGGCAAGGATTTTTCTGCCCAAGCCTACTTG
Source organism: Algoriphagus confluentis (assembly GCF_036245625.1). NCBI lineage: Bacteria > Pseudomonadati > Bacteroidota > Cytophagia > Cytophagales > Cyclobacteriaceae > Algoriphagus > Algoriphagus confluentis. Next base: position 30,240 of record NZ_BTPD01000006.1, read on the forward strand.
AATGCAGGGACAGTCTTGCAGAGGATTTGGATAAAAGCCAATATGCTGGGAATCAGTTTCCAACCGGTGACTGCAATGTTGTTTATTTTTCATCGCGTTTTACGGGATTCACAACACGGATTTTCAAAGAAGGAAGAGGCGGAGATAATCAAATTAAAAAGTGAATTTGATCAACTATTCAATAATGATTCAGATGTTTGTCCCTTGTTTATGTTTAGGTTAAATCAAGCAGGTGAGCCCAGTATTCGGGCGTATCGGCGATCGGTTGATGAAACCCTCATTCGGCTTTAAAAATGTTCAAATTCAAGGCTTTCAGAGCTATTGATGACCCTGAGCGGTGCCATAATTTTGTCAAAGGTCATGCCGATGTGCTTAGGCAATACGGGGTCACCAAGGTGACATCTTCCAATAATGATTGGATCAAAAATCCATTTGTCTATGTCATTACCGTAGAGCTTCAGGATACAGGAGAGATTGTCAGTGGGCTGAGGATTCACATCGCGCATCCAGACTACCCACTTCCCATGGAAATGGCCGTATCCCAAGTTGACCATAAAGTCTTCGGACTGGTAAGGGAATATGGAGTCCATGGCACGGGAGAGGTTTCCGGACTTTGGAATTCCAAATCCATTTCAGGCTATGGAGTCGGGGCAGTTTTGCTCATCAGAGCAGGAATTGCCATTGCCGAGCAGCTCAAGCTGGGATCTTTATTGGCTTTGGTGGCTGAGTATACCTTGATGCCTTCTCTGAAAAAAGGCTTTGAAATAGAGGAGGGAATCGGTAATTCAGGTACTTTTTTTTACCCTAAGTTGGATTTGGTCGCCACATCCATCGTAATGAAGGACCCCATCAATTTACCTTTGGCAGATCCTGAGGAAAGGGATTTCATCCATTTGCTTCGGAAAAACCTAAAGATTACGCGTACCGAGACGGGACCGAAGGGGGATTTCCTGGTAGAATATGATTTAGTAATTGAAAATACAGATTGGAGAAAAGATGTATAAGTTTTATATCCTTGTAATCGGACTTTTGTGGGCAGGAAGTCCCGCCCACTCTCAGGACACCTCCATTGTAAAACTGGACTGTTTCAAGTATCAATTGGCAGACAAAGAACAGACCGTGGAGGATGTTCTTTCCCAGTTGTCGTCTTTTGAAGCTAACAATTGCAATAAGTTTAATTTCGGAATCAACAGTAAAATCCTCTGGGTAGAACTTGGAACAGAATCTCTAAAAAAATACGATAATCCACTACTGGTATTCAACTCCTCTTCTGTAGACAACGTCAAGCTGTACGCAGTAAAAAACAATCAAGTAACAGGAGAACTGATCAACGGAAGGCTAGTTGCCGAAAAAGACCAATACGTCGACTCTCACAAACTCGCGTTTGAGTTGGGAGAAAATGAGAAAAATGCGGATTTTTATTTGATCCGCCTGGAAAATTCAGACAAGAAAATCTTTATTTCTTTCTTGATCGAAGACCAGGAATTTGATTCCTTACTCCTCTTTGAATACATCTTTTTTGCAGTCCTGACCGGAGTATTTGTGGGGTTGTTTTTTTACAATTTCTTCCTCTATCTATCGGTACGGGATGAGATCTACCTGGTCTATGTGGTCCACACGGTCTTGGTATGGTTTGCACAGGCATCCATTTTGGGTTTTACCCAATTTTTGATCTGGCCCGAGTGGGATTGGATGAACTCCCGATCCATAGTCATTTTTTCTTCCCTGGTCAGTATTGTCGGCATTTGGTTTTTGAGGTTGTTTTTATCCACCAAAACCTTTGTTCCCAAGCTTGACAAGGGGTTTGTGTACATCTTCTTGGTGTATGGGTTTATTTTGATCAATGCACTAATGCTTTCCATTATGCTGAGTTATCAGGTTTTACTGGTGACCCAGTCTATTGTGGTACTTTTTGTCTTATTTGTAGCCTATTCTGTATTGAAAAGAGGCTTTAGACCGGCACGTTATTACTTGTTGGCATGGAGCGTGTTTATGGTTGGTATTTTTCTTTTTGTGCTGAGCGAAATGGGCATTATTCCGACCAATAACCTGACGATTTATATCATGCCATTTGGGTCTGCCTTGGAAGTTGTATTGCTTTCATTTGCTTTGGCAGACAAAATCAATATTCTCAAAAAAGAAAAGGAACTCGAGCAAGCCGAACGACTTCGTGTATTAAGAGAAAATGAAAACCTGATCCGTGAGCAAAATTCCATGCTGGAAGAAAAGGTCAAAATAAGGACAGTGGAACTCGAGCAGGCCCTTCGAAACCTCCAAAATACCCAAAGTCAGCTGGTCAATCAGGAAAAAATGGCTTCTCTTGGTCAATTGACCGCAGGCATTGCCCATGAAATAAACAATCCGATCAATTTTGTAAGCTCCAACATCACACCCCTCAAAAGGGATATCAAAGATATCATGGAGGTGATTGAGTTTTACAGAACGTCTGGGGTGGAGGAGTTTAAGCCTGAGACACTGAAAAACGCCAAAAAGCTGGAAGAAGAACTCGAGTTGGATTACGTGCTGGATGAAGTGGATCAATTGCTCCGGGGTATGGAAGACGGGGCAAAACGAACGGTAGAAATCGTCAAAGGTCTCAGGCTATTTTCCCGGGTAGATGAGCAGGATGTCAAAAAAGTGGACCTGCATGATGGGATCAATAGCACCCTGATTCTCCTGAATTCCTCCATTCCCGGCAAAATCAGAATTATCCGGGAATTTGGAGAGTTGCCCATGGTCGAATGTTTGGCCGGAAAAATCAATCAGGTATTCATGAATATCATCAACAACGCGGTTCATGCCCTTTCTGACCATCTTTCGACAATTGCCGACCCCAAAATCACCATTAAAACCCTCGCAAGTCCCGATACAGTGACCGTGGAGATTACAGATAATGGACCCGGTATGCCGGATCATGTAAAGCAACGGATTTTTGAACCTTTTTTTACTACAAAAGCCGTTGGAAAAGGAACAGGTTTGGGTCTTTCCATAGTTTATTCTATTATTGAAAATCACAAAGGAACCCTGGAAGTGGATACTGAGGAGGGCCAAGGCACAACTTTTAAAATTACCCTTCCTATTTACCAAAATGCCCCAAAGTATGAGTGAAAAAATACACGTTCTCTACATTGATGACGAAGACAACAACCTGAAATCGTTTCGGGCTACACTTAGGAAGGATTTTAAGATTTTTACGGCCATCGATGGAGAAGAAGGGTTGAGAATAGCCCAAGAAGAAGAAATTCACGTAGTCATTGCCGATCAGCGAATGCCGGGAATGACCGGTACGGAATTTTTTGAGCGTATGGTCAAAATCAATCCGGATCCGGTAAGGATTCTCCTGACCGGCTACTCGGACATTGCCAGTGTCATAGATGCGATCAACAAAGGCGAGGTATATCGCTTTATTGACAAGCCTTGGAATATCGAGCAAATCAAAAACTCCATAAAAAATGCCGCTGATATCTACTTCATGAGAAGGGAACTCAGGGATAAAACGATCAAACTCCAAAAGCTCCACTCAGAAATGAATCAGTTTGTCTACAGCCTTTCCCATGAGCTGAGAGGACCGCTTATGAGCATTTCAGGAGTGTCCAAATTAGCCAAAATGGAAGTCAGTGATCCTAATACCCTGGAATACTTCAATATGATCGATACGGCCACAGGCAAATTGGATGATTTCATTTACAAAATGCTTGACTTCTATCGGTCCACCAAAATCGAACACAAAATCACCGAAATTCATTTTCGTGAGGTGGTCGATCAACAGATGGATGCTTACCGGGAAAAGTTTGATCTAAGTCACTTTCATATTGATGTGCAAGTCAATCAGGAGGCCTCCTTTTTCTCTGATGATTCCAAAATCCGTGTGATCCTGAATAATCTTTTCAGTAATGCGGTCCAATTCCAAAAGCATGGGCTCGGTGAGAAACGGATTTCCCTCACCGTAGACGTATCGGTAGGAAAAGCCGTAGTGGTATTGGAGGACAACGGTATAGGTATAGAGGAGCGATTCAAAAAAGAGGTCTTCAATCTATTCTCCCGTGCTACCCAGAAAAATGTGGGCACAGGATTAGGCTTATATATGGTCAAGGAAGCAGTAGAGCAGATGGGAGGAGATATCTATCTGGATACCGAATTAAATAGGGGGACGGCAGTTACTGTTACCCTCCCCAGCATGAATATGGGCTAAAAAGCTGGGGCATTGTCCGGCTTTGCTTTATCTTTGGACTTTCAAACCCATTTTTTTTACAAAACAAAAAGCTATGATCAATCCTTGGCACGACGTCAATATTGGAAAACAAGCTCCCGAATATGTCATGGGAGTCATCGAAATCCCTAAAGGAAGTAAAGGAAAATACGAATTGGACAAAAAAACAGGGATGCTCCTCTTGGATCGCGTTCTTTTCTCTGCGGTCCACTATCCTGCAAATTACGGATTTATTCCACAGACATTCTGTGAGGATCATGACCCTCTGGACATTCTCATCATCTCTCAGATTGATATCCCCTCTATGACTTTGGTAAAAGCCAAAGTCATCGGCGTGATGCGGATGGTCGATGGAGGTGAGGCCGATGACAAAATCATCGCAGTGGCAGCAGAAGACCAATCGGTCAACTACATCAATGACATCGACGAACTCCCCCCTCATCTGATGAAAGAGGTCCATCGGTTTTTTGAAGATTACAAAAAGCTGGAAAACAAGGAGGTGAAAGTGGAAGATTTTCTTGGAAAAGAAGATGCGATGCGAATCATCAACGAAAGCATTGCACTCTACGACAAAAATTTCCGAACTGCACGATAAATCAAAGCCTGAGCAATCAGGCTTTTTTGTTTTTGATCATCTGCTTCTGAGCCTTTTTTTTCAGGTAACTGACCAAATCTGTGTATGCCTCATGCTCGTGATTGGAGACCGAAATAGATTGATGGTCCTGAAAGGCGATCGTTACCTGCTTAAATTCCCGCTTGTTGGCGAGGATGGTTTCTTCCTCCCAAGCCAGAATTTCAGATACGGGATAGGCCTTGGTACTTCCCCGGAGTGGCAGCCGGATCACAATTTGATCTTTGCCTGCAGTGATAAATCTCCACCCGGCCATCATTTTTACCAAAAGCATTAAAATCACCAGGGTAATCAAGGAACAAGCCACCAAATAAAACCATAAAGGGAATGTGCCTTTGTAGGAAAAATCCCGCAAAATTAGGACTAATCCGGCGACAAGGACCAGTAAGACCATACTCAAGGAGATGTAAGTGGATATTTTGGGTTTAATGGAGACCATGATGATGTTCTATTTCCAATAGTTTTGCTCGGGCAAAAGTCTCCAAATCCTCGAAAAAAGCGAAGAAAATCAACTCAAATTCCTTTTCTTTTTCCACCAATACAGCAGGAGCTTCATTCATTTTGGATTCAAAGCGAGTTCTCCTCGACAATCCGCTTAAAGACTGCTGTATCCCCTCCAAGGTTCCGTAACTCACCAACCAATTTTGCTTTTTCATCCAAAAAAACATCTTTCCAAAACTTTCAGGCAGCATGTCCAAATGCTTTTCAATCGAAACGTAGGTCATCTCTGCAAACCGGGGAAGGGGAATGGGGCTGTATTTATCCCAATTTTTTGCTAAAAAATAATCAAAGAAAATATCAGTAATCACCGGAGAATAGTGACGGAATTTGCGTCTAAGATAGCTTTGACCAGCTTTGACCAAAGGGTGGGAGTCGGTGAAGCTGTCTATCTCCCGATGAAGCAATATCCCATGCAGGACCTCATTTTTATAGGTTTGAATCTCTTTTCCTTTGATAAAATCTGCAACAAAATTACCGAGTAAGATTCCTTCCCGGTCAAAAGATAAGTATGCGTGTGCAAGGAAATTCATGGTAGAAGTAAAAAAGGAAAACCCTGAGACTTTTGCTTAGTTTGTACCCTAAAATACCACTTGATGCCGAATTACCTCGAAGAATTAAAGCAAGGACTCAAACTTCTCAAAATGGAGTGGGAAGAGGACCTGGCCCAATACAAGAAAAAATTTCTAAATACTTCTGTCGCTGATAAGAAAAAGGAAGGAATCACCTGGCATCCCATCCAGATAAAAAAGTCCCAAATCGGAATGGGTGAGCGATTGATTATCGAAGTAGAACGTACGGATTCCAGCTATCCTTCTGCTTTTTCGTCCGGCAAATCGGTTTCATTTTTCAGTACTCAAGACGGATTTCACAGTTCTGAATTCCGGGTGTCCGGGGTAGTCAATCAGGCCAAAAAGGATTCCTTAATGGTGACTTTGCAGGCAGATGAAGTTCCTGACTGGATGGATGCGGGAAGGCTGGGGGTGGATTTGCTTTTTGATGAGGCCAGCTATCGGGAAATGGAATCGGCCCTCAAAAAACTGATGACATCAGACCAAGCCCGTCTAGTTGCCCTTCGGGATATTGCTTTTGGTCAAAGAAGCCCAAGGTTTAAGCCATTTTCGCCCCCAGCGATCTCCGGATTGAATTTTTCTCAGGCTTTGGCGTGCCAAAAAATCGAAGCGGCGGAGGATTTTGCAATAGTCCACGGCCCTCCTGGTACAGGAAAGACGACCACGCTCATTTCAGCTATTGAGTCTGCTGTACAAGATAAACAGCGAATTCTAGTCTGTGCACCAAGCAATGCTGCAGTGGATTTGCTGGTCGAAAAACTGGTAGATCGGGGGATATCCACTCTTCGACTTGGGCATCCAGCACGGGTGGAGGAAAAAATACTAAGCCAGACTTTGGATGCCAAAATTGCCTTCCATGACAGCTATCGGGATTTGAAGAAGCTGAGAAAAGAAGGAGAGTCCTATCTCAGATTAGCCAAGCAATATAAGCGGAACTTTGGACCGGAAGAACGAGCGCAACGAAAGCTCATGTACCAGGAAGTATCCCGAATCCGAGAAGCAGCGGGTCTCTTGGAAGACTATATCCGAACGGATATTTTTCAGCAGACTCAGGTTTTTGCGAGCACCTTGGTAGGTGCCGCCTCCCATCATCTGAAAGGGATGGTTTTCGATGTGGTAGTTATCGATGAAGCAGCCCAAGCTTTGGAAGCCGCCTCTTGGATTCCGATTTTGAAGGCAAAAAAGGTCGTTTTTGCCGGGGATCATTTTCAGCTTTCTCCAACTATCAAATCCTATGAAGCCTCCAGACAAGGGCTATCCGTGACTTTATTTGAAAAATTGATCCAAAGGCAGCCGGAAACAGCCGCGCTTTTGCAGGTTCAATATCGAATGCCGGAAGACATCATGGGATTTTCCAATCGGTGGTTTTATAATGGGAAACTTCAGGCTGCAGAAAATACCCAAAGTCATGCTTTTGGACCAGAAGAATCCACCTTAGAATGGATCGATACGGCAGGAGCAGGCTATTCCGATCAGACAGAGGCAGAGAGCCTAAGTACATTCAATCCTGAAGAGGCCCATTTGGCCTGTACTTATCTTAATGATACCATAAAAAGGATCGGAATAAATCACTTCCGCGAAAACAATTGGACAATCGGATTGATTGCGCCCTACTCAGCTCAAGTAAGGAGGTTGCGCCACCTTATTTTTGAGACTTATGAATTTCCGAACCTCCGGGCATTTTCAGATTTGATTACCATCGATACGGTCGACGGTTTTCAGGGACAGGAGAGGGATTTGATGCTGATATCACTCACCAGGTCCAACGACGCAGGAGAAATCGGTTTTTTGGCAGAAGAGAGGCGAATGAATGTAGCCATTACACGGGCTAAGAGAAAACTAATCCTGATTGGCGATAGCAGCACTTTGGCCCAGCATCCCTTCTTTGACGAGTTGCTGAGATATTTTGAAGAGAAAAATGCCTATCGAAGTGTTTGGGAATTGAGGTGAGGCCTGAAAGTATGCCCCATCAACAACAGGATTGTAGTTGGGATGGAGCTGGAATATTTTCTCCCATCCTTTTGCTCCATCCGCCGTTTTTCCCTGAAAAAGTACCCTTTCCCGGTTTAATCTTGTAATTTTTGGGAAATAAAACCAAATTGGAAATCGCCTGTTTAATCAGCAGTAAGGTGAGTTTTGTCCTGCAAATCCCAAAAAAACCTGTAGAATATGCATAGAATTGCGCTGTTGATATGTGCTGTTGGATTGAGTTTTTTCTTTTCCTGCCAAAATCAGGGACCCTCCCCTGAAACTCCCGATAGTCCTCCCAGATCACCCGAGGAAGAATTAAAAACCTTCCAAATTGAACCCGGCTTTGAGGTCCAGTTGGTCGCTTCCGAGCCTATGGTGGAGGCTCCAGTGCACATTCAGTTTGATCAGGATGGGCGGCTTTGGGTGTTGGAAATGCGCGGGTACATGAATGATATGGAAGGCTCCGAAGAGAAGCTGCCCGTGGGATCTGTTGCTGTTTTGGAGGATACCGATGGGGACGGATTCATGGACAAGCGGATGGTTTATTTGGATTCTTTGGTCATGCCCAGATCCTTGGGCTTGTATAAAAATGGGGCCTTGATTGCCGAAAACAATGCCTTATGGTGGACCGAGGATACCAGCGGAGACGGAAAAGCGGATGTCAAGACCTTAGTAGATTCCACCTACTCCGCCAATGGGCTCCCCGAACACACCGATAATGGATTTGTAAGAAATGTGGACAATTGGTATTACAGTGCCAAGTCCCGATTGAGATACAGAAATATATCCGGCAAGTGGGTAAGAGATTCCACTGAGTTTAGGGGACAATGGGGAATCGCTCAGGATGACAAAGGGCGTCTGATTTACAATTACAATTGGTCTCAGCTACACGGAGATTTGGTCCCTCCCAATTACCTTTCCAGAAACAAGAATCACAAGCCCACCTCGGGGATTGATCATGGATTGACGATAGATCGCAGGGTTTTTCCGATTCGGTCTAATTTGGCGGTAAACCGGGGTTATATTCCGGGTACTTTGGATTCTGCCAATCGATTGCAGGAATTTACCTCTGCTTGTTCTCCGACTGTTTATAGAAGCCATCTTTTTCCAGAATCTTTCTTTGGAAATGTATTCGTGATGGAGAATGCCGGCAATTTGGTCAAGCGCAACGTAGTCAAGGAAAATGGGATTTTGCTGGAAGCCCATGATCCCAATCCGGGTCGGGAATTTATGGCCTCAACAGATGAGCGATTTCGTCCGGTACATGGTACGATAGGACCTGATGGTGCGCTGTATATCGTGGATATGTATCAGGGCATAGTGCAGCATACTGCCTATATGACGGATTATCTGAGGGAAAAGACGGTCGAGAGAGGCCTGGAGTCTCCCGGGCATATGGGCAGGATCTGGAGAGTGGTACCTAAAGGATACAAAGCCAAGCCTTCAAGCCAATTATCAGAGGCCTCCACTTCCGAATTGGTTGAAATGCTGGCTCATTCGGATGGCTGGTATCGGGATATGGCCCAACGGCTTTTGATAGAGCGAGCAGACTCCCAGTCACTTACGTTGTTGGAGGATCTGGTCAAAAGCAATAAGTCAGCCCTGGGTAGTTTCCATGCACTTTGGACCTTGGAGGGCTTGGACTCTTTAAAGCCAGAATTGCTTTTTCAGGTTTTAAGAGAAAGCGAACCTTGGGTCAAAAATTCTGCCTTAAGACAACTGGAAGTAGTGGCCCAAAGCGATGAAGCTGTGATGGAGCAATTGGAAAAGGAGATGGTCCGACTTTCCCAAAATGCTTCCGAAGAACTGGCTTTGCAGCTTGCCCTCAGCGCCTATGTAATTTCCCCAGAAAGCCGTATGGAGGTAATTCAGTCTGTTTTGGAAGCTTATGGAAATTTGCCGCTGATACGCGATGCTTCCATGAGTAGTCTGGGAGGAATGGAATGGACTTTCTTGCAATCCTTTTTGAAAGGAGAAAAAGACAATGCGGATCGCGATATATTCATGGAGTTGCTGGCTTCGGCTATTCTTGAAAAAGGGGATTCCAAGGAAATAGAAATGCTTTTTGCCGAAATCAATCAGCCTCAAATCGATAAGAATGGAGAGATTATTCTAAATGGCTTGGCAATCAAAGCCAGTCAGATAGAGACCCTTGGACAAATCAAGCTTTCTGGAAAACCTGCTCTCTTATCCCGAGAAGATTTGCCTTTGGATGAAATGAGAAAATCAATGCTCAATGGGGTGTTTAGCTGGCCGGGATATAAACCTTCTGAAAGACTGGCTTCTCAAACTACTCTGGATGAGGCGGGCATGAAGCTGTTTGCCGAAGGCCGTCAAAAATACTTGGCAACTTGCTCGGGTTGTCATGGCAACAACGGGCGTGGAGCTTCCCGAATGGGACCGCCCTTGGCCGGTTCTGAGTGGGTTTTGGGGGATGAAGTACGACTTAGCTTAATTATGCTTCATGGTATCGAAGGTCCGATAGAAGTAGCTGGCAAAAAATACGATGCTCCGGAGATCTTGCCGGTGATGCCTTCACATTCTACCATGGATGATCGAAGCATAGCGGCAATTCTTACGTATATTCGAAATGAATGGGGAAATCAAGCCCCAGCAGTGACTGGCAGGACCGTAGGCACTACCCGAGTTTTGAATCAGGGGAGAGTTTATCCTTGGTCAGCATCTGAACTCAATGCCCATATGGAAAAGCTGACTTCTGCATCTAAACCTTAGCTATTTTCCATGAAGAAAACTCCCAACACCTTTCATTTAACCCCTAGCCGGAGAGAATTTCTACAGAAGTCTGCAATGGCAAGTGCTTTATTGGTTTGGCCATTTCCCGCTATGCCGGTAAGTCTGAAAGGTGTATCCATGGGTGTGGTGGTTCATTCCTATGGAATGAGGTATGGAGGAAAAATCCCCAGTGAACGATATCCGGGATTTAAGGATGCTTTGGATTTGATGAGGCATTGTCATTCTTTGGGTGCAGCCGGCATTCAAACTACGGTAGGGGGATGGGCGGAAGATTTTGCCAAGAAAGTAAGAGAAGAAAGAGAAAAGTTGGGGATGTATTTGGAAGGGAGCATCAGCCTGCCTAAAGATGAAGCAGACTTGATTCGATTTGAAAAGGAAGTAGTCTTAGCCAAAGAAGCCGGTGCTCAGGTATTGAGAACGGTCTGTCTAAGCGGTAGGAGGTACGAAAACTTCAAGTCAGAAGAAGAATGGGAGGCCTTCAAAGAAAGATCTGTCCAGTCGATTCAGTTGGCTGAACCGGTGGTGAAAAAGCACCAAGTCAAATTGGCCATAGAAAATCACAAAGACTGGCAGGCTGCCGAGTTGGCTCAGCTGATTCAACAGACAGCAAGTGAGTGGGTGGGAGTTACCCTTGATTTTGGAAACAACATTTCTTTGGTTGAAGATCCCATGGAGGTGATTCGAACATTGGCACCCTTTGCTTTTTCAACTCATGTCAAGGATATGGGAGTAAAAAGCTATGAAAAAGGTTTTCTGCTCTCGGAAGTGGAGTTGGGCAAAGGAATAATTGACCTTAAGGAAGGAGTTGATCTTTGTAAAAGATACAATCCTCAAGTCACTTTCAGCTTGGAAATGATCACTCGGGATCCTTTGGAAATTCCCTGTCTGGAAGAGGGGTTTTGGATCACTTTTCCGGATGAAAAAGCCAAACAACTTGCCAAAATTCTCAGCATGGTCAGAAATCGGTCCTTTAAGGGGACTTTGCCGGGAGTCAGTGGACTTTCTGGTGAAGAAAGACTTGCACTCGAAGAGAAGCATGTGGTTTCCTGCTTGAATTATGCCGGAAAAGAGCTTTCGTGATCTCCTTTTCTCTTCAAACAACGATTGAGCAATTAAAAAAACAGAAACTTATTCATTCTATAAATCCACCATCATGGCAACTCTAGATTTCTCCCAACTTCCTGGTCTTTCGCTTTTTTCTCTTCAAGGCAAGTCAGCCATTCTTACAGGAGGCACTAAGGGCCTTGGACTGGCCATGGCAGCTGGATTGGCCTCTGCCGGTGCTGATGTGCTTCTAGTCAGTAGAAAGGCCGAGGAAGGCAAAGAGGCAGCCGCAGAGATTGCTGAAAAGTATGGAGTAAAAGCCCTGACCTTTGCCGCGGATGTCACCGACCAAAAGGCAATGGAGGCTATGGCAGCTTTTGCCATGGAATCTTTTGGAAAAATCGATGTGCTCATCAATTCAGCAGGCATCAATATCCGGGGAGCCATAGACGAGCTGAGTCAGGAGGATTTTGATCAGGTAATGAAGGTCAATGTCACCGGGACTTGGTTGGCTTGCAAGGCGGTAATTCCCCAAATGAAAAAGCAGGGAAAAGGATCCATTATCAACCTAGCCAGTACCTTGGGCTTGGTTGGCTTGGCAAATAGAACCCCCTATACGGCGAGCAAAGGTGCGGTGGTTCAGATGACACGTGGCTTAGGCTTGGAACTGGCCCCGTGGAATATTACCGTCAATGCCATTTGTCCCGGGCCATTCCTCACGGAAATGAACCTGCCTATTGCCGATACCGAGGAAGGGAAAAAGTTTGTCGTAGGCGCTACGGCTTTAGGACGCTGGGGAAGGCTTCAGGAGATCCAAGGGGCAGCGATATTTTTGGCTTCCGATGCCGCCACCTACATGGTGGGGTCCATGGTGACTGTGGACGGTGGCTGGACTGCAAGGTAAGTGTTGTTTTTCTACTTGATAAATAGGGTGAGGATATAGACGATGGTGATTGCGGTACTACCTGCGATTAGGGTTCCTAAGCTATGGGAAAGGTTGCCTTGCTTAGTGGTCATGCCAGAAAGTTGAGTGACTACCCAAAATCCGCTGTCATTGGCATGGGAAATTCCCAAAGCTCCTGCACCGATCGCTACGCAGGTGAAAACCTTCATGATTTCACTATCCAGACCTAAAGGTCCCAGAATCGGGGCTATGATGGAGGCCGTTGTAATCATGGCAACAGTGGTGGAACCTTGGGCCGTTTTGAGTCCAAAGGCAATCAGAAAAGGAAGAAAAATCCCCCAGTTGGCATCACTCATCGTGGAGGTGACCAAATCACCCACTCCGGAGTTCTGAAGCATTTTCCCGAATACAGCCCCTGCACCGGTAATCAAGATCACTGGTGCTGAGAGTAAAATAGCCTCTCCTACCCATCCGGAGGCTGAGAGTAGCTTTCTGTCAAATTTTTTGGGTAGGGTAAAGGAAAGGATGGCTCCAATCAGCAGGGCTATTACTGGTGTTCCCAGAAACAGGATGGCTTTGATCAATGTCCCTTCACCAAGAGGTTTGGAAGGATAATTGGCGATAGAAGCAAGAATAATCAAGGTAAGAGGAATCAGTACCGGTAGAAGAGAGGAAAAGAAGCTGGGGCGGTCAGATTTGGCTATGGTCTTTTCATTGGCAGCGATGACCGGTCTCAGCGGGATTTTTGAAACCCATTTTTGGACAAAGAACAAGAGTGGAATCAAAGTGATTAGAGAAACCAAACCTCCATAGAAAATGACCTGTCCCAAATCCGCTCCCAAAATCCCTGCAGTGGCAATAGGACCTGGCGTGGGCGGAACCAATGAGTGACTGGCCATAGCACCAAGGGATACCGCTACAATTGTCGCTGCATAGGAAAGGGTGCTTTTTGCGGAAAGGGATTTAGCAATGGGATTCATCATGATGATGGTACTGTCTCCAAATACCGGAATGGAAAGAATCCAACTGCTGAGCATTAGGGAAAGGTTCACGGATTTTTCACCCACCCAGCGGAGTACTTTTTCTGCAATCACCATGGCTCCTCCGGTTTTTTCCAAAAAAGTACCCAAAATAACCCCTAGCAAAATCAGCAACCCTACGCTACCCAAAACTCCTCCAAATCCTTCAGAGATCGACTTGATGATCAACTCCGGCTCCATGCCCATCATCAATCCATAAATGATGGCTCCTACAAACAGTGCCAAAAAAGGGTGAATATCAAACTTGATGATGGCAACTAGAATCAGGGTCAATGCGACCAGAATAATCAGGAGTGTGAGCATCTTGGGTTCAAAGGTTGGAGTATGGGTTTTTCCAAAGGAGGAAAAAGTGAAAGCAAAAAATTAAAGAAAAATCAGGGAAAACCAGCCCCTCCAGTGGAAAAGTTGAAAATAGAAAGCCGACTGAAAAAATATCCAGTCGGCTGATGAACTGAGTCTACTCTTATTTTGACTTTTCCAGGGCTTGTTCTACATCCTGAATGATATCATCTGAATGCTCCAAGCCAACCGAAAGGCGGATCAATCCATCTGAAATTCCCACTTTGGCGCGTTCCTCTGCAGAAAGCTTGCTGTGGGTAGTAGAAGCGGGATGGGTGATGATGCTTCGGCTGTCCCCAAGGTTGGCTGTCACCGAGATCATTTTCAGCTGGTCAATAAATCGCTGTGCTCTGGCCACTCCTCCTTTGAGGGAGAGGGTGATGATTCCGCCTCCCGCTTTCATTTGTTTGATTGCCAGGTCGTGTTGAGGATGGGAGGGGAGGAAGGGGTATTTGACTGCTTCCAAGTGGCTATTTCCTTCAAAATATTCTGCGATTCGAAGGGCGTTGGCACAATGGCGGTCCATTCTTACTGCGAGTGTCTCCATGCTTTTAGCCAAAATCCAGGCATTGAAAGGGGATATGGATGGTCCGGTATGCCGGGTGAAAAACTGGACCTCTTTCATGAGGTCCTTTTTCCCCAGAATCAAACCTCCCAATACCCTTCCCTGTCCGTCGATGTATTTGGTCGCACTGTGGGTGACGATATGTGCTCCCCATTTGGCCGGCTGCTGAAGATATGGAGTAGCAAAGCAGTTGTCCACTACCAAAATCAACCCATGGGCCTGAGCAAATTTCCCCGCCCATTCTAAGTCGATGATTTCCAAGCCTGGATTGGACGGAGTTTCGATAAAGAGCATTTTGGTGTTGGGCTGGACCAGTTTTTCCCAATTTTGGCAATCTGAAATATCTCCATAGGTGGAGGTGATTCCCCATTTGGGGAAAACCCGGGTTAATAGCTGATGGGTGGATCCGAAAAGGGAGCGTGAAGCCAAAACATGGTCACCCTGCTGCAAAAGAGAAGCAATGCTCCCGAACATGGCCGCCATACCAGAGGCTGTGGCGATTCCATCATCCGTTCCTTCTGCCGCACAGACCTTTTGGATCAGATCTGCGGAGTTGGGATTGGCATAGCGCGAATAAATATTCCCCTGAATCTCGTCGGCAAACATGGCCCGAGCCTCCTCAGCTGAGTCAAAGGTGAAGCTGGAGGTAAGAAAGATGGGCGAGGAGTGTTCCTTTTCGTTGGTTCGGCTTTGGATTCGAATAGAATCTGTTTCAAAATGGCTCATGGCTTTAGGTATGGATAAGTATGGGCTTCAGGGGTGAAAAAAGAATTTCCCTAAGCAGAACCTGAACCAGAAAGAGGGGTAGATTAATCCGCCAATTTATAGTTCCCGCTGAGGGTAGGACTTGGCACCTTTCTCCTTGGCTGAAGATGGTTGCCAGAGGGTCATCGAGCCTAGTCTCTCGCCTCTTCTTTATAAATCAGTCACCTGAAGTGATGCAAAGAAAAAGGGAGAATTGGGTATTTCCAAATCTCCCTTGCAATCAGTCGTTGAATTGGGTCATAGTTTGGGCGATGCCGACGGTGCAAAACCCTTGAATCATGGATATCGCCCGATCCATCATCTCAGGTAGCTCCTCAAACTCTCGGGGCGTAAATCTTCCCAAAACATATTCTACTTGCCTTCCTTTTGGGAAGTCGTCGCCAATCCCCATCCGTAATCGGGGATAATCCTGTCCACCCAAAAGCGCTTCAATATTTTTTAGCCCATTGTGTCCTGCTGAGCTGCCTTTTCCCCTCATGCGAAGTTTTCCAAAGGGAATGGCTACATCATCCACTAAGACCAGGATGTTTTCCTTGGGCACATTGAGTTCTTTCATCCAATAGTTGACTGCTTTGCCACTTAGGTTCATGTATGTGGTAGGCTTGATGAGATGTAGGGTTCTTCCTTTGTGTTTGATCTCGGCTTTGAAGGCCAGTCGGTCACTTTTCCACGCGGCCCCTTCCTTATCCGCCAATCTATCCAAGGTCAAGAAGCCGATGTTATGTCGGGTGAGTTCGTATTCTGGGCCGATGTTTCCCAAGCCCACAATCAAATATTTCATATTCTATCCGGTTCAAGCTTGTGAAAATAAAAAATCCTGCCCGATAAAGGGCAGGATCTTAATAAACTGTTGGTAATTGAATTACTCAGCCTTTTTTCCTCTAAGTGCTCTCGGAATACCGATGGTCACGATGGATACATTAGGAGAGGTAAGGATTTCATATCCTTCAGGATTCAATTCACCTACTTTGAAAGATTTACCCAAGTCGAGGTTGGAAATATCAGCTTCGATAAAGTCAGGAAGGTTTTGAGCCAATCCTTTTACTTTCAATTTTCTGGTTTTGAATTCCAACTTACCCCCTTTTGCAATACCTGGAGAGCTTCCTGTGATTTTGACAGGAATCTCAAACTTAATCGGCTTGTCGTTGGTGAAAGCCATGAAGTCTGCATGAAGCAATACTTCGCTTACCGGATGGAATTGAGCTTCTTTCAAAACCGCCTTCACGATAGTTCCTTCGATGTTCAATTCCACCAAGTGAACGTCCGGAGTATAGATCAAGTCCCTGAACAGGATGGCAGGGGAATGGAAATGAATTTGTTCAGGAATACCTGGACCGTAAACCACGCAGGGTACACTGCCGGTATCTCTGATCTCATTCAAAGAGGCACTGTCGAGATTTGCTCTTTTAAACCCTATAATCTCTAGTGTTTTCATATGTATTTGTATTTAAAATTGGTTTCTCAGATAAATAGCGAGCTGATTGAAGTATGTCCAGTGACGGCATGAATGGCTTTTCCAAACAGCTCGGCTACAGTGAGGACGCGGATTTTCGGAGAGGGTTGCCTTAGGGCTATGGTGTCGGTGATGACTAATTCTTCCAAAACGGAGTTTTCGATGTTTTCGAAAGCATTTCCTGACAAGACACCGTGAGTCACAATTGCCCTTACAGAAGTCGCACCTTTTTCTTTAATGATTTGGGCAGCTTTGCAGAGAGTACCTGCAGTATCAACCAAATCATCGACTAGAATCACATCTTTACCCTCTACATCCCCGATTACCTGCATGGAGGCGATCTCGTTGGCTCTTTTTCTGTGCTTATCACAGACCACCATTTCTACTTCAAAGTGCTTGGCGTAGGATCTGGCCCTTGCAACACCTCCCACATCGGGAGCTGCAAAAATCATATCCTTGAGCCTAAGCGTGCTCAAATAGGGCGCAAATATAGCTGATCCATTCAAATGATCCAATGGGATATCAAAAAATCCCTGGATTTGTCCTGCATGAAGGTCGCAGGTCATGATTCGGTCTGCACCTGCCGAGGTAATCATGTTGGCGATCAATTTAGCAGCGATGGATACCCGTGGTCGGTCTTTTCTATCCTGCCTAGCATATCCAAAATAGGGGATCACCGCACAGACCTTGTATGCACTTGCCCTTTTTGCGGCATCGATCAGAAGGCAGAGCTCCAGGATGTTGTCACTGGGAGCATTGGTACTTTGGATGATGAAGACGGTGCAGCCACGGATGGATTCATCAAAACTTGGGGACATTTCTCCGTCACTGAACTTAGAGAGAGTAAGGTCACCAAGCTTTTTTCCGTAACTCTTGGCAATTTTTTCTGCTAATTTTTCACTGCTTGATCCGGCAAATATTTTTACCTCTGACATAGGGGAATTCGGGTTGGTGGAGGAGTTCTTTGGTAGACAAAAGTAATGATTTTTGAAGGAAGGGGTAAAAGGCTAAGGAGAAAATCAAAATTTGCCGGCTTTAATTGGGTGAAAGTCCTTTTTGGGGATTAACCCGGCACGACTTTTTGTTTAGGGAGGTTTTCAATACCTAATAAAGGTTGATTCACGGATTGGGAAAAGTACAATCTTGTCAAAAAATAAAGTCAAGGACACCGATCCTGTAATTTTTCAGGATTCCTGAATAGAAAACAGCGAAGAAAGGGTTGAATTGGATATTTTAGGAGTGGATAAGCCCTTTTTATTTCCAAATTAGCCATTGCCATTATGATGAAAAAACTACTTGTAATCCTCTTACTCATCTTGGGGAGTGTTCACTCCTTTGCTCAGAACATCCCTTCTCCCAAAGACCACTTGGGATTTGACATTGGTGAGCCCTACCAATTAGCTAATTTCAGTCAGACAGAGGCTTATTTTAAAAAAGTAGCCGAAGTGAGTGACCGGGTAACCTACACTAGCATCGGGAAAACCGAGTTTGGAAAAGATCAACCCATGCTGATCATTACCTCCCCTTCCAATTTGCCCAAGCTTCAAGAATATAAGGAGATTTCCCAAAAGTTGGGAAGAGCAGAAATTTCGCTGGAGGAAGCCAAGAAATTGTCCAAAGCTGGAAAACCTATAGTCTGGATTGATGGTGGACTTCATGCCAATGAAGTAGTTGGAGCCCAGCAATTGATCGAAACCTTGTATCAATTGGCATCAAGAAACGATGAGGAAACACTTCGGATTCTCGATGAAGTAATAATTCTTCTGGTCCATGCCAATCCGGATGGAATGGAAATCATGTCCAACTGGTACATGATGAATGAAGATCCTGCCAAACGAAATAAAAACATTCCGGTCCTGTATCAAAAATATGTCGGCCATGACAACAACAGGGATTTTTACATGAACAACATGAAGGAAGCTACCAACATTTCCCTTCAACAATACGTAGAGTGGCTCCCACAGATTGTATACAATCATCATCAATCCGGCCCTGCGGGTACAGTGGTCGCGGGTCCTCCGTATAGAGACCCGTTCAATCACGTATTTGATCCTTTGATCATTACCAGTTTGGATGCTGTTGGGGCTGCGATGATTAATCGACTCCATGTGGAAGATAAACCGGGCTATACCCGATTGGACGGCTCTGTTTTCTCTACTTGGTGGAATGGAGGGCTCAGAACCACTCCCTATTACCACAACATGATTGGTATACTCACGGAAATTGTCGGGGATCCTTCTCCCTATTCCATTCCTTTGGTTCCGGATAGATTGATTCCCAATAATGGCACTCCATACCCAGTGACTCCGGGACCATGGCCATTCCGAAGATCCATTGATTATTCCGTTTCTATGAATTACGCTATTCTCAATCATGCCGTGAGGCATGGGGATGAACTTTTGTTCAACTTTTATTTGATGGGAAAAAACTCCATCGATCGAGGGAATACCGACACTTGGACTCGCTATCCCAAATTCGCTCAAGCTATTCAGGAATCCTTTGAGTCTTCGAGAAAAAAGGCAGAGGCAGAGGATGAAGACGCAGCTTACTATGGGTTCAGATCGGGTTTACCCATCCAATTTTATGACTCAGTATATCAAGATCCTTCAAAAAGAGATCCCAGAGGATACATCATCCCCTCAGATCAGCCTGATTTCTATTCAGCTACTAAGTTTGTCAATGCGCTGATCAAATCCGGTGTATTGGTGCATCAAGCTCAATCGGATTTTACGGTTCAGGGGAAGTCCTATCCCAAAGGTTCACTGATTGTAAAGACTGCTCAGGCTTTTCGCCCGCATGTTTTGGATATGTTTGAGCCGCAGGATCATCCCAATGATTTCCTTTACCCGGGAGGACCTCCGATCCGGCCTTATGACGCGGCAGGATGGACTTTGGCCTTCCAGATGGGAATCGAGTACGACCGGATTATGGAAGGATTTGAAGGACCTTTTGAAAGAATTGCCTACGGTCAGCTAGTGAGTCCCGAGTCGAGTACATTGCCTTCGGGTTCCGGATTTCTTTTGGATGCCAGAGCTAACGATTCGTTTATCGCTGTAAATGAGCTTCTTAAAGCCAAAGTCAAAGTATATAGAACTTCCTCGGCTATCAACGGACTTCCTGAAGGTTCATTTTATGTTCCTTCGGCCGGTAGAAAAGTTCTTGAGGGTTTGGTTAAATCACAGGGAATAAAAGTCAAATCGGCCCCTTCTCAACCTTCGGGAGCAAAAGAAATCAAGCCTTCAAGAATAGCTCTTTATGACTACTATGGTGGGTCTATGCCTTCTGGCTGGACAAGATGGATTTTGGAGCAATTTAATTTTGATTATTCTTTGGTCTTTCCTCAGGAAATCGATGCAGGAAACCTCAATGAAAAATATGACGTGATCCTCTTCATCGGACCTGGTATTCCGGGTTCTGGAGGCCGCTACGGATCCGGGGGGCAGCCCAATCCTCAGGATATTCCTGAAGAATATCGTTCCATGATCGGAAGACTGTCCTTGGAAAAGTCTGTCCCACAATTGAAGGATTTTCTCGAAAAAGGAGGCCAAATCCTTACGGTAGGTGCTGCAACAACTTTGGCCTATCATCTTGATTTGCCGGTATCCAATGCCTTATTGGAAGTAGATGGAGGAAAAGAAAAGAGCCTGAGCGGGGAGAAGTATTACATCCCTGGAAGTATTCTGGAAATCCAGGTGGACAATTCTAAGGCAATCACCTCTGGAATGGGAACCACTGCGAATGTGCTTTTCAACAACAGTCCGGTATTTAAACTTGCTCCAGATGCAGCCTTAAAAGGAATCAAACCTCTAGCTTGGTTTGGTACGGAGCCTCCTTTGAAAAGTGGCTGGGCATGGGGTCAGGAATACCTGAAAAACGGAGTGGCTGCCTTTGAGGCAGACTTCGGGAAAGGGAAGTTTTACGCCTTCGGACCTGAGATTACTTTTCGAGGTCAGTCATATGGAACATTCAAGATGCTGTTTAATGGACTTTACCGATAAGGAATAAATTCAATAAAAACTCCGATGGCTTACCATCGGAGTTTTTTTGTTTTATACTCCAAACTTGCCTTTCAAATAGCCTAAAGCCAGAGCGTAAGCCTCTTTAGTTGCTTCTGGATCATACTTCGGGTTGCTTGGATTGGCAAAGCCATGTACTGCGGGGAATATTTTGTAGGTAAGTTTTTTTCCTGCCTTATCCATATTTGCGGCAAATTCTTCAATGATCTCTTGGGAGATGTATTGTTCAGTTGCAAAAAGGCCCAATACATCGGAATTAAGAGTTTTAAGTTTTTCTACATCTCTTACCGGCATGCCGTAATACATTACCGACCCAATATTCTGTTCTCCATTGAGCAAGGCAGATTTCAAAGACCATGCCCCTCCAAAGCACCAGCCTACATTGGCGATTTTTGCCTTGGTGCCGGCTAGATTTCTAGCTCCCTGAACGATCAATTCCAATCTTTCCTCCCTGGCAGATTGCATATACTGGCCTGCTTCCTGGGGATTGCTGGTTACTTTTCCGTCATACATATCCAATGCGATAACATTCACCTTTCCATCCAAGTCCTCATGAAACTTCTCTGCCTGCTGCTTGATTTGATCATTGAGTCCCCACCACTCCTGATAGACAAATAACCATTGATCTGAGTTTCCGTTGGCTTTGATTAGGTATCCTTGGGCAGTGTTGCCATCTGCAGTAGGAAAATTGATCATCTCTCCCTGTCCATCAAAGTCAATCTGAATAGGTGAAGGATGAAAAGAAGCAAACCCCGGCGCATTGACAAACTGGGCCATATCATCTGAATAGGAATGGCATACCGTGATGTGCTCAAAAGGGTTGTTGTTCTCTGGAGATGGCTTTGGCTGAAAAAGCCAAGCTCCCAGAAGAAGAATAAGAGATAAGAATGATTTATACATGATATAAGGTTGGTTAGATTTACTCAAACAACATATTCAGGAACATTAGGTTTATTTCGGCTAGCTTAAATCAATATGGATAATTATCAGCATTATTTGGAAGCGGAATTGGGTCTTTGGCTCTATGAAATGAAAAAGCCTCCTGCTCTTTTTAATCGCCTTACCCACTCAGTACAGGGGAAAATCAATGAAATTATTCCGGAAAAAGTACATCGGGCCATTACTCTAGCCATAGAGAATATGGTCAAGGCTGTGATTACGGGATCTGGATGGATAGTTCCCAAATATGACGCAGCCCTCAGTATTCAGAATCGGGAGGCAAAAATCAGGGAAAGGATCAAATGGTATCGCAACTCCGCTTCAGTAGAAGGGGCTGTAACAGGGGCAGGGGGAATACTGCTTGGCTTGGCTGACTTTCCTGCATTTTTGACGATCAAAATGAAAATGATGTTTGATATCGCCTCTATCTACGGAAAGTCCACTTCAGATCTTCAGGAACGGTTTTTCATTCTTTATTTATTCCAGTTGGCTTTTTCGAGCCAGCAGCGGAGAAATGATATCATCGGTCTGATCGAAAACTGGGATTCATTTCGGATGGATTTACCCAGTAATCTGGATGACTTTGACTGGAAGACCTTTCAGTTGGATTATAGGGATTATCTGGATTTGGCCAAGTTGGCTCAGCTGATTCCGTTGATCGGGGCACCGATTGGGGCTGTGGTCAACTATCGAATGACGGAACACTTGGGCAGGTTTGCCATGAATGGCTATAGGCTAAGATACCAAGGCGAAGGGCTTGACCGATGAAAAAGAAAAATTATTGATTTGGATTGGAAAATGGCTAAAAACAAAAAACCCTGAGAAATTCAGGGTTTTGTTGATCCACTAGGGCTCGAACCTAGACTCTTCTGAACCAAAATCAGACGTGTTGCCAGTTACACCATGGATCAATTTTGAGGGAAACTCGTGTGCTTCCTTTAAAGTGTCACAAAGGTAGAATTCTGCAATTTTTTTTCCAAGCCATTTTGCCAACATTTTTTTATTTTTTGGCTAATCCACTTGCTATCAAGAGCTAATCTTTTTGGAAGAAAAGTGGGCTAAAAAGATCTCTGAATGAAGAAATATTTCTTTCGAAATCGATTGAAAATTGCTTTTTTGTTAATTTTCAGTCAGTTATATTGATATAATGAAAATAATTCTATTGTTTTGTTTCATTATTTGAAAACTAAATAACAAAAAGATAGTGCTATGAACACTGAAAAAATGGAAAAGGTAATCCCTGCGGTTATCGAAAAGCTGGAAAAAATCAAGAACACTCAATTGGCCTCTGAATTGAGCTGGTGCTGGGTGAGCTTTCAAAATGATCAGAATCCGGTAGGGGTGATCGCAAAAGCCCAGGAAGCATTGTCAGCATTCGCTGTAGCTAGAGAGAAAAACACCAAGGCAGTAGCCAAGAAAGTAGTGGAGGATTTGCAAAAGGCGCTTGCTTAATCCACTAAAGACAAAAAAAGAGGCTCTTCTGATGGAAGAGCCTTTCTTTTTTATAGTGAATTATTCGGCTACGACGACGAATTTCACTTTGGTCTTTACTTCTCTGTGCAAATCAACATCTGCTGTGAAGTCACCTGCACCTTCCACTGGAACGGTGATGGCGATTTTCTTTCGGTCGATGTCGAATCCTTGCGTAGCCAAAGCATCTGAAATCTGCAACGTGGTCACTTTACCGAAGATTTTTCCGGAGTCACCGATTTTTGCTTTGATTTCCAAGGTTACGTTTTCCAACTTGGCTGCGATATTTTCAGCTTCAGTTTTGATTTTTTCAGCCTTGTGTGCAGCCTGCTTGATGTTCTCCGCAAGAATCTTCTTGTTGGAATCGGTTGCCAATACGGCAAAGCCCTGAGGAATCAAGTAGTTTCTTCCGTAGCCAGGCTTTACGCTGACCAGGTCATTTTTATAGCCAAGACCTTTGATGTCGGTTTTTAGAATAATATCCATTTGTAATGTTCTTTTTTGATTGAGCGATACAAGACTGAATTATTTCAAACCATCCGTAACGAATGGCAACAAAGCCAAGTGTCTTGCTTTTTTGATAGCCTGAGCTACTTTTCTCTGATACTTTGCAGAGTTTCCGGTCAATCTTCTAGGAAGAATTTTGCCCTGCTCGTTTACAAATTTCAAAAGGAAGTTAGGATCCTTGTAGTCGATATACTTGATACCGTGCTTCTTGAAGCGACAGTATTTTTTTCTGTTCTCGCCTCTGTTGATGGGTTCGTTTACTAGTGTCATTAGGCTTGCTCCTCCTTAGCTTCAACTTTTTTGTTAAATTCTCCTTTTCTTCTTCTGTCAGAATACACGATAGCGTGCTTGTCCAACACCGTAGTCAGGAATCTCATTACTTTTTCATCACGTCTGAACTCCAGTTCAAACTTGCGGATTACAGTTGGATCCGCCTTGAACTCAACTAGTACATAAAAACCGGTAGTCTTCTTTTCGATAGGGTAAGCCATCTTTTTCAGACCCCAATTCTCCACATTGATCACTTCTGCCCCCTCTTCTTTTAACAAGTTCACAAACTTGTCGACGGTATCCTTCATCTGAACATCAGACAAAACGGGAGTTAAAATGAATACCGTCTCGTAATTTCTTTGGAACATTTTTTTTAATGTGTTTAGGAATTTGAATAAACAGGACGCAAAAGTAGATCAAAAGCCCCTTTAATCCAAACATTTATCCAAAACATGACGGACTGAAACAAAAAAAGACCTCATGAGAGGTCTTTTCTTTAGCCCTTATTTCTTGAATTACCTATTTCACAGAGAAAGTCTTGGAGCCTGCCAGGTAGTTGTCCACAAAGACCCTTACCTGATGATCTCCACTTAGGTAATCTGAGCCTTTCTCGTAGTAGAATACCAGTTCCTGATTGGTGTTGTCAAAAATCATATCCTGATGGAGGGTGTAGAACAACTCCTTGCCGTTGATCATGAAAGTGCCAGACCCCTTGGCTACATCAAATATGGCCTGCTCGTTGGGGTCCAAGAGCTGGATATAGACATTTCTTGGTCCTTTTTCAGCGACTTTGTTGTCAGCAAGATTAAAGCTCACTTTGATTCGCTCGATTTGCCTGTTTCTGAAGTCCTTGGTCGTTTCTACGCGTTCTTTTCCTCTGGAATTGATGGCAGAGATGGCAATATTTTCCACTTTCAGCATAGAAGCTACATCTACTTTGGCCTGAAGGTCCTGCTTTTGAATATTGAGCTGGGCTACTTCTTCTTCGATTTCGGCTTGTGTGGTTTTGAGGTCCTGATTTTCTGCAAACAACTGTTGGTTGGCTGCCCGTAGCTCCAAAATCTCCTGGTCTTTTTGTGCGATAAGTCCGTTCAGGTTATTGATTCGGCCGTTTAGGGCTGCAATCTCTGAAGAGCTTCTTTGTCTTGAGCTGTTTCGTTCAGCTATCAATTGGTCCCGGACTGCTTCCAATGCTTTGACATCTCCTCCCAGCTTTTCGATTTCCTGAATTCTGAGATTGAGCTGATAAGTGACCGAATCCAACCTTTGGTTGAGTTCGTTGTTTTCAGTTGACAAAAGAAGGATTTCCTCTGTTTTCTTGGATCTGTCTACATAGTCCGTGTAGAGTTTGATCCCACTGATAATCACTAAGAGCACCAAAACAATGATGATTACATTTTTGCTTTGGTCTTTTTTTGATTTGGAATCCTTTTGAAAATTGGTGTCCATTTTAATTTAATTTTAAGGGCTTACGATATGTTGGATTTAGACGAAAATTTTTGGACGCATCGGTATCGACAGGGAGCTACCGGATGGGACGTAGGTTCCGTCTCACCTCCTATTAATCAATATCTTTGCCAAATTGAAAATAAAAACCTCCGTATACTCGTTGCAGGTGCCGGAAATGCCTATGAAGTGGCTACAGCATGGGATTTGGGGTTTAAGAATGTTTGCCTTTTGGATTTTTCTCCGGTCCCGATCCAGAATTTTTTGATGAAACATCCTGATTTTCCCCACGGGCAAGTTTTTCAGGAAGACTTTTTTCACCATCAAAAAAGCTATGACCTGATTTTGGAGCAGACCTTTTTCTGCGCCTTAAATCCTGAATTGAGGGAAGCTTATGCAGAAAAAATGCATGAACTTCTGGTGCCGGGAGGAAAGCTCGTCGGAGTCCTGTTCACTAGAAATTTTCCTTTTCCCGGTCCTCCTTTTGGAGGAGATGAGAAAGAGTATCGCAAGCTTTTTCAAAAGAAGTTTTTGATCAAAGCGTTTGAGCCCTGCACTAATTCTATTCCCCAAAGGACAGGCTCGGAACTGTGGATCAATCTCCAAAAATCAAATGGCTAAAACCCGGTTTGTTTTTTCTCCTGAATAATCGAAAAAGAGGACCCCACATTCAAAAAAATCCAAGCTGAGTTTGACCTGAGGATGGGCTATAATTTCATCCCAAGCCGCTTCCATTTCCGGGCTCCAATGAATATCTCCAATAATGCATATACTGCTCGGGAGGAATTTAGGCAGAAGCCAATTGAAGAAAGCTGTAGTCCCGGAATAGGTGTGATTGGCGTCAATCAAGGCGAAGTCAACTTGGTCCAATTGATCGAGGAGGAGGGGCAAATTTGCTTCGATCGGCCCCAAAATGGCTTCTACATGGTGGGAAAAAGGCAAAGATTGAGCCGCTTCCAAGATTTCAGGTGCTCCTTCAAAGGTGAACAGTCTTCCTCGGGTGGCATCGGACAGATACCGGGTACTCAATCCCATACAAGTCCCCAGTTCAATTACAGTTTGGGAAGGCGTCAATCCGCAGAAATACTGATAGGTGAGACAGAATTTGGGACTGCTGGTAGAGTACTTGGTTATTTTTCTGATTTCTCGGAAAGGAGAGGAGACTCTTTTGGAGCCGGCACCCAAATCCAATACTTGAATTGGATTGGAGTTGGTTAAGAAGGTGCTTCTTAGCTGCTCTATAGAAGGGGTTCCTAGAGGGTTTTTGCTCAGGTAGTCCACTAATCCCTGATAGATTTTAAAAAGAAAAGGGGATTGCTGACTGTATTGATCCTCTTTTCTTAACCAATACCTGAGGTAGGCCAGAAAAGAAAAGATGCCGGAATCCAATTCAATTGTGAAAAATATTGGCAATCAACTGAAATTCGGGAATGGAAACTTCTATTCTTTTTCCATCAAAAAGTTTCTCCATTACATATATCCCTTTCATTTTTCCCAATCCGGACTTTAGATTGCATCCAGATACGTAAGAGTGGGTCTCACCGGGTTCAAGAATGGGCTGCTGTCCCACGACTCCCATGCCTTCTACAGTCTTTGGATTTTCGGCTGCATCAAAAATTTCCCATTTTCTGGAGATAAGCTGATAGCTATGCTGGCTTTTATTGGAGATCTCTACCCTGTAGGTGAAAACATAATGGTGCTGTTTTGGATTAGAAAATTCGGCCTGGTAGGTGATTTCTACACTTACCTGAATACCTTCTGTGACAGCTGTGACCATGGAATTACCTTATTTTTGGACAATTTCAATACAAGATTCAGATATTTAATCCACAAAAACTACTCATGGAAATAAAAATTGAAGATAGTTGGAAAATCGCATTAAGTAAAGAGTTTCATCAGGATTACTTCTCCGATTTGGTTTCTTTTGTCAAAGACGAATACAGAATGGGGCAGGTTTTTCCACCGGGAAAAGAAATCTTCAATGCCTTTTGGCATTGTCCTTTGGAGTCGGTAAAAGTGGTGATTCTTGGTCAGGATCCTTACCACGGACCTGGGCAAGCCCATGGCCTTTCCTTTTCGGTAAAGCCTGGAGTGCCATTTCCCCCCAGTCTTTTGAATATTCTGAAGGAAATCAAGCAAGACTTGGGAAGGGATCTTCCGCCTAACGGTGATTTGACAAGATGGGCCGATCAGGGGGTGTTTTTACTCAATGCCACGCTCACAGTCAGAGCGCATCAAGCCGGGTCTCATCAAAATCGGGGATGGGAAACTTTCACAGACGGGGTAATCCGAGTGATTAATGAGCAGAGGCAAAATGTCGTGTTTATGCTTTGGGGAGCTTATGCGCAGAAGAAAAGCCTATTGATTGACTCTGGAAAACACCTGGTTTTGACTGCACCTCATCCAAGCCCTCTTTCTGCTCATCGCGGATTTTTGGGATGCGGGCATTTTTCCAAAGCGAATGCCTACCTGGAGTCAAAAAAAATCCCTGTCATCCAATGGTGACAGGGATTTTTCCCATTTAATTGATGCCTTTGAAAAACCTGCTCCAGCGAATTTTTCCAAACATGGATTCGTATTTGTCCAAGGATAGCCAAAGGAACCAAGCCTTGCCAACAATATGGTCTTCCGGCACAAAGCCCCAATACCTGGAATCCAGGGAGTCGTGTCGGTTGTCTCCCATCATGAAGTAATAATTTTGCTTGAAAGTATATTGATCTACCTTTTGCCCATCGATGAAAAGTTCCCCGTTTTTGACTTCGACGGATGCATGCCCCTCGTACTTTTCAATGGTCATGAAGTACTTGGCTACATTGTCCGGGTTCATTTCGAAAGTTTCGCCTTCCCCTGGCACTAGGAGCGGACCGAAATTGTCTCTGTTCCAAGCAAAGTCTGTATTGGCAGGGAAGATTCCTTCTTCTCTTTCACCGACAGGCATGATGCGTTTGGAGACGGATACGACGACAGGAGAAGATTTCAACCGCTCCACGGTTTGATCGGTACACCAAATCAAATATCCGGCTCCATTGGAGAAGGCCATGAAACTTTCCGGATTGATACCATAGTCTTTGAAAAAATCCACCGTCAAGGGTCGATTGGTAATCAGATCATACGAATACTGCATTTCTTCTGGCAGCATGGCTTCCGAGTCATTGACAAAAAGATTGCCCTGCCGGAGTTCCAATACGTCTCCGGGAACAGCAACAGCCCGCTTGATGTAGTTGGTCTTGAGATCATTGGGGAACTGAAACTCGACCGGGTAATTAAATACGACCACGTCGTTTCTTTCCACATCGGAGAATCCAGGAAGACGGAAGTAAGGCAATTGGATAGCATCAGAATAGGAGGGAATCTCGGTACCCCAAATTTTTTGATGAGTCAAAGGGACCTGAAGGGGAGTTTTTGGGATTCGGGTTCCATAGTGCATTTTGCTCACAAAGAGGAAATCTCCCACTAGCAGGGATTTTTCCATGGAAGCAGTGGGGATCGTAAATGGCTCCAAAAGAAGCCATCGGATCAAACTGGCGGCGACCACTGCAAAAACCAGTGCGTCCAACCACTCTCTTGCAGGGGATTTTTTATTTTTAGTCTTGCTCATTTTTTGTTTAAATCAAAAGGACAGGAAATCATCCATGGAAAATACTCCTTTTTTCTCTTTGATCCATTCTGCCACCAAAACTGCGCCAAGGGCAAATCCCTTGCGGCTGTGGGCAGTATGAATCAGCTCAATGGTATCAATATCAGACGAATACTTAATGATGTGAGTACCTGGGGCAGGATCAATCCGTTTGGAAGTGATCGGTATAGTCTGTTCGGAATCGGGCGACTGTCCGGAAAGATTCCAAGAATCCTTGCTGTCTAGGTTTTCAATGATCCCTTCGGCAAGGGTGATGGCAGTTCCGGATGGGGCGTCTTTCTTTTCCGTATGGTGAATCTCCTCAATGGCAATGTTGTACTCGGTAGTTTCATTCATGAGCTTTGCCAAAAAAGCATTGACCTTGAAAAGGATATTTACTCCGATGCTGAAGTTGGAGGCATAGAAAAAGGCTCCTTCAGATTCTATGGTCATTTTTTCGACTTCTGCTCTTTGGTCTAGCCAGCCTGTTGTGCCAGAGACCACGGGGATTCCTCTTTTCAGTCCCCAGAAAATGTTTTCAAAAGCTGATTCTGGCTGGCTGAACTCAATGATCGCGTCCACGTCCTCCGGATTGATTTGATCGAGGTCCTGTCTGTTTTCCAGGTTGATTTTGCCTGTGATCCGGTGACCTCTGGATTCGGCGATTTCACCGATAATTTTGCCCAATTTCCCGTAGCCGAGAAGTAAAATATTCATTATTTAAATTTAATTTTTAGTGAAAGTCCCATTTGAGTATTGGAAGCAGCGAAGGTTTCCACTTTGGGTTCGATTTTCAGAGCAAGATCGTCGCTGATGTCAAAGCCCGAGAGATGGGCATCGACATTGGCATCGATGATGTTGAGGGCATAAATTGCTACCAAAAGGAGGATGGTAAAGTCCCTGTTTTGTCTCCAATAATCCACATTTCTTACCAGACCATCCCTATTGAGGGAGGGAAACTGACTGTTGTCCCCTTCATCAAAGGCAAAAAGTGCTTCCCGAAAGGTCTGGTATCGTTTGTTGTTGTAGCCGATGAAATAGATGTCGGTCATAAACCCTGCATAAAGCAGCGGTACCTTCCATGCCTTATTGTTGTATACTTGACCAGCACCGGGCAAAACGGCCGATAGAATTGTAGCCTTTCTTGGATCTTTGGGTAGGGAGGCATAGTTCGGCTTTTTCTCTGATTTCACCGAATCAGCAGTCTCTGCAGTAGCAGAGCGATTCGCGTTTTGTCCAAAAACTGACCCATTCAGGAAAATGCCCAAAAGCAAAAGCCCCATGAGAATCCACGGGGTTTGGGTTGAAAAAACGCTATCGGTTTTTATTAAGGCCAAGCTTAGATGATTTCGAGAATTTCTAATATCCTATTGAGGTCAGTAGCAGAGTTGAAGGGGATTTTTATTTCCCCTTTGTTTTTCTCATTTGCTTTCAAAGCCACCTTAGTCCCAAAGTGGGAGGCCAATCTTTGCTGTATTTTGTTCATTTCATACTTGCGAACAGGGTCAAGAGCCGGAGATTTCTCGGATTTAGGATGTTCGCTGCTATTGATGGCCTTGACCAAAGCCTC
This sequence comes from Algoriphagus confluentis, assembly GCF_036245625.1. NCBI lineage: Bacteria > Pseudomonadati > Bacteroidota > Cytophagia > Cytophagales > Cyclobacteriaceae > Algoriphagus > Algoriphagus confluentis. The sequence continues at coordinate 60,820 of NZ_BTPD01000006.1, forward strand.
CACTTTCCTTACGCTAAGTTCTTCCTCTACGGCTTTTTTGAAAATGGCAAGTTGCTTATCCACGCTTTCCACATTAATCAGGGCTCTGGCATGGCCCATGCTGAGTTGCTGATCTCGAATAGCGGCCTGAATGGTGGGAGGGAGCTTGAGAAGCCGCAGGTAGTTGTTCACTGTAGTTCGGTTTTTTCCTACCCGATCACCCAGTTCTTCCTGTTTCAGGTTACACTCGGCTAGAAGTCTTTGGTAAGAATGAGCGATTTCCATGGCGTTGAGGTTTTCTCTCTGAATGTTTTCAATCAGGGCCATTTCCAGCATCTGCTGGTCATTTGCCGTGCGGACGTAGGCTGGGATTTGAGTGAGACCGGCAATTTTGGAAGCCTGAAATCTTCTTTCACCGGAAATCAACTGAAATTCGTTGGGGGCCAATTTCCGGACAGTTATCGGTTGAATGATTCCTTGTACGCGAATGGATTCAGCCAATTCTTCCAAGGCATCCTTGTCAAAATGAGTTCGTGGCTGAAATGGATTGACTTGGATTTCAGAAAGAGGGATTTCAAAAATCCCTGTTTTCACCACTTCAGGGAGGATTTCCTCCGATTTGTTTTTGGCAGGACTATCTTCCAGAAGGGCTCCAAGACCTCTTCCGAGTGCGTTTTTTCGATTTGGTTTTTGATTGGACATAATTAGTTACTCACCTTCTGGAGTCCGTTTTTCTTGGCGATTTCCCCGGCAAGGTTGAGATAAGCGATGGCGCCTTTCCCATCTGCATCAAAAGCAATCGCCGGCATCCCAAAGCTCGGGGCTTCAGAAAGGCGAACGTTTCTGGGAATTATCGTCTCGAACACCATGTTTTTGAAATGGATCTTGACCTCGTCGACTACCTGATTGGACAGTCTGAGGCGCACATCGTACATAGTCAGGAGAATTCCCTCGATCTCCAATGCCGGATTGAGTCGGGTTTGAATTATTTTGATGGTATTCAGGAGCTTACCCAGTCCTTCAAGTGCAAAATATTCACACTGAACAGGGATGATTACTGAATTGGCAGCGGTGAGGGCATTGATGGTAATCAGACCCAAGGAAGGAGAACAATCAATCACGATGAAGTCATAGCCATCCTGTATAGGCTGAATTACTTCCTTCATTTTTTCTTCCCGGTTGTCCATGTTGATCATTTCCACTTCAGCACCGACCAAGTCGATGTGAGAAGGCACAAGATCCAGGTTTTCGATTTCCGTGGAAATGATAATGTCTTTGACTTCAATTCCATCCACCATGCATTCATAAATGCTATTGGTGATTTCTTTGGGGTTATGTCCCAGTCCGGAAGTAGTATTGGCCTGAGGATCTGCGTCGATCACCAGGGTTTTGTACTCCAATATCGCCAAGCTTGCAGCGAGGTTCATTGCAGTGGTAGTTTTTCCTACCCCGCCTTTTTGGTTGGCGATGGCAATAATTTTTCCCATGGTTTATGCGGAGGGTAATTGGATTTCAATATTAAACAAAATAAGGTCTTTTCTTTGGTATCTTCTTCCTTTTTTTGGGAAGGGGCAAACGTGAAACTTTCTTAAATCGGTCAGATTCAGTACCGAGCAGAGAGTAAGTTATTCCCTGTTTTTTTCTTAAGGACAGGCCAAAAAAAGGAGTCTTTCTTAGACTCCTTTTCAATTACTTTTTCTTGTTGGCATCGGCTGCCTTCATGGCATCTTCCAGCCTTTGCTGGAATTTGGACTTTTTCTTGTTGACGTTTTTTACTTTGTTCTGTTCCACTTTTTCACGGATTTTGGCATCGTCCACAAACAACTTGATCAAGGCCTGCTGCCCAAAGGTGAACACGTTGGATACGAAATAATAAAAGCTCAATCCGGCAGGGTAGGAGTTCAGGATAAACATAAACATGACGGGCATGATGTAACCCAGGTTTTTCATAGGACCGGTTGCCGTGGTCAGCTGATTGTTGAAATGGGTATAAATAATCTGGGATACCGTCATCAGAAAGGTGAATAAGCTGACGTGAGCTCCATAAAATGGAATCGTGAATGGCAGCTTGATAAACTCATCGTAAGTGGATAAATCCTTAGCCCAGAGGAAAGATTCCTGGCGGAGTTCGATCGCATTCGGGAAAAAGAAAAACATGGCAAACAAAAAGGGCATCTGAAGCAGCAGGGGAAGACATCCTGAGATGGGACTTACCCCAAGTTGAGAAAACAGCTTCATTTGTTCCTGCTGCATTTTTGTCGGATCATCACCGTATTTCTCCTTCAATTCATCGATTTCAGGTTTGATTACCCTCATTTTGGCCATCCCGATGTAGGATTTATAGGTAAGTGGCGACAGGGCGAGTTTGATGATTAATACGATCAGGATGATTATGATACCATAATTGCTGAAGTATTTCTCCATAAATTCAAACAAGTGCACCACAATATACTTGTTGACCCAGCTGACAAAAAAGTAGCCCATGTCCACGTTTTCTTCGAAGCCATCCGTGACTTGTTTTAGGGTTTTGTATTTATCTGGGCCGAAGTAAAAGGTATAGGATGATTTGCCTTCCACAAATGGAACAGCCAAAGCCGCACGCATGGTTCGGACGATTGAGCTATCTGCAGGAGTACTTTGGCTAAGATTTACTTCTCTAAACTCGGTGTCGGCAATGATCCCTGCGGTGAAAAAACGCTGACTGAATCCGATCCATTTAACGGGTTCTGCCACGGACTCTTCCTCCAAGTCATCACTCAGTCCCAAGTTTTCGTACGACCCTGAGCTCAGGTAGTAATTGACCTGAGATTTTCTACGGGATTCTGCAAGATCTTTTTCATGGGCTTTTACTTGATCCTCCCAGGAAAAACGGAGGGAATTCCCTGTGAAGACCCCTTGGAAGTTTTCCACTTCGAAGGATTGATGCACCAGATATTCCCCAGCTTTGAGGGTGAAAACTTGGCGAATTTTACCCGATTCAGAACGGGCAGTGAAGGTCAGTCTGTGAATCGTGCCTTCTTCGGTTTCCTCTGTTTCCAACTCGGGCTGAAAATAGAAGTCAGCCAAATTGATCTCACCTACTCTGCTGTCCAGGACCAAGCGCATTTGGGAGCTTTTTTCGTCTAAGAGCAGGAGTGGATTCATTTGCCAGTCCTTGTACTCTTTCAGCTCTACTTGGTTGATTTGGGCTCCTTGAGTGGAAAAGGTAATTTTCAATTCTTCTGTTTCCAATACGACATCTTGCTCCTCACCTTGAGTAAGTGTGGCCAAGACTCCAAATTTGGAAAACCGAAGTGAATCTACTTTTGCTGAAGAAGCCGAATCTCCAGGAATTTCCGGAGCTTCTGGCAGTGCCGATGCTTCTTGAGCCGCAGTCGCTTCCTGTTGGGCAGGTGGAACTTCCGGTCCGCTCGCGAAAAATATCGAATAAATAAGAATGACCGCTGCAAATAAGATCAAGCCGGTCGCTTGGTTTCTATCCATATGTCTGATTTTGCTCCTCTTTCAAGAGAGGCCTTATTTTATTTTAATTTTTGGTCGATGGCGGCCTGAATGAATTTGACAAACAAAGGCTGAGGGTTTAGGACAGTACTTTTGTACTCCGGATGGAATTGAACGCCTACAAACCAGGGATGGTTTTTGAGTTCGACGATTTCTACCAATCCGGTTTCCGGATTTTTCCCTGTGGCAAGCATTCCTTTCGACTCAATTTGCTCCAGGTAGGCGTTGTTAAACTCGTATCTGTGACGATGGCGTTCCTGAATTTTTGTTTTTCCGTAGGCGGCAAAGGATTTACTTGATTTTTTGAGCTCGCAAGCATACGAACCCAAACGCATTGTTCCGCCTAATTGATCGATTTTCTTTTGCTCCTCCATCAACGCAATCACCGGATGTGGGGTGTTTGGGTCCATTTCCGTGGAATTTGCCCGCTCAATGTTGAGCACATTTCTGGAAAACTCAATGACTGCTACCTGCATGCCCAGACAGATTCCGAAAAAAGGAAGCTGATTTTCCCGTGCATATTTCACTGTTTCGATTTTTCCTTCAAAACCCCGCTCTCCGAATCCGGGAGCGACCACGATTCCGTTTAATTCGGAAAGCTTGGACTTGATATTGTCCCTGTTCAATTCTTCAGAAGAAATCAGTTTAAGGTTGACCGCACATTCAGCTGCTGCTCCGGCATGAGTAAATGACTCGATGATGGACTTGTAAGAATCAGGTAGGGAGACATATTTTCCGATCAGGCCGATGGTGACCTCCTGGGTGGGGTTTTTGAGCCTCCCAAGAAAATCCTTCCAGCTTTCCAGGTCGGTTTCTGATTTGGTGGACAATTTCAATTTGCTCAATACGCGTTCATCCAGCTTCTCTTTTTTCATCAAGAGGGGAACATCGTAGATGGTTTCGGCATCCATGGCTTCAATCACGCTGTTGAGCTGCACATTGCAGAAAAGAGCAAGCTTCTTCTTCACTTCCATGGGTAGATGATGCTCAGTGCGGCATACCAGAATGTCCGGCTGTATACCAGCTTCCAGCAGCTGCTTGACCGAATGCTGCGTAGGCTTGGTTTTGAGTTCCTTGGCAGCTTTGAGGTAAGGGATCAAAGTCAGGTGAATGACCAGGAAGTTTCCTGGTCCGAGATCCCATCTCGCTTGCCTCACGGCCTCAATGAACGGAAGGGATTCAATATCCCCTACACAGCCGCCGATTTCAGTGATGACGACATCAAACTCTCCGTCTTGACCCAGCTTGTAGAAGTTTCTTTTGATTTCATCGGTGATATGGGGAATGACTTGGACGGTTTTTCCCAAAAATTCACCTTTCCTTTCCCGAGTGATGACGTTGTTGTAAATTCTTCCGGTGGTGATATTGTTGCTTTGGGAAGTAGAAACATTCAAAAAGCGCTCGTAATGTCCCAAATCCAAATCAGTCTCGGCTCCATCCTCAGTGACATAACATTCCCCGTGCTCGTAGGGGTTGAGGGTTCCAGGATCGATATTGAGGTAGGGATCAAATTTTTGGATGGTGACGCTATACCCTCTGGCTTGCAGAAGCTTACCGAGTGAAGCGGCAATTATTCCTTTTCCTAAAGAGGAGGTCACCCCTCCGGTGATAAAGATGTACTTGGTGGATGAGGCCATAAGAAGCTGGGCGGGATGTATTTTGATTGGTTTCTTATGGGGTTCAAAATTAGGGAAATTTCTTGGATCAATCAGGATGACTTTCTGTTTTTTGTGATATTCCATTTCCTATATTCAATAATTAATCTCCCTTTATTTGATGTGTATTTTCAGGGAATGGGAAAGAATAGTATGCTTAATTATTTAATTTTTGGTTCCAGGCAGTTCAATTTCAATATAAATCTTATTCACTTTCGGTGTACCTACTCAGGTCCTATGTCTACTTTTTTTCCCAAGATCCGTGTGATGGGATTGAGGCTGCTTTTCATTGTTTTATCCATATAGATGCGCAGTGCTATGTGAACGGGTTTTATAATATGCGTTAGCTGCCGGATCAAGGAATGATTAATTTAATTTATTTTAAAAAATGTCTTTTTCTTGTTAGGTTTATATTAGTATATTGCATCGGTTTATTAACTATAAATTTTATCCCAATGAGAGAATTAATAAAAGAGTCTATTATAGACTTAAAAAAGACGGACGGTTTCATCTATGTTACCGCAGATGGAAAGAAAATCGATTTACATGAAGCTGCTGCCCGTGGCATCGCAGTGACTCCTGTCAATCCCAAGGACGAAGTGATTAAAAAATTGGAAGCTGCAGGTCTTCACCTCACAGATTCCAAGTTTTTGAATGATTTGAATGATCTAATTGCTGAACTAAGCGGCAAAGCAGCTTCCAAATCAAGCGGGAAAAGAAGAAGTTTTTCTGATGCTGAAAAGTCAAAAATCATTGAAGAATGGAAAAAAGTAGAGGCAGCCGGAAAGAAAACCAAGGCCGCGTTTGCCAGAGAGATTGGTGTTGGATATCAGACATTTATCAATTGGCTTAGAGGCTAATGCTCCAAAAAATATTAAAAAAGGGCAATGAAATATTGCCTTTTTTTTTATGTAATGATAAAGCCTAAAGAAATACCTTGCCTGATCTGAATCTTAGTATATCCGATTAACTTAAAGATACTCCTTCAAGGCTATCAGGCTTTTTTCTACTTAAATCCATCCTGTTTTTTCCTACTTATACTATTTAGATGTATTGATTCGTTTTTGCACATCATTATGCTCAAGTAAATGCTGTTATTTTCTGGATGACAAAATTTGATAGCAAGCTAAGCTGATTTTTTTAAAATCTTGGTGTCTCCATTTTGTCTTCTTTCCGAGAACGTATATTTCTCTTGTTAGGTGTAGCTTTTTGTATCCATTGCATTTTTTTTTTCATCAATTTGGCCAAATCCATCGCGTGATTTCCGATTTTTGGAGTGGAGGGCTGGATATTCTGATTATTTTTGTGCCAAAATATCAGGTTTTGGATCATTCAGCTATTGTTAAGTCTTTCAGAGATTCAGGAAAAGTCACCATCAAAGAAGGCAATTCTCATCTTATTCAACTGGTCAAACCCGAACTGTGGGAAGCAGAAGGGGGGAATGATGGGGTCTTTTTGCTCTTTGACCTTTTTCAGATACGATCGGTTTGTGTCCCTTTTTCTGAAGTTTCTTTGGATATTGTTGATTTCAGTTCCAAACCCACCATTTTTCATAGTCCAGTCAACCCTAGCCTGTCTGCCGGTCCCATCGATCATGGGGAAGTGAAATTTTCCCTGATCCGAGAGCCTCATTGGAACAAATTGTTGTTTCAGCTTTCTCAACCTGTAGTAGCCCGGACAGTACCTCAAGGGCAAGCTGACCATCAGGTTACGGTTTTTTTTCCTCTTCTGATGAAAGGGGTGAAAGAGATGTTTTTAGGTCCTGAAGGAGAAGTAAAAATTCGCAAAGGATGAATTTCAAAAATTACCTGGATCAATTCGAAGTTTTTGGAAAAGTAGCTGCCGCTGCACAGAAGCTAAATCTTCCCACCTATGTGGTGGGTGGATACGTGAGAGACTTGATTTTGGGAAGGGAAAGTAAGGACATTGATTTCACCTGTGTAGGAAGTGGAATCCTTTTGGCCCAGGAGGTCTCAAAAAATTTTGAGCAGCATGTGCCTCTTTCTGTCTTCAAGAATTTTGGAACAGCCATGCTCAAACTTGAAGATTGGGAGTTGGAATTTGTGGGAGCCCGAAAGGAATCTTACCGCTTGGAATCCAGGAAGCCTATCGTTGAAGACGGTACCTTGATGGAGGATTTGGAAAGGAGAGATTTTACTATCAATTCCATGGCCATTTCGCTCAACGCTCAAGATTACGGGGATTTGGTGGATCCACTGGGAGGAAAAGAAGATATCAAAAAGAAAAATATCCGAACTCCCCTGGATCCAGTCATAACCTTTTCAGATGATCCCCTAAGAATGATGAGGGCTGTTCGATTTGCTGCTCAACTCAACTTTGACATCGATCCGGAGACCTTTCAGGCCATCGTGGATGCTGCTCACCGGCTGGAAATTATTTCAGCAGAGCGGGTTATTGATGAGCTCAACAAAATCATTAAAACCCCGAAACCATCCTACGGATTTAAATTACTTTTTGCTTCAGGACTTCTTTCCCGTTTTTTTCCTGAAATGGTAGAGCTGCAAGGAGTAGACTCAGTAGACGATAAGTCTCATAAAGATAACTTTTACCATACGCTTCAGGTATTGGACAATGTTTGCCAGGTTTCGGATGATCTCTGGCTTCGCTGGGCTGCCATCCTTCATGATATTGCCAAGCCAGCGACTAAGCGGTTCAATCCCAAAGTCGGTTGGACTTTTCATGGACATGAGGACAAGGGGGCGAGAATGACTCCGGCCATTTTCAGGAGATTAAAGCTCCCCATGGATGAGCGGATGAAGTATGTTCAAAAATTGGTGCGCCTTCACCTTCGGCCCATCGCCTTGGTCAAGGATGAGGTGACAGATTCCGCTCTGCGTAGGCTCCTTTTTGATGCAGGGGATGATATTGACGACCTGATGAAACTATGTCGGGCAGATATTACCTCCAAGAACAACAAAAAGGTCAAACGCTACCTGGACAACTTTGATAAGGTTGAGGTCAAGCTCAAAGAGGTGGAGGAAAAAGATCAGGTGAGGAATTTTCAGCCTCCTGTAAGTGGGGAGGAAATCATGCAAATCTTCGGAATTCCTCCTTCCAAAGTAATCGGCGAAATCAAAGAAGAAATTAAAGAGGCTATATTGGAAGGCAAAATCGGAAATCATCCCGAGGAGGCCAGAAAACTCATGTATGAAATTGCACGTGAAAAAGGCCTATATCCCAAAATCCAATAAAATTTAAATCCAAAAGTAAATCTTTCCTATGAAAAGAATCCTGTTTGCCTTGCTGATTGTCCTTTGCAGCGGCAGCCTATTTGCTCAGACCAATGATTCCATTCCAAGACTGGATTCCAAGACCAAAAACGCTTTGAATGCAGTGGACCAAATTGCCTATCAGATGGCCCTGAGGTACAACGATCGGGCCATGGCAAAAGCTAAGCTCTATGACCTCATGTCCAGAAACCCTGAGGATATTCGTTACATGGAAGCATTGACCAGCCTATACTTTGAAGCAGGTCAGACCGCTTCTGCGGCCTTGGTGGCATTGGATATTCTGGAATTGAATGATAAAAGTATAGGAGCGTTGGAAATTGCAGCCTATTCCTTGGAGCAGTTGGGCGCGTTGGACCGGGCTCTTCCCCAATACGAAAGCCTTTACCTTCTCACCGGTGATAACTTCAGCCTCTACAAATCGGCTTTTCTTCAATACAGTCTCAAGCGCTACGAAGAAGCAATCAATTCTGTCAATATGCTGGTAAAAAACGCTAAAGCTGATGAAAAAATCGGATTTCCAATCTCAGAAACAGAAACGCAGGAAGTGGCTATCAAAGCAGCAGCCTTAAACCTCAAAGGGTTGATTTATCAGGATCAAAACTCCTTGGCAGAAGCTAAATCAGCTTTTCAAGAGGCAATTTCTTTAGATCCCAACTTTCAACAGGCTCAGGAAAATCTGAAGAAGGTCAATTAATCGAAAAACCCAACAACAAATAGGGCCCAAGAGGAAGTGATCGGCTCTTGGGCCTTTTTGTTTTATGAGAAATCCTTCCGTTTTTCCTCCAGGTTGGCTTTTGATTAAGTTTGATGGGCAGGTTGCTCACTTTGGAATTATTGGTTAGTTTGCCTGACTCATTCTTTTTGCACGCGGCACATGAATTATTTGAATCATCCATCAAAGACCTTCTTTATTTTCATTCTCAGTTGCTTTCCTCTACTGGTCCTGGCACAGGAAGGATTGACCTATCGAGCTCCCCAATTCCATTTGGATTGGTCTAAGCCTTCGCCCTATCCTGACAGAATAGTGGTCAGTTTTGGAGAAAATCCCAGCAAGGAGGCAAGTGTAACCTGGAGAACGGATAGTACCGTAGCCCAAGGATACGTGGAGATTGCTTTGGCCACAGCGGCTCCCAAGTTTTGGAAAACAGGAAAAGCGATTGAGGCAAAATTGGAGGTATTGGATGCGCTTTCGATTCCCGAGGCCAACATTTACGCACATTATCATTCTGTCTCTTTGTCCGATCTTTTGCCGGATCAAATTTATGCTTACCGGGTAGGGGATGGTCAGCGCTGGAGTGAGTGGTTTCAATTCAGAACAGCTTCAGAACAGCCCAACGATAAGTTTTCTTTTCTGTATGTCGGAGATGCACAAAACTATGTCTTGGAGCTTTGGTCAAGGCTGATCAGGGAGGGGTTCAGAACAGCCCCTGAGGCTCGTTTTTTCATCCATGCAGGAGACCTGATCAACAGTGCTCATCGGGAACAGGAATGGCACGAATGGTTTACTGCTGGAGGCTTTATCCATAGTATGATTCCTTCCATGCCGACACCGGGAAATCATGAGTACCGGGCAAAAAACCAAGATGAAGCCAACAGAAAGGAAAGAAGTCTTTCTGTACAGTGGAGGCCGCAGTTTACTTTGCCGCTCAATGGGCCAGAAGGTCTGGAAGAAACGGTCTACTACATGGATTATCAAGATCTCAGGATGGTTTTTCTGGATTCCAACAGAGACCAAGTCGCTCAGGCTATGTGGCTTGAAAAACTTTTGAAGGATAATCCCAAAAAATGGACCATTCTGACCTATCACCACCCTCTCTTCTCTGCCTCAAATGGGAGAGACAATGAGGAATTGAGAAATCTTTGGAAGCCCATTTTTGATAAATATCGGGTAGATCTTGCCCTGCAAGGCCATGACCATGCTTACGCAAGAGGGAGGGTTTCGCCAGGAGAGAATGTAATGGACGGAATGAACCTAAGGGACCAGACCGGGACAGTATATGTTGTGAGTGTGAGTGGGGGTAAGATGTATGATATCGGGGATGACTGGACCGCCAAAGGAGGCCAGCGGGATCGCATTGCCGAAAATACACAACTGTTTCAAGTCATCACTGTGGAAGGGGATCGGCTGAAGTTCGAATCCTACACGGCCATTGGAGAGTTGTACGATGCTTTTGAACTGGTCAAGGGAGAAAATGGAGTCAATCAGTTCATTGAGCTTCGGGTAAATGCCGTACCGGAAAAGACCCACTCCAATACCCTACCTTACAAGGACTGATCTGGAAACAAATAAAAGGCGAGCAGGGTAGTGGCCAAGGAAAGAATTAGGCTGAATCCCATGATTTTGAGGTAATTAGTCTGCCAGTGCTTGCCGTTTCCTCTGGATTCACTTATCAGTTTTCTCATCGGGCGGATAGACATCTGAACCAAGGCAAGGCTACCTAAAAAGTAGACTAAGAATAGTAGCGAAATAGAGGCTATTTTTTCCATAAGACAAAGTAACCCTAAGCTAAGTGATTCTAAAATAGAGGATTGAAACTTAACAGAATATTAACAAAAAGGGGAGGACCAACTAAGTCCTCCCCTGTTGTGTATTTATTGCCTTATCTGACTGCGATGGGATCAGGAGTGCCATCCGGATCATTTTTGACCGTCCCGTCTGTATTGATGTTTCCAAGCAGGAGAATGCCTGCCACATGTGGAGTAGCCATGGAAGTACCGCTGATCGTATTATAACCTCCACTTTTCCAGGTTGACTGTATACTCACCCCTGGGGCACAATAGTCTACCGGAGGATTGCCAAAGTTGGAAAATGAGGCCCATGAATCTGAACTGTTCATTGCCGATACGGTGTACACATGGGTACCATTGGCACTTCCAGGAGAGACGTTGTTGGTATTTTGGGATTCATTGCCTGCTGCTAGTGCAAACTTGATTCCATTGGAAGCTGCTGCTACCACTGCATCATTGACAGCTTGAGAAAAGGGCCCTCCCAGACTCATGTTTGCCACATCTCCCGAATTGCCGGTAGCCCCAACATAGTTGATCCCTGCGATCACCCCGGAATAAGAACCTGAGCCTGTCGCTCCCAAAACTTTGATTGGGACTACCTGAGCTCCTGCAGCAACTCCTACCACCCCAATCGAATTGTTTATGGCAGCAATGGTACCAGCCACGTGAGTCCCATGCCCATTTCCGTCATCCAGGGATCTGCTGTCTTTTCCTGAAGTGAAAGCATTAAATCCTGCGTTGGCGTTGACATTTAAATCGGGGTGGTCCAAGTCAATTCCAGAATCCAAAATGTAGGCTTTATTGCTTCCGGTATAATTAACTGCTCCTCCGATTCTGGTAATTCCCCATGGGGTGGTTTGTCCTGTACTTCCACCTCCACCACCTGGCCTTCCTTTTTGGGCGATTCCCATGATTCGGTCAGGTTCAATGTAGCTTACCGCAGGATCATTAGCCAATGCTTCCGCTTGCTCTTCGGTTAGAGCAATGGAAAAGCCTTCGATGGTATTTCCATACACCTGATCCAAGGTGGATTCTGCTATCCGATACTTGGCCAACAAGGAAACGGTGGTTTTTCTCATCGAAGATTGGACCTCCTCATATCCCATGGATTTTCTTAGGGCAAGTCCACTGGGTTTTAACACCACAATGAATTTGCCGGGAATGATATCCCCGTTTGCAAACTTGACTACAGCCAATTCACTTAAGGCATCAAAAGGGAGATTTTCGTTGGAGGTTTGACAGGAAAAAATCAACACCCCCAAGACTGAAGCAACAGCCAATGGTTTGAATAGATTAGGTAAAATTAATTTTCTCATAAGGTTTCTTTTGTTTAGTGGTTGTTTTTTGATATAACTTTTGGAATCTAATGAGAAAAAAAATTACAACCAATAAAAAAAAGCTGTCCCCATGTCTGGTGGGAACAGCTTTTTTCAAAAGAATATCCTCATTGATCAATTTTCTGAAATTCGGGATTGAATCAAATCACGAATTGGTTTTTGAATTTTAGGATCATCCTCGATCAAATTTCCATAGCGGACTTTTCTTTCCAGCGTACTTCCTACATCCAATCGATCCAATTTCTGGACTCTTGCACTTGAGGCTGCGCCGGTTATTCTTTCGATTGCAGTCCTCAAAAGTAACTCGTTGACGTCGCCCAGAGGACGAAGACGTTCGGAGGATTCAAGTGCTTCTACATTGGCATTGAAGCCATTGATGTAATCGGATTGGTCCAAACTGTTGAAACTGCGGGATACTATCGGAAGCATGCCGTAGTTATTCTCGGGATTGTCTTCGTCTTCAAAGGGAATGGAGCCTACATTTTTTCCTGTCGTAGTCTCCCCGATCAGGAATACATCCATGTAGGGTCTCAATCCATTGATAATCAGCTCAGAAGCGGAGGCGGTTCGCCTGGAGGTCAGAATATAGACGCGGTTGTTTTCTAAAATGGGGCCCAGATTTTGGGCCTTGTTTCGGAAGGTGGTCTGCACATTCTTCAGCTCATCAAATTGCATCAGAAAACTGTTGTATTTGGTCTTAGAAAAAACATCCTTGTCTGTCACTCCAGGAGCAATCAAACTCGCCAAATTTACAGCTGAGGATACGAATCCTCCTCCATTGTATCTGAAATCCACAATCAGATGATTGATACCTTCTCCTTTAAACTTGGCGAATATCTCGTCCATCTGATTATCGTACTGTGTACTTCCGGTGCCCGGTCCGGGGGCAAAGAAGTGATATACCACATACCCGATTTTTTTATCATTTAGGGTATAGATGGTATCCAGGAAATTGGGATTTTCTGCGAGCTGAACGGGTACCAAAGAGACTTCTGCCTGAGGAACAAAGGCTCCTTCAGAATCGCTGAATCGGATAAAGTTTAAGCTATGAGGTTGATCGATGGTGCCCAAAACTACCCGGAAGTTGTCCAGGGTCATCTGAGTACCATTGATCCGGGTGATAATATCTCCCCGGCGAAGCCCCACATTTGCCGCAGGACTGTTTTTCTTGATGTAGGAGATTTCTGCGATTACATTATCGTTGCTTGAACTTTCCCTATACAGGGTAAACTCGTAGCCTGCTTCCAAAGAAACCCCTCCAAGAGAATTGATCAACTCCTGATAGTCCGGATAAATTGCCGAAAAACGGTCCGTTGGCCGGTTCAAAAGGGATTCAAAATAGTCTTCAGGAGTAGAAGTGTTGGCTACAGGAGTTCTCATTTCAGCCAACCACAGGTAGACTTCGTCCATCACTGCCTTTATCCATCCGTTGATGGCTATATTTGGGTTCTCAGGTTCTTCGATCACGGGTGCTGTTTCCTCTTCATTTTTGCATGAAGAAGTCCCAAGTGCAACTAGTGCTACAAATAGCAGTTTTAGGAGAAGTTTACTTTTCATCAGAATACTAATTAATAACTCGATAACGACTTGAGATAAGGGCTTGTTTCTTTTTTATCGAAAAAGCTTGGAGATCAGAAGGAAGAACCAAGAGAAACGTCATGGAGCTGACTGTCAAGCAGTTTTCCTTTTTCGCATTTCAGGACCCGGTAGGGGAATTTTCTCAGCAATTCATGGTTATGAGTAGCCATAAGGATTGCAGTGCCTTTTTTATTGATATCCTGAAAAAGCTTGAAGATCTCATCTGCCACATCCGGGTCAAGATTTCCAGTAGGTTCGTCTGCCAACAATATCGAAGGCTCATTGAGCAATGCCCGTGCAATTACTACTCTTTGCTGCTCACCTCCCGAGAGCTGATGGGGCATTTTCAATAGGGAATCAATGAGGCCGACTTGAATCAATACCTCACTGATTCGTTCTTTGATTTTTGCTATGTCCGTCCAGCCTGTCGCTCTGAGTACAAACGAAAGATTTTCACTCACACTTCTGTCGTAGAAAAGCTGAAAATCCTGAAAGATGATCCCTATTTTCCTTCGCAGGTAGGGAATCTCCGCATTTTTGATTTTTTGCAAGTGAAAGCCTACCACTTCTCCTAGTCCTGTCCTCAGAGGCAAATCGGCATAGAGAGTCTTCAACAGAGAGCTTTTTCCACTGCCTGTTCTTCCGATCAAGAATACAAATTCGTGCTTTTCGACAGCAAAATTAACCTCATTCAGCACAGGAGATTCACCTTGAAAAATGGTGGCTCCAGTCATCTGCAATACAGGCTGTGTACTAAAATCCATATTATAATTCCAGTTTTTGAAGTTTTCCGAAAGGCAATTCCCTGATCAGCTTCTCCAGTTCTTCTTCTTTATCTTCCAATCCGAATTTTTCCATGTTTTTCATGGGTCTATCGGCACGGAAATAGGCTACCAAGACGAAATTCTCGTCTCGAATCTGAATGTAATCAGGAATTTTGGCCTTGCCTTTTACTTTGATAATATACATGATTAGACTTCGGAAAATAGATAAACGGCCAATCTCCTGGATTTATTTGGAGGCAGCTTTGGCATGGTCAGCCAAAAACTGAGCCAGTCCGGAATCGGTGAGCGGGTGCTTGAGCAGACCGGTAATCACTTTCAGGGGGCAAGTCACCACGTCAGCACCGATTTCGGCACACTTGATCAAGTGCATCGTATGGCGGATAGAAGCAGCCAAAACCTCTGTTTCAAATCCGTAATTACCGTAGATGTGAACGATCTGACTGATCAATTCCAGCCCATCGTAGGAAATATCATCCAGTCGGCCGATAAATGGGGATAGGTAGGTAGCCCCTGCTTTTGCAGCCAAAATGGCTTGACCGGATGAAAAAACCAAGGTGCAGTTAGTTCGGATGCCTTCACTGTGGAAGTACTTGATCGCTTTAATCCCGTCTTTGATCATCGGGATTTTTACTACGATTTTATCATCAATTTTGGCTAATTCTTTTCCTTCTTTGATCATTCCGTCGAAGTCGGTGGAAATGACTTCTGCACTTACCTTGTCATCAACGATATCACAGATCGCCTTGTAGTGGGCTCTGACATTAGATTCGCCGCTGATTCCTTCCTTTGCCATTAGGGAAGGGTTGGTGGTCACTCCGTCCAAAATGCCCATGTCGTAGGCTTCCCGGATTTCTGCCAGATTGGCTGTGTCAATAAAGAATTTCATGAAAATAGGTTTTAATGAGTGGAAAATTCGGGTTGAAAGAGCTTTACCCGACCTTGACAAAGTTAGAAGATAATTTAGGAATCGAAATCTTCAGGTAAGGCTATTCAGAAAAAATAGGGCAAAAAAAGAAGCGGCATCGCACCGCTACAACCGCCTACCCTTGCTTCCTTCCGGACCTGGGGGATTCAGCAGGAGCTGGTCGTGCCGCTAGGTCACAAAGGTAAGGCAAAAATGACTCAGGACAATACCTGTTTCGAAAATCATGCTTATCTGTCTTGAATTCAGGGGGAAAAAGTAAATCCGGAGCCTCTCGACTCCGGATTCTATTTCAGATTTAAATAATTATTTACGATAACCAACATCCAAGATCGGTCATCTGACATCGGTCTTTATTTATCCCAATTTCAACAGACTTTCCTCTAAGGCTTTGATTTTTGCTTCGGCGTCGGCTTGCTTTTTCTTTTCCATCTCCACGACCTGAGCAGGAGCTCCTGCCACAAAGCGCTCGTTGCTGAGCTTTTTCATGACTGAGTTTAAGAAACCCCGAGTGTATTCCAGCTCTTTCTTAAGGTTCTCCTTTTCCTCTTCCACATCGATTGAATCTCCCATGGGGATGAAGCATTCGTCTGCTTTTACCACAAAACTCATGGCATTGTCCACATTCTCGGCAAATGACAAGGAAGAAAGGTTGGCCAACTTGATCAATACTGCCTGAAATCGGGAGTAAAGTCCTTCGTTCTGGGTATTGATGGTCAAGTCGAGGGATTCTTTTGGTGACATCCCTTTGGATGCTCTGAGATTTCTAACTTGCGAAACCACCTCAAAGACTTGAACCGCCTCTTCGATGATCTTGGTGTCGTATCCTTTTTCCGCTGGCCAAGATGCCAAGATCAAGGATTCTTCCACCGTTCTTTTCTTGATCTGATGCCAAATTTCCTCAGAAAGGAAAGGCATAAAGGGATGAAGAATCTTCAGAATATTCTCGAAAAATTCAATAGTCTTCCGATGGGTTGCAGGATCGATCGGTTGCTGGAAGCCCGGCTTGATCATTTCCAGATACCAGGAGCAGAAATCATCCCAAACCAGCTTATAGGTCGTCATCAATGCATCCGAAATTCTGAATTTTTCGAAATGCTCGTTGATCTCAGTCAAGGCTTGATGGAATCTGTTTTCAAACCATTCTAAGCTGGCTGCATTGGCAGATCCATCCAGCTTTTTATCGATTTCCCAACCCTGCACCAATCGGAAAGCATTCCAAATCTTGTTGGCGAAGTTTCGTCCTTGTTCGACTAGTTTTTCGTCAAAGGGAAGATCATTTCCGGCAGGAGAGGAGAAAAGCATGCCTGTTCTTACTCCATCAGCTCCGTATTGTGCGATCAGGTCCAATGGATCTGGTGAATTACCCAGGGATTTGGACATTTTTCGGCCCAATTTATCCCGGACTATCCCCGTGAGGTAAACATTCTTGAAGGGCTTTTCTCCGGTGTATTCATAACCGGCAATGATCATCCGTGCCACCCAAAAGAATAGAATCTCCGGGGCCGTCACCAGGTCATTGGTCGGGTAGTAATATTTCAATTCCTCGTTGGGCTGGCCTGTAGAAAATACTTCGGTATCAAAAACCGAAATAGGCCAAAGCCAGGAGCTAAACCAGGTGTCCAGCACATCCTCATCTTGGCTGATGTCCGCCAAAGTCCAGTTTGCCCCGAATTTAGCATTTGCCTCAGTCAAGGCTTCCTCGGCAGTTTTGGCTACCACAAACTCTCCGTTGGGAAGATAATAGGCCGGAATCCGATGTCCCCACCAAAGTTGGCGGGAGATACACCAGTCTCTCACGTTTTCCATCCACACCCGGTACATGTTTTTGAACTTAGGCGGATGCAATTGAATCACATCTTCCATCACCGAAGTGAATGCAGGCTTGGTGATTTCATCCATTTTCAGGAACCACTGCAGGGAAAGCTTCGGTTCGATGACTGCGTCTGTTCGTTCCGAATGGCCTACATTGGACTTGTAATCCTCGATTTTTTCCAGCTGTCCCGCTTCGTCCAAAAGCTTTCCGATTTTTTTTCTGGCGATAAATCGGTCTTCCCCCACGAGGATTTGGGCTTTTTCATTCAGGGTGCCGTTGTCCTTGAGAATGTCGATGACTTCCAGCTTGTGCTTGAGTCCCAATTCGTAGTCATTGATATCATGGGCCGGAGTCACTTTCAGACATCCCGTACCGAATTCCATGTCCACGTATTCGTCCTCAATGATCGGGATGGCTCGATGGATTAATGGGATAAGGGCCTTTTTCCCTTTCAGGTGGGTAAATCTTGGATCGTTTGGATTGATACAGATCGCCACGTCAGCCATGATGGTTTCTGGTCGGGTGGTCGCAATGGTCAAAAACTGGTCTTCAGTCCCCTCTATTTTATAATGGATATAGTAAAGCTTCGAAGCGATTTCCTTCATGATGACCTCGTCATCCGAAAGGGCAGTTTGTCCCTTTGGATCCCAGTTGACCATGCGGATCCCCCGATAGATTTTTCCTTTTTGATACAAATCCACAAAAACCGAGATCACCGCATCGCTCAATCCCGGGTCCATGGTGAAGGCTGTCCGGTCCCAGTCGCAGGATGCTCCGAGTTTTTTCAGCTGCTCCAGGATGATTCCTCCATATTTTTCTTTCCATTCCCAGGCATAGGTTAGGAATTCCTCTCTGGAAATATCCTTTTTATCGATGCCTTTTTCTTTTAAAAGTTGAACCACTTTGGTTTCAGTGGCGATGGAAGCATGGTCAGTTCCTGGAACCCAGCAGGCATTTTTTCCCTGCATTCTGGCTCTTCGGATCAGGACATCTTGAATGGTATTGTTCAGCATATGGCCCATATGGAGCACGCCGGTGACGTTAGGCGGAGGAATCACGATGGTGTACGGTTCCTTGCTGTGGTCAATTTTGGAGGAGAAAAGCTTGTGCTCCATCCAGTAGGCGTACCATTTGGCCTCGGCGGCTGCCGGTTCATATTTGCTGGCAATAGACATACTCAGGATTATTTTTTCGAAGGGGCAAAAATAGCAGAAAAAGGGGAAATGGCCTTGGTTGAAATGGGAGATTCAGTTGTAGAATGGGAGGGAGAGTCATTTGGAAATTATTCTATCCACTTTGGGTTAGAGGGAATGGATTTTTTGAAAAAGCAAAAAAAAACCGACAATGCTGCCGGTCTTTTGTATTAGAAACAAATGTGTTAATCTCCTGAATATTCATCCCAGTTCAACTCAGCCTGTGGATGAGGGAATTGGGTGAAGACAGTTCCCCCATCGTAGCTAGTGGGGATTTCGGAAAGCTTACCATATCTGCGCGCATCAATCCAACGATGGCCCCAAGGCTCTGCCCAAAGTGAATATCTTCTTTGATAAAGGATCTCGTCGATCAGCGCTTCGGTGGTAGTGGCACCGGTATACTCACCAATGCCGGCGGCGTTTCTGATGATATTGATAGCTTCTACAGCCAAGGCAGGTTGGTTAAGGTTGGCGTGGGCCTCAGCTTTCAGCAGAATCAATTCTTCGTTTCGGATGAATGGAATAGATACGGTGTTGGAGGCCCATCGTGCATCCTGATGGGTACCTACCAGAGCCCCCGCGTCTGTAGTCACGGTGACAGGGGTGGTTCTTTGGAAGAACTTGTTTTGTACACGCAAATCTCCTGGAGTGGCATCATCCAACATAGAGGGATGTACTACAATAATAGTGTTGATTGCGGCATCCGGAACATAAAACAGCGGGTTGAATATGTCCGGTGCAGCTCCATAGGGATGGGATGGACCTATTTGCAAAGGGCCGCCCAAATTCATGAAGGACAATTCCAGGGCAGAAAGTACGCCTTGCCAATCTTTGCGATAGGCGTTTAGCCTTGCGGCGATAGCCCTATTCACGCTTCTTAGCCCCTGAATGGTGTTGAACCCGGTGAATCCCCGAGTCAAAATGAAGGGGAAATTACCGGTTCCGGCTGCCGCTAAGTCTGCATCTCCTTCATCCAAGATGGCTTTGATGGCATCCAAGGCTTGGGCATAAGGGACAAACGGTCCCGGATTCAAAGGGTCTCTTACATCCACTCTGATGCCGTTTTCATAGACGAAATTGGCAGGGATCATGAATTGATAGCCTTGGATGGTTTTCGCAAAACCCCTAACTGCACTTTTGGATGTTTCAGGAATAAGACTGGTGTTTTGTGCTGCCAAAATTAGGACATCAGCCTGCTTGATCGCCTGATAAGGAGTGGCCCAAGAACCGCCTCCGGTGCTGCCAAATCCAAAATAAGACCGGTCAGGCACTCGACCGTTTTGTCCTAACCAGTCCGTCTGAAAGCGTGGGTCGGAGGCATTGAGGTACCAAACTTCCCTTCCGAAAGTATTCCAAGCTTGAGAAATATTGGTTACATAACCTCGATGACGTGACTCCAGGCCAGTCACCAAAAACTGGATCTGTTGTGGAGTGGCGTTGTTGGCTACCGAGCCCACTGAGGGGTTGTTAGGATCCTGTACCTCATCGAGTTGCAATGGATTACAGCTGGCTAGAACTGCGGCGGTAATCAGTGCTGAGGCAAAGTATTTTTTTACATTTTTCATGATTATGCCGGTTTAGAAGTCAATAGTTAGGTGAAAGAATACTCTACGAGGAGTAGGGTAGGGAGCAATGTCCACGTTGTTGGCGACGGCCTGAGCTCCAAAGGTAGAGGTTTCAGGATCGTATCCCTGGTACTTTGTAAACAGGAAAGCATTGTTGACCGAAGAGCCCACTTTCAGGTTTTGTACCGTGCCGCCAAACCAGTTGTTGAGGGTGGTTCTGGGAACAGTGTAGTACAATCCAATCTCCCGGATTTTGACAAATGAGGCATCTTGTACCCATCGTCCCGCGTTGTTGAAAGGCGCAGGCGGTCTTTGGCGTCCATTGGGAATTCCATCCCCGTCGTCATCATCAAACCAGCCATTAGTAGTACCTCCACCATCGGTCAGGAAGGAAGTCAGGTTGATATTGTCCCCTCCTTTTTTCCAGTCGATCAGGAAGGAAAGTTCAAGCCCTTTGAACAAACTCAGGGTATTGTAAAAGGACATGTTGAAATCAGGCTGTGCATCTCCCCAAAATGTAAACCCTCCGGGATTGTCAGCATTGGCTGGAGTACCAACGATCGTGGTTGGAGAGTATCCTTCAGCATACAGGAAAGTTCCCAAACCAGAACCAAAGGCTCCAGCGATATAGGTAGGAATACCCAATCGAGTCATCAAAAGATCATTCTTCCAGAACATCACACGGCTAAACCAACGGAAATTGGCTGATTCGATAGGAGTACCGGAAATCGAAAGTTCAATTCCCCGGTTTTCCAGCTCTGCCTCGTTACTAGGTGTAGTGTTCACCCCGGTAGAAGGGGAAAGGTTTAGGTTTTGAATGTTGTTTTGGGTGGTTTTGATGTAATAGGTGGCTTCCAGACTCAATCGGTTGTTGAAAAACCCTGCATCCAAACCAAATTCCAATTCTTTGGCTGTTTCAGGGAGAATCAGGGTGTTACCAATTTGCGTACTCACCACAGAACCGAGCAGCCCTCCGATGTTGGTTCCTCCTAGAGGAGTGAAGGTAGCTCCAAAATTGACCGGACCGGCAGTTTCTCCATAAGCCACTCGTGGCTTGAGTTGGTTCATAAAGCCCACATTCCAGAAATCAAAATTGGCGAGATTGAAGGCCACGGAAGCTCTAGGAAAAGAATAGAACTGATTTGGGTCTCCGTTGAGTGTGGATTTGTCCCATCGAATGCCCACGGTACCGATAATTTTATCTTCCCAGTTTACTTCCTGCTGGGCAAAAATCCCGGCATCTTGAATCCTGCTGTTGAATTCGGAATTGATCTCCTGGATGGCAGCTTGCTGCAAATTGGTTTGGCCGGGCACTAGACCACGTCCTCTATTGAAGATGGCATTGTCCTCAAAGTCCAGTCTTACCAAACCTGCTGAAGTATTCATGTTTACCGAACCCAAATTCCAATTGTAAACCAAAGCAGCCTGGAAGTTGGTATTGAAACTTTCCTGATTTCCTTTGAAGATATCACCCGGATTGGCTTGTCCTCTTTGGAATTGAAGGAATTCCGGTAGATAGATTAAAGTACTGTTTTGTAAGTAATCCAAACCTCCGGAAATCTGCGCTTTCAAAAAGCTGTTATTCGTTTTCAACAAGTCCACATCTAAGGTGAAGGATTGGATAAACCGGTTGACCAAGGAGTTGTTCGAGGCATTATCGGTTACTGCAACAGGGTTTTCGGAGAAGTAGGGATTGACAGGATAGGTGCCGTCGGGATTTCTTCTCAGGTCATAATAATTGGGTACGTAGGCAATGGAATAGCCGATGGAAGCCCCCGTATTGTTTTGATTTCCCGTGAAGCCTCGATCGGTATTGGATCGAATGTAGTTGGAAGATACGCCCAATCGAATGGAGTTGGTGATTTTGTGGTCAATGTTTGCCCGGATGGAATACCGTTCAAATCCTGTATTTCTGACCGTTCCGTCCTCATTGGTAATGTTTCCTGACACAAAAAACTTGGTCTTTTCGTTGCCTCCGGACACATTCAATCGGGTATTGAGTAGGGTCGCCTGATTGTTGTAGAAGTAGTCCTCATAGTCAATAAATGTTCCACTGGCTTGGGCAGCTCTGAAACGCTCCAATTCGATTGGCCTTCTAGCTTCAGGGAAGAAGAAATTGATTTTTTCCTCACTCCAATCATCCACGCCCAAGAGTCGAAGCGGCTGGGCAAATCCGACATCCTGAGAAAGAGATACGGTGGTTCTTCCTTCCTGTCCTCTTTTGGTGGTGATGATGATTACCCCTGCATTTGCTCGGGTACCGTAGATAGCGGCAGCAGAGGGTCCTTTTAGGATTTCAATGGTTTCGATATCGGCAGGGTTGATATCAGCGAGGCGGTTGGACCCATCATCTTGATTGCTCGCTCCGGCACCGGTCACAGTGGCTCGGCCTGTCCTCTGAGAGGCATTGCTTATATAGACGCCATCCACAATGATCAGAGGCTGTGAGGCTCCTGTCAAACTGGAAATCCCTCTAAGCTGAATAGAAATACCCCCTCCAGGTGCACCACCGTTGGACCGGATGGTTGCACCGGGGACTTTCCCATACAGGGCCCCGTCGGTAGTTTGGATTGTGGTGGTTCCCAGAAGTTCTTTGGAAGAGACCGAGGTCACCGCATTGGCAAGATTACTTCTCTTGACCGAGGTGGCCAGACCGGTTACTACTACTTCCTCCAGGTTGGTTGCATCTTGCTTGAGCTTAATGTTGAGGATGCTGACACCCGGAGCTACATTGACCGTCTGGGTCAAGAAACCAATGGAAGAAAAAATCAAGGAAGTTTCTTCATTGGAAGTAATGGTTATTGAAAAACTTCCATCCAGATCCGTGATGGTTCCAGTGGTAGTTCCTTTGACGAGTATACTGGCGCCAATCAGCGGCTCCCCTGTACGCTCGTCAGTGACTGTTCCTGTCAAGGTGAATTGAGCCCAAGCCCAGCCCACCGATCCCCACAGGAACGCCATTGTGAGTAAGGTTTTGTAAAATTTGAACATAGAATTAAGAATTTGTTGGTTGTATCCGAATTTCTCAAAAATTCTTTAATACGGATGCTTTTTAGAATAAATCCAGAAAAAAAAATGATAAACGGGAATTATGTATTCCAATAAGTATGATTTAAAGATTCTTTTTGATTTTTTTAAGGAAAGGAGAATTCAGGTCTTGAGGTAGAGAGTAGGTGGATTTGGAGGCAGATCGGATCAAAATGAAAAAAAGGATAGTCCGAAATCATGTCAATGGGCATCCTCCCTTCTTTTGAAGGGAAGAAGGCTTCGATATCGTTCCGAAAAAGTGACCGACTACCAAAGACTGAAGTGTCAAAAATCTAATGGATACCGGATTTTAGAAGTGGAATTTGGCCAATCGAAGATAAGGCGGATAGTCCTAAGAAATAAAAAAGACCGACATCGCTGCCGGCCTTTTTCCGGGTAGTTTGCCTTATTTTTTAATCAGAGGCAGTACAATCCTGCTTTGGAATTTGCCCCCGTGGTGAATGGAATTGGTGGCAATTTTGCCTTCGGTTTCATCGTAATTGTTTCCTCCGGTATTCATATTTCTGTCAAATCGGGGGAAGTTGGAGGAGGTGATTTCGATCCGGATCTGATGTCCCTTTTCAAAGTAATTGGAGGTGCTCATCGGTGTCATCTTGATTTCATAGACTTTCCCGTTTTCCATCATCACTTCTTTGTCATATCCTTCGCGGTACCGTACCCGTTGGATGGTTTCATCCAGGTTATAGGCCTTTCCGTCAGGATATACATCGATCAGCTTGATGGTCACATCGGTATCCAATACGTCAGAGGATAGGTACAGGTAGCTCTCTATGAAGCCGGATACTTCCACTCCTTCGGCCAAAGGCTCCGAAGTGTAGACCAAGATGTCGTCCCTCAGCTCCATTTCACTTTGGTCAAAAGAACCTCCCTGTACGGCATTTCCGGTACAGCAGACATTTCCTCCATAGGAATTGACCGGGTTCATCGGGTCGTATTTGAAGGTGTCTTTGGTTTCTGCTCTAGGAGCTTTGGAAACTAATTTTCCATCTCCATTTCGGGTATTGGCTTTTCCTTGGGAATCCAAAAAGAAAGGGGTCATCACTGCTTCTTTGGGCGGCCATACCTCGGAAGACTGCCATTTATTGATTCCCATGGTATAGTAGGTTACTTTGGGAAGTTGGGCGATGGTGCCGGATTGGTCTTTTCCTTTGAGCCAAAGGTCAAACCAAGCCGTAATCACTTCGTCATAATTCCATCGTGCATCGCCTACGCTTCTTTCTCCAACGACCGTATTTTCTGTCGCCCGGGTGTAAGCACAGTGTAATACCGGAGCAATTACCAAATATTGATTGTCCCGGGCCATCTGACTGATTGCGTTCTGACGGGCATGGTTGTATAGGGCAATATTGGGTGATGACGAAACATCATACCAAGAGACAAACCACATGCTTGGGGTATTGAAGGGCATATCGTCATGATAAAGTCCTCCCTGATACCAGCGAGCACTGTTTGGTGTTCTGGTGATCATTTCCTCGTAAATTCCCATGGGGCCTTTGGCATTCTTGATAATATCCTGTACCGGAAGGTGAGCCAATCCTTCTTTCCAATCCACTCGTGGATATTCCGGTGCCATGTCATAGAAGCGCTGCAATCTCAATAAATCTTCCTGTCCAATTCCCGGCTGCAATCTGGGGGCCATCGGGTCATGCTGGGTGCTGTAAAGCCATGCTGTGAAAAGCATCTGTCCCGCACCACCTCGGTACCAGTTGCCTTGCTCGAAGTAATCTCCAATTCGGCCTACACCGGCACCATAGCCCTGAGGAACCATCGCACCCAATGCAGGGTGCTGAAGTGAGGCAGCTGCCATTTGCCATTCGGCTGTAGAGGAACAGCCTAAAAGACCGATTTTTCCATTGCTCCATTGCTGTGTGGACATCCATTCAAACGCATCGTAGCTATCCGTCAGGGGAGTTCCGAGAATATCCCAGTTTCCTTCGGAAAAGAATCGCCCTCTTTCGTTTTGTACCACGTAGGCATAGCCTTTTTTCACCCAAGAAAGGGCAGTCTGAAGGGTTCTTTCATTCATTTCTCCGTTTCCGAAGGTGTTGAAATTATAGGGGGTTCTGGAGAAAACGACAGGTACTTTGGCATCCCCCTTGGGTCGATAGATGTCCGTCGCGAGCCGGGTTCCATCCCGCATAGGCATCATTACTTTCTGATCGATGATAGCGATCTCATCGAGTTGGACTAAAACAGGTTTTTCCTGAGCAATTACCAGTGGACTCAGTCCCAGAAAAAACCAAAAAGAAAACAGTATCAGTTTTGATCTCATAGTTTGTTGAGTTTAGAAAACTTAAGTTAAGCACCAAATTCCAAATCGTCGCTGATTTTTGATAAATGGCTTTTTTTAGCCTGAGTCTCACGGATTATCCTCACGGAGGTGTGGTTTGATTTTTCATTTACCCAGATAAGGCTAAATTTGCAGCTCAATAATTTTTACTTATGTCCGACAGTTCGAACCATACCCTGAGTACTTGGGTAGAAATGCCGAATCACTCCGATTTCACCATTTATAATCTTCCCTTTGGAGTTTTCAAAAACAAAAAGCTCAGCCCAAGAATCGGGATAGCGATAGGGGATAAAATCGTTGACCTCAGTGTATTGGATCAGGAGGGCTTTTTTTCCACCTTTTTCCTGCCTGAGGGAATATTTCTCAAGGATTCGCTCAATGAATTGATCGCTTTGGGGAAAACACAAACGCGCAAAATCAGAGAACGGGTACAGCAGCTTTTACTTGCAGACAACGAAGAGTTGAGAGATCATTCTGCCCGAGGAAAAGTGATGGTCAACCGCAAAGAGGCAGAAATGCTATTGCCTGTAAAAATAGGTGACTACACGGACTTTTACTCCAGCATAGAGCATGCAACTAATGTTGGTAAGATGTTCCGTGATCCGGAAAATGCCCTCTTGCCCAATTGGAAGCATTTACCAGTGGGCTATCACGGCCGAGCTTCATCCATCGTGGTCTCAGGTACACCCATGTATCGTCCCAAGGGGCAATTCAAAGATCCGGATATGGACAAGCCTGGCTTTGGTCCCAGCAGAAGACTTGACTTTGAGTTGGAGATGGCTTTCATAACAGGTCGCCCCACTAAACTGGGAGATTCAATCAGTACTGGGGATGCGGAAGAATATATTTTTGGAATGGTTCTGTTCAATGACTGGTCTGCCAGAGATATTCAAGCTTGGGAATATGTGCCCTTAGGTCCTTTTTTAGGAAAAAACTTCGGTTCTTCAATTTCACCTTGGGTAGTCACCATGGAGGCTTTGGAACCCTTTCGCGTGGCAGGACCAGTACAGGAGCCAGAGGTCCTGGATTACCTCAAATGCGAGCAAAATCACAGCTTTGATATCAACTTGGAGGTATACATTCAGCCGGAAGGCAAAAAAGCTTCCAAAGTATGTCAGTCCAACTTCAGCTACATGTATTGGAATATTGCCCAGCAACTTGCCCACCATACGGTGAATGGATGCAATATCAACGTAGGGGATATGATGGCCTCTGGCACTATATCCGGCGCGACAGAAGACTCCTACGGTTCTATGCTAGAACTCAGCTGGAAAGGGACCAAGCCTGTCAAACTTGAGGACGGAGAAGAGCGCAAATTTATCGAGGACGGCGATACGGTAATCCTGAAAGGCTTTGCAGAAAAGGATGGAATACGGGTTGGTTTTGGAGAAGTCAGTGGGAAAATCCTCCCGAGCAAATAATTTACTTGAATTTTCAGATTGAAAACAGTGAAGAAACCTGTCTGAAGAGGCAGGTTTTTTTGTTTTTTGACAAAAAAGGCTAGCTTTATATCTAATTGATTTTCAGATACTTGTTAATCTAGTTTAACAAGCGTATTAGGTTCCCGAAAATAATTTGTCAACGTTCCTTTTCGGGATATTTATCAAGCAATACCCGGTTTCCGGAGTGAATACCTAATTTATTTTTAACTAAAACTCTTCAACTTATGGCTAAGCTAAGAAGCCTTTCCATCACGTCTCCTATCGTTTTTGCACTTCCTTTCAAAAGCGAATGGGCACAAGTCCCTATTGATCTCGATGCTCCTGTCAATTCAGGTGCCTGGGATGATGCCGGTACCCTCAAGTTTTCGCGGGGGGTTGTTTTGGCAAAGAATGATGCCAGATTTCTCTATTTGGCTCTGGATGTAGTCGAGGACACCGGAAATGACACCGGAACCAACGATTATTTCTGGTTGACTTTTGATGTCAACCGGGACCGGGCGATCACTTCCAATTCGGACGTGAACTATGCTCTCTACCCCGGACAACCCAATAAACTGGGTAAACAAAAATACCTAGGACCGGGAAGATGGACTGGGTTGCTTCCGGATACCTCTCTGAGTGAGGTCAGACAGGAATTTGGGTCCAGTATGAATTCACCCAATTCTCACAGGATATGGAAGTTCAAGATTGACCTGAGTGAGATCAATGTGGCTATTTCCTGGCCGTTGAGTACGCCTTATACCTACTTTGGTTTTCGGGTCAAATCCAGCAGTCCCGGTTTTACTACAGATTTTCCCGGAAATTTCTATAAGGACTTCGCCAAACTCCGGCAGTTGGTTCTTTCCCGGAAGCCGACCATTCCCTCCAAAGATTTGGGGCCTGTGGTCGGGAGTGTTGGCTTGATTCCCACTACCAAAATCAATGATTCGGGCAGGGCGACAACGGACCCCGGATATTTCGTGCCGGCGGACAATGCAGCTTTTGGAGGGACGTTGAACCTGATCGGTAACCGAGTGAAAATGCAGAATCTTTGGACTTCGGGTCAGAAAAAATATCAGGTACACATCACTCCTCCGGGAGGGTCTGCCCAAAAGCTGATATCCAATTGGTCAAATTACCGTTGGAATGGGTCTACATACATTTTGGAAACTTTTGGACCGTCCAGCCTCGGCTTCTATGAATTGGCGGATCCGTCCAAGGATTATTCCATTGACGATTTATTGATTCAGTTCCCTACCACGGCACTCCTTCCAGGCCTCTATTCAATTAGTGTGGTGTTTTATAAACGAGTGGGATTTGTTGATTTGCCTGATCCTACGGCGAGTCAGACGATCGATCTGTATATCGATAATCATCTTCCGGAAGTAAATATAGAAAGTATAAAACACGGGAGAACCGAAGTGTCAGCCTGTGCGATTGAGACCATTGGCAATCCTCCCGATGGAATCAATTTCAGGATTACGGCCTTTGATCCTCAGGGTAATTTGCGCGGAGTCAGTTTTTACGCTACCTACGGGGCAGGTCAGTCCACCTCTATATACTCCGAGGGATATGATTCTTCGAAAGGAAATTGGCAAGGTTTTTCAAACCTCCTCATTCCTGCCGGCGGAAATTGGAGACCGCCACAAAGCTGTGCGTATAGCTTTATCGTATCAGCCACCGCCCGGACGACCAATGGGTATGGCTACATAGGCAAAGTATCCAATCACCGAAACTTGACCCTATTGCTGGGCTAAAAGCAAAAAGCCATCTGAAAGTGAATTCAGGTGGCTTTTTTGATTTTTCATTTCATTCAGTCATGGGCTCCATGGTCTCCATGTACATGACCATGTTGCATTTCCTCCTCTGTGGCGGGTCTTACCTCAATGATTTTCCCATCAAAGTGAAGGTCGAACCCTACCAAAGGATGATTGAAATCCAAAATCAGCTGGTCACCCAGATTTTTCAGGATTTTAGCCTGCATGCTGTAGCCGTTTTCATCCATTAGGGGTAGAAAATTCCCTTCATCGAGCATTTCGGGAGAAAAGCCCCGCTCGCCGGAAAACTGTGACGTGGGAAGGGTAATAATCAACTCATCATCTGCATCTCCATAAGCCTCTTGAGCGCTCAATACAAAGGAAAAATCTTCCCCTTCGTTTTTTCCGGCCAAAAGCTCTTCAAATTTTTCCGGTAGACCACTTTGACCAAACAGAAAATAAAATGGGTCTTCCTTATCCCGGATTTCCACACTGAATGGCGCAGACTCGATATCGTCTTCGTCTCTGCTGACTTTTAGCTCGTAGGTCAAGCCTACCACTTTTTTCTCCTCGATTTTCATGATTGATTTATTTATTGGGTAGTCCATATTTGAGACGAATTCGGATTCGCTCCTTCAGTACAGCCCATTTGTTTTTTGGGGTTGATTTGTGCAGGGGTTTTGCTGCGCGAAAGACAAAATACTGATAGTCTTTCTCTTCAAAGAAAAGGGAATAGGTTTCCATCTTATCGAGGAAAAAACCATTTGCAGTTATGTTTTTGATCAGGTCACCTGAGTCCAAAGGCTGGTCAATGACCTGAAGCTTTTCGGGCTCGTTTTCGATCATCCATTGGAGATAGCGCGGGGCAGGGATATGGATAAAGATTACCGAATCCGAATGAGAGTGTTTTTGGATATGCTGGAATAGTCGGAAATGCTGATCAACCGGAATATGCTCCAATACATCCGGGAAAACAAAGAAATCAAAAGTCTCGCCGGGCTTATTGAAATCAGACATATCCGAGACCTCAAAACTTAGGTTTTTCTGCCTTTTCCAAAGCAGCTTGGCTTTCTCGATACTCTCGGGAGAAATATCCACAGCAAGGACTTTCCCCTTGGGGACTTGGGTGGCTAAAAGATGAGAAACCGTACCAATCCCACAGCCAACTTCCAGGATTTTGTGGTCGGATTGAAGTCCGGCTAGCTTGACTTTGTCCAAAATACTCAAATGCCGAGAGTTGATCCCGGTTTTTTCCTGCTTCTCCGCAAATTGGTCATAGAAGCTGACGACTTGATCTTTATTTTCAGGATGGGACATGACTTTTTCGGAAAGTAGAATAAAGACCGCCAAGTAATGCGATCAGGATCAAATATTGGAAGATCACAGTTGGGGTTTTGGTACTGTAGTAGCTTGAAGGCTCAAAGGTAAACACAATCTCATGGTCCCCCTCTGGTATTTCCAAACCTCTCAGTAGGTAGTTCACCCGTAGAATCTCAGCTTCCTGACCATCTATCCTGGCTTTCCAACCTTTGGGATAGTGAATCTCCGAAAATACAGCCAAGCCGCCTTGAGTCATTTCTGCGGAATAGTTCAGCTGATTGGGTAGGTGTTCAGTCAAGGTGATCCGGCCAGTTCCGGCATTGATGGAGCCGTATTCTTCAGTATTTAAGGTAGCCTGAGCTTTCGTGTCGATTTCTCCCAAAAGGTCGATTTCCTCCTGATTCGAAGTCACAGGTACTACTTCCTGAGGAATCCATGCGGACCCGTTGGCTTCGGGGTTTTCGAAAACCGAATTGGCTTCCGAGCCTGCCATCAGGTATTTGGTATTGAGCATATTGATCACTCCGATTCCTGCCCAGTCAAAGTTGCCTTCTTGGGCTTTTTGCACAAAGTCCTGAATCTCAAACTGGAGCTGATTGTCTACCAGGTCCTGATATCTTCTTAATTTGGCCCCATGATATCCGCCAAGACTTTGGAATCGGTAGCTTGTTCTGGCTCCTTGGGTAAGCCCTTCTGTCAGAGAAAGTACCCGGAAATAGTCGGAGTCGTTGGCGATTTCTTTTTCTGCTGGAGTTTCGGCAAAATACTGTCGGGAAGGATTCCCCTGAAAGGATTCGGCATTCAGGTATCTTCTGTTGATCGTCCAGACATCGATGGTGATCAGGGCAATCAGTCCTGCACCGAGGATGTGTTCGGATATTTTCCCCTTCAGATAAAAATAGATCAAACCCATGGAAAGGGCCACAAAGGCAAAGCTTTTCCAGGCTGAGGCTGAAAGCATGGCTTTTCGGTCGGCCTTCAAAGCTGTCACCAGCCAATCTGGGAAATTGGCATCTGCGGCTCCTTCAAAACGGAAAAAGGCTCCTGCTCCCACAGCCAAAATCAAGGTCAATCCAGCGACTATTCCCCCGGAAATTAGCAGAGGCTTCAATTCCCTAGTTTGGGACAATCGCTCCAAGGCAATCATTCCCAACACCGGAATGGCAAAAAGTGTCATACCCAAGGCCATGGAAACCGCCCTAAACTTGTTATATCCCGGCAAAATGTCGAAAAGAGCGTAGTTGAACCATGCCAGATTTTTGCCCCAGCTGAGCATAAGCGAAAGGATAATAATGGTACCAAAGGTGATAAGGCTCTCTTTTGGCGCAGCCCAAATCCCCAAAATGGCCAAGAAAACTAAAATCACACTTCCGTAAATCGGTCCTCCAGTAAAAGGTTGATCCCCCCAATAAGTCGGTGCTCCTTTGATGAAGCCATTGATCTGTGCCGGGTCCAATCCTTGGGCTCTTAAAGCTTTTTCTGAAGCAGAATCCTTCGAAAGAGGCGTATTGCTTCCTCCTCCATAAAAGTCCGGAACTAGCAGAGTGAGGGATTCCATGATTCCATTGGACCAGCCAAAGGCATAATCCTTATCCAAACCTGAAGAAGAACTCTCCAATGTGGCATTTCCCCGGGTAGAGTAGGGGCTGTATTCCAGGGCAGTGGCCAGCCGGGTGAGATTTCCTCCCACAGCTAGTAAAGCCCCTATAACCAAGAAGCCCAAGGCTTTGGCCAAAGAGGCAAACCCTTCTTTTTTCCAGGAAAAAATCAGGCGAACTGCTACATAAATCACAGAAATGATCAGCGTGTAGTAGGTGATCTGCAGGTGATTGAATTTCAGTTGGAGGACCAGACCCAGAGCCAATAGCGCGGCTCCAAGAAGATGCTTTCGGTCAAATGCCAAATGGATACCCGCCAAGATCAGCGGAATGAGGCAAACTGCCCAAATTTTGGCATTGTGTCCTGCTTCCAAGGAGAGCAGATTGTAGGTGTTGAATGAGAAAGCAATGGCTCCAGCAATGGAAAAGATGGGTCTTATCCGGAAGCTGAGCAATAAAATATACATGCCTACCATTCCAAAAAAAAGTCCATTGATCGGGTGGGGGAGACCGAGGGTAAGGATGGAAATCAGCAGATTGGTAATATCCCCGGGAAGCTCCATGCTAATGAAATAAGCCGGCATACCTCCAAACATAGAATTGGTCCAGAGCAATTGTTCACCAGTTTCCGCCCGGTGATCCAAAATCTCTTTAGCAGAGCCTTCCCACTGAAGGATATCGCCTTGGAAAATGATCTTGCCGTCAAAGACCATTGGAGAAAAATAGAGGACGACAATAAGGTAAAAGAAAAGTACCCCGATCAGGTGGGGAAGAATGTCTTTCTGAAATTGAAGTTTCATGCAGGCCGTGTTGTGATACGTTCGGCTTGCAAATTAGGGATTTCGTGGGAAAGAGTGAGAGGAAATGATCTCAATAGGTTCCCACAGATTTTCACAGATTAAAAACCTCAGATGAGCACAGATTTTTTACTCCTACGGGGTTCGACTTAGATAGTCCCTTTTTTAAGGTGCTCAGGTTGACCCTCCTTTGGTCTTCGGTCTCCCGTCTTCCCGCTTTATCTCTTCATTCACGGGGCATCCTACCTACAACACCCCTCCTTCGGTCTTCCTTCTTATTTACCGCATATTTTCCTTCCCAAAAGCCCAAAATCATTACTTTTGTACCAAATAGCCGAAAAGCCACATGTTTGATAATTTAAGTTTGAAGCTGGACCGGGCCTTCAAAACCCTGAAAGGAACTGGAAAAATCACCGAAATCAACGTCGCAACCACCGTCAAGGAAATCAGAAGAGCCTTGATCGATGCCGACGTCAACTATAAAGTAGCCAAAGAAGTCACCGACAAAATCAAGGATGAGGCCATGGGCCGAGATGTCTTGATCTCTGTTTCTCCAGGCCAACTCTTGGTCAAAATCACTCAAGAGGAGCTGACCAAGCTCATGGGCGGTTCCAAAGTGGATATCAAGCTCAGTGGAGACCCGGCAGTGATCCTGATTTCCGGGTTGCAGGGTTCGGGTAAGACTACATTTACCGGAAAGTTGGGAGCATTCCTGAAGAAAAATGGCCGACAGGTTCTTTTGGTAGCTTGTGATATCTACCGACCTGCGGCGATTGATCAGTTGAAGGTTTTGGGAGAGCAGATCGGTGTGGAGGTTTATTCCGAGCCTGAAAACAAAAACGCCCTACAGATCGCCAACAATGCGATTGCTCATGCGAAAAAGACAGGAAAGAAGACGGTAATCGTCGATACCGCGGGCCGCTTGGCGGTGGATGAGCAGATGATGCAGGAGATTGAGCAGCTGAAAAAAGCGCTTAATCCTTCCGAGACGCTCTTCGTCGTGGACTCCATGACCGGTCAGGATGCGGTGAATACGGCAAAGACCTTCGATGAGCGCTTGGATTTTGACGGGGTAGTTTTGACCAAGTTGGACGGTGATACCCGAGGTGGTGCCGCGATTTCCATCCGTCACGTGGTGAATAAGCCGATCAAGTTTATCTCCACTGGAGAGAAAATGGAAAATCTGGACATTTTCCATCCGGATCGTATGGCTCAGCGGATCCTAGGTATGGGTGACGTGATTTCCTTGGTAGAGCGTGCACAGCAGGCTTTTGACGAGGACGAAGCCAAGCGGATCAATGCCAAAATCCGGCAAAACAACTTCAATTTCGATGATTTCCTTTCTCAGCTGGAGCAGGTGAAGAAGATGGGAAATATCAAGGACCTGATGGGAATGATTCCCGGAATGGGCAAAGCAATGAAAGGTTTGGATATCGATGACGATTCATTCAAGCCGATTGAAGCAATTATCCGAAGCATGACTCCCAAGGAGCGCCAGCAGCCGGATATCATCAACGGAAGCCGAAGAAAGCGGATCGCGGATGGCTCGGGAAGAAATATCACTGAAGTGAATAATCTGATGAAGCAGTTTGACGACATGCGCAAGCTGATGAAGCAGATGAACAAAATGGGCGGTGCCAAGCAGGCTTTGGGCCGAATGATGCCTCCAGGTGGAAGAAGATAAAAGGCAGAAGGATAAATTCTGAAATCTGAAAACCCGGTCTGAAAGGATCGGGTTTTTTTGTATGATATTCTGATATTGTTCTTTGTAAAAAACAAAGTTAAAAATTGTTTTTTGTAAAAAACAAAATGTATTTTTGTTGTTATTAAAAAACAATATGGAAAGACTTATCACCTACTCTAATCGGAATTTAAGGGATTTGAAAACCTCTTTCCAACGGTACCTTTTTCAAAGAATTGATTGGAATCAACGATTGATCTTGATATTGGGACATCGGGGATCAGGCAAAACTACGCTCATGCTCCAGAAAATGAGCATGGAAAACGTGAGTGAGTCAATTTATCTCAGTTTGGATGATTTTTACTTTGAAGGAAATCGGCTGGTAGAATTGGTCGAAGATCTATATCAAAAGGGGTATCGAAGGTTTTTTTTGGATGAGGTTCATCGATATGCGTATTGGTCTTCTGATTTGAAGACCCTGTTTGATCAATATTCGGATGCTTATTTTGTAGTTTCTGGCTCTTCAATTTTAGGGGTTTCCAAAGGCAATGCAGACCTGTCAAGAAGAGCCGCTCAATATCAGTTGGCGGGAATGTCTCTAAGGGAGTTTATCCATTTGGAAAAGGGTTTGGAATTTTCAAAAATCAGCTTGGATGAATTGCTGCAAAACTCCCAAGAAATTAGCACATTAATCTCTGACCAGATTGATATTCTCTCTGTTTTTCAGCAGTATGTTGTTTATGGCTACTATCCGTTTTATAGGCAGAGTAAGGAGTTATATGCCGGTAGGTTGATTGAGACTACTCATGTAGTCTTAGAAATGGATATTGCCCCATTTGAAGATTTGACACATAAGTCGGTCCAAACAATGAAGAAGCTCCTTTACATCATCAGTGAATCGGTGCCATTTATCCCTAATGTAAGCAAACTGGCTGAGCGCTTAGAAGTGTCAAGGAATACGGTGCTAAAGGTCTTGGACTTACTCCATCAGGCACAAATACTGAATTTGCTGAGATCGGCTACTCATGGAGTTTCTTTTTTGCAAAAGCCTGAAAAAATATACTTGCAAAATCCAAATTTGGCCTATGCTTTAAGCCCAATAGCAGTGAATCAAGGAAATATACGAGAGTCTTTCTTTTTCAATCAACTCCAAGTAATGCATCAGGTGAGTTATCCGAAGTTTGGAGATTTTATGGTGGATCAAGGATATTATTTTGAAATAGGCGGGCCCAATAAATCTGCTCATCAGATTCTGGGAGTTCCCAACTCCTATTTAGCCCTGGATGGGATCAAAACTGGAAATGCCAATCGAATTCCTCTTTGGACTTTTGGGTTTTTGTATTGAGGGTAATCCGAAATCTGAAAACCCGGTCATAAAGGATCGGGTTCTTGGCTTCCATTTCAAAATGTTTCGATTATACCAGCCCTATTTGGGCTGATTTTAGCTTTCTGAATTCAGCTTTATGACTTTCAATAATGTCTTCTTTTCTCCACTCCCAAACCTCCTTACTCCAAATCCCCTTGCCCTAATACAGCGTCTTATCTCCCTTTTCCTTCCAGATTTCAAAGGCTTCTAAACTTTCCTCCCTTAGCAAATTTTCCATAGGGATTTTTCTTTCGGAGGGCTTGATTTCTATTTCCTTGTAGATAAACTCATCATCAAAACCTGCTTCAGACGCATCTTCTTTGGTGCAGGCGTAGAAGACTTTGGCTGGTCTCGCCCAAAAAATCGCCCCCAAACACATGGGACAGGGTTCGCAAGAAGTATAGACCTCACAGCCTTCCAATTGAAAATGATTCAGGTTTCTACAAGCATCCCGGATCGCCACTACTTCGGCATGGGCCGTGGGATCGTTGGTTTTCAGAACCATATTGGAACCCTGCCCGATGATCTTTCCTTCCTTGACAATCACGCAGCCAAAAGGCCCCCCATTTCCGGCTTCCATTCCTTCCTTGGCCAGGGTAATGGCCTTTTTCATAAAGTCTATTTGTGCTTGTTCCATTTTGATTTTTGGTTCATGGATGAAAAATTGAGGTTGAAATGTCCTTCCAATTTCCCTACGTTTTTCAAAGACCAAGGGGTTTAAAATTAGTGCCGGATTACCTTCCCATCTTCCATCTCAATAATCCGATCAGTACCTTCGGCAAATTCCGGGTCGTGGGTCACGATCAGCATGGTCTGCTTAAACTCCTGAGCCAATTCCTTGAATTTGTTGTAGACAATGTCCGAGTTTTTCTTGTCCAGATTGCCGGTGGGTTCGTCTCCCATGATGAGCAGGGGATCATTGATCAAAGCCCGGGCAATGGCTACCCGCTGTTTTTGACCTCCGGAGAGCTGATTGGCCTTTTTAAGTGCATGCTCCTGCATGTCAAAGATCTTCAGCTTTTCCATAGCCCGATGCTCCAGTTCTTCACGGGAATACTTCTCCAACTTCAACCCCGGGATCATCACATTTTCCAAGACTGAGAACTCATTGAGCAGGTAGTGAAACTGGAACACGAAGCCGATTTTTTCATTTCTGAGGTGGGCTAGGTAGTTTTTGGGTTTGCCGGAGATCAACTCCCCATCCATGAAAAGCTCTCCCCGATAATCGGTATCCATCGTCGACAAGATATAGAGCAAAGTGGACTTGCCGCAGCCGGATTTGCCCACCACGGAGATAAATTCCCCTCTTTCCACCTGGAAACTCACTTTTTTAAGCACTTGAGTTTCGGTAGGGTTGTAGAAAAACTTGTCGATATTTTTGGCTTCCAATACCTTCATTTGAGTCAGGCTATTTTCCTCGGATGATTTCCACAGGATCCACTCCTGAGGCTTTTCTGGCAGGGAAAAAGCCTGCGAAGTAGGTGGTGATCAGGCTAAAAATCCCTCCAATTAGGTAGTATTTGGGATTGTAGTCCACAGGGAAGGTCTTCACTGTCGGTAAGGCTTCCGTTTCAAAGGGAACCTGATCGATTGCCAATCCCGCCAAATAGCCGAAAATCAATCCCAAAACCCCTCCAACTACCCCAATGGACAGCGCGATCACAATAAATATCCGGTTGACATCCTGACTGTTGAATCCGATCGCTTTCAGGATCGCAATGGTGTCCAGCTTTTCGTAGATCATCATATTCAGGATATTGTAGATCCCAAAACCCGAAACCACCAACAGCGTGATACCCACCGCATAGCTGATCAGGGTTCGGATTTGAGTCCCGGTCTCAAACTGGGCATTGACAGTCTGAATATCATCCGCATCGATCTGGAAAATGCCCCCCAACTCTTTGGCCATGGCAGGAGCTTGATTGAAATCGTGCAGCTTGACTTGAATGTCCGTGATGTAGGAGGTAGGCTCCCCGAGCATCTTTTGGACCGTGGAGATAGAGGCATAGCTGTTTGTATTGTCAAAATCACCCAAGCCACTTTGGTAGTAGCCGACTACTTTCAACTGAACTCGGTTGCCCTGAGCAGTGGTGACTTGAATGACATCGCCAATATCCGCCATCATGCGATCGGCGGCACCTTTTCCGAGGATGATGGTATTGATCTGGTTCAAATCCTGATAGTTTCCCACCGTCACATAATCTTTGAAGGCAAACAGTCGAGCTTCCTGATCCACATCGATTCCATTCACCACCCCAGTCAGGTCAATGGTTCCGATATTGAAGAAAACCTGCGCGGAGATTTTTGCACTGACCCCAAGCACGCGGGGATCATTTTGGAGGGTCTGGATGATGGATTCACTGTTGTGAATTGTCAGACGGCTGGTGCTGGGTTTGATCGAGCGGATGACATTGATCGAATTCTGAAAATCCGGATTTAGATCGATGGGCTGATTGGGATTCGGTTTGATTTCGTTGTAAAAGCGGATGTGCGGAGTCCGATTCAGCACCAAACCATCAAGCAAGGTGTTCAACCCATTCATGAAACCGAGCAAGGCTACAAACATGGTGATACTGAACATCACCCCGGTCGCAGCCACTAGCGTTTGCTTCATCCGTGCGAGCATCAGTGCCTTGGCAATATCCAAAATCAGTCCCCACTTCATTGATTTGGCAGGATTAGTTCGGTGGTGTTGGTGAGGCCTTCAAGGATTTGGGCATACTGAAAATTCTTTATGCCCACTTTTACAGTCAAGGTATCTCCATCTGTGGTGATGACCTGATTCTCGCCCAAAAGGTAATTTCTGGGGATCACCAGAGTTTTGAGTCTCACTTGTGTGACCACATTCGCTTCCAGGCTGAGATTGGGAAAAAGCTTGATAGGCGCTTTGGTGAAGACGGCTTCGAGTGTGAAAGTCTTGGATTTGGAATCCATGATGGGGTAGACTTTGGTTATCTCAGCTTCAAAAGTCTCTCCTTTGTAGCTATCCATGCTTACAATAACCGGCTGTCCTACCTCCACTTTGGCGATGTCGTACTCGTCCACTTGAAGCTCAAGAATGAATTCCCCCGGACTGCCAATGATCGCAAGTGGAGATTGAGGATTGGCCATTTCTCCGACTTCTTTCAGCAATGAAAAAACCACTCCGTCAATTTTGCTTCTGAGTGTATATTCATTTTCTACCACCTGACTGATGGCGAGATTTTTTCCGGCACTTTTTGAATTGTATTCGATTTCCCTTTTCAAATCCCGATACCGCAAAAGAGAAGACTCGTAGCTGGTTTTTGAGTTTCGGTAATTGAGTTCGCGTTGTTCGAGTTCTACCGCTGTGCCGATGCCTTTGTCCCAAAGATTTTTGGTGCGAATCCAAAGAAGAGAGTCATTGTAGAGTTTGTTTTTGGCAAAGCTGATAGCCAATTCCAGATCCCGAAGGCGGGTTTGGTTGGCTTGTTGGTCTGCAAATGACTGCGCAAGTTGGGCATTTTCTTTCCTTAGCTTTTCGGCCTCATTGTAGATAAGTAGGATGGGGTCTCCTGCTTTTACCGTATCTCCTTCTTTGACAAAAATCTCCTGAATAGGCCCAGAGGCCATGGTAAATGCTTCGTACTGGTTTCTGGCTCTGACTAAGCCCGATGCATAGACGGATTCAGTGATGGATTTGTATTCAGGAAAAACGGTTTGCTGCTTTTCCTTTCCGCAGGAGAAAAGGAGAAGGGAAAAAAGTAATCCAAACCAAATGAAGGATTTAATCAGCGAGGAACTTGACATATGCTGGATCGATTGACTTGACAAACATAAAGGTTACAGGCTGTGAAAAACCTGAGAAATGTCATTTTGCCCCCTTTTATTGAACAGTCTGATAAATCATCTGGCGGAATCGATTTTCATAAAAAGAGCTAAAAGGGCTTACTTGAGTCATAAAAATCGCGACCATATCCTCCTTGGGATCAATGAAGAAATAGGTGCAATAAGCTCCACTCCAATAAAATGTGCCTTCCGAACCCAAGGCCTTCGTATTGGCCAAATCATCGATTACTGCAAAGCCAAACCCGAATCCTTTTCCGGGATCCAAGAAAAGTCCATCATCATGTGGCAAAGTCATCAATTCCACCGTTTTCGAGCTGAGGTAGCGTCTGCCTTCCCATTCTCCGCCGTTGAGCATCATCCGGGCAAAAAGCGAATAGTCATGGGCAGTGGAAAACAGGGCATTGGCCCCGGCGAAGACGTTATTTCCGGAAGTGGGAGTTTGCCTTTCAGCTACAATCAGTTTTCCTTGCTTATCATACGTGTGAAGGGTTACCATTCTTTTGTGCTGTTCTTCAGTGAGATTGTATCCGGTGTCTTTCATTCCCAAAGGTCCAAAAAGCCTTTCCTGTAAGAATTCAGCGGGATTTTTTCCGGAAATCACTTCAATAAGTCTGGCGAGGATATCCGGGCTTGCAGAATAGTACCACTGCTCTCCAGGCTGACCAATCATGGGTAGTTTGGCATAGGCCGACACCCGGGTGGCAATGTCAGGATGGCCAGCGTAATAAAGGCCTTCGATTACCTCTTTGTCAACTTTAGAAGATCCCAAGCCATGAGAGAAGCCTGCGGTATGGCTCATTAGCTGGGCCAGTGTGATCGGTGATTTCAATGGTTCCAAGCCTCCCTCAGAACCTAATTCGGGATCTTTGGCCACTTGAGCATCCTTAAACTCCGGAAGATATAAGTGCAGAGGATCATTCAGGAAAAAATGTCCTTCTTCATAGAGCATCATAAAAGCTGTGGTAATGATTGGTTTGGTCATGGACTGGATGAAAAAGATTTGATCGGACTTCATCGGGGTTTTTGTGGAGATATCACTTACCCCCAATGCCGATTCATGGACTTTTTCTCCGTTTTTGTAGACCAGAGTGATCACGCCCGGCAATTTTCCTTGATCAATTTCCTTTTGAAAGTAGGCGTCGTAGCGGGCAAGTCTTTCTGGGGAAAGGTTAGTTTGTGCAAGTCCTAAATAGCTGATAAACAGGGCTAAAAGAAGGGTTGAAAGGGTCTTTTGGATCATGTTTTTGGATATAAAAAAGACTCGAATTTTCATTTCGAGCCTTGTGGTTATTTGCTTTAAGAAATTAATTCACTGACCAATAAATCTTCATCCAGGTCTTCCCAATGGATTCCTTCTCCATTTCCAATGAATCTCCAATTTTCCAGTTGTTCCTTGGTTGCTTCCCGTAATTTCGGAAACCATTCGATCGGAATTCCAATTTCCCTGCCATCCTCCATGAAAATGGTCATTTTTCCATTGGAAAATGAAAGATCGACTGCCTGATTCGATTTAAGATTTGTTAAAGTACTCATCCCAACTTGATACAATAAGATTCAGATTATCCTCGATCAAAATACGAATTTCTCGCAATTCGGAAGCAGAAAACTTTTTTGAAACGACCAATTGAATAGGGTTTAAGAAAAATTTGGCGGTTTTTCCTGATTTTTCAATGTGAACATGCTTAGGTAAATGATCATTGCTGTAAAAGAAAAATCTAAACCCATTTTGCTTGAATATGGTCGGCATAAGCATAAATTTAAAAAAATCAATTCAACTCATGCCCCACTTCGAAACTTCCTACACCGCCCATGACGGACAAAAACTTTACCTCCAGGCCTGGATGCCTGAAGCCCCAAAAGCCGGCCTGCTTCTGGTACATGGACTGGGTGAGCATAGTGGGAGATACGCCACTTTCGCCCAAAAACTGAATGAAATCGGGGTGGCAGTGTTCACCTTTGATGGTAGAGGGCATGGCAAATCGGCGGATGGGAAGCCGAGTGCCTATTTCGATTCTTATTTGGACTATCTTCAGGATATCGAGGCCTTGTTTGGGAAGGTTAAAACTTACCTTCCCGGTCTGAAAACCTTCATTTACGGGCACAGTATGGGTGGAGGCTTGGTAGCAGCCTATGTGCTTAAGTATGGACCGGAGGCGACAGGGGTGATTCTCAGCTCCCCTGCCATCAAGGAGGCCGAAGGGACTTCTCCGATTTTGATTGCTGTCTCCGGATTGATCAACCGATTACTTCCTAAGCTCAAGGTTTTGAAATTGGATATCGCGGGAGTTTCCCGAATTCCAGAAGAGGTGGAGAAATACAAGAATGATCCGCTGATCTATCAGGAAGGTATCCCTGCCCGGACCGGATACGAAATCTATCAGATGATGCAGTTTATTCAGGAAAAAGCGGAAGACTTCAAGCTTCCTTTGCTTTTGATTCATGGAGATGCAGATCGATTGACCAATCCCAAGGGTTCCGAATTGCTGGCGCAAAAGGCAAAATCCAAAGACAAAACCTTTCTTACTTTCCCGGGCGGCTATCATGAGCTGATCAATGACCTGGATCGGGAAAAGGCCATGCAAGTGATGGTGGATTGGGTGGAAGAAAGAATTTAATCAATGAGGATTGATCCTTTTTTCAGGGTAGCTATTCCATAATTGTTTAGCGAATTTCTTTCAACAAACCTTCAAAATCTAGCCTTCGGGTATACATGGTTAATTCTCCATTCTCATCCTTTGGCCAAAGGTCTTTAGGCCTATCCCAATACAGTTCCACTCCATTTTCATCGGGATCGTCCAGGTATAGCGCTTCAGACACTCCATGGTCAGCAGCTCCTGTAAGCGGATAGTTGGCATCAAGCAGGCGTTGGAAAATCCGGGCTAAATCCTGTCTGGTAGGGTAAAGAATGGCCGTATGAAAAAGCCCTGCAGCATTTTTGGGTGCAGGTTTTCCTCCTTTGCTTTGCCATGTATTCAGTCCAATGTGATGATGATATCCTCCGGCAGAGATAAATGCAGCTTCTTTTCCGAATCTCATCACCAATTCGAAACCAAGCAGTCCGCAGTAAAAGTCCAAAGACTTTTCTAAGTCGCTCACCTTGAGATGAACATGTCCGATTCGTGTAGCCGAAGGAATGGAATATGCTTTCATGTTTGAATGATTTACCAGCGTGGTCGAATACCAGGAGCAAAAGGAAAATCCAGATTTTTGTAATACTCCAAATCCCCTTGAGGTTGCTCGATTTCCTCAGGAAAAGGCCTTTGGGCAAAAGTTTGAAAATAAAGTAAACAGGCATTTCTCCACCATTCGGCTTCCTGTACTTGAACGGCCAATAACTGGCTGACATGAGAAAAACGCTCCGGATCAATCTGCCCTTGAAGTGAATCCCATTCCGATTTCATCGACCGGGCGGTTTTCACCCCCTGATCGTAGTGGAGGCCGATTTCCTCCCAAAGTGAACGGCCTGACTTCAGTTCAAAATCCCAGGGAAGATGATGAAACCATAGCAGGTATTTTTCCGGAATTTGAGTTGGGTCAGACCAAGAATTGGCTATTTCTGGAGCATATTGATTGAGAGCCCCACTGCCTGTAGCAGTTCTATCAAATCCAATTCCTTCGGAATCTGCCCGATGGTAATAAAGCGAAGTCCAATCGGCCCTACCGCCTTCCACCCAAGGGGCGGGTCCATAGTGATGACTTCTGCCCATGATATGATGCAGGCCGAGCGGATTCATGTAGTTGACGGCGGCTTCACGGGATTCCAGCATGATTTCCTTGGTTTTGGCTAGAATATCCTTGTTTTGACCAAAGGTCATCTTGATCCATTCCTCAGCAATCTCCTCAGAGCTCAAGTTGGGGTCCCAAGCTTGCCTACCAAAGGCAAACCAATTGGCCTGCCCAAACAAATGTCCGGTCCAATTCCGGTCTGTACCAATGTTGGAAACTCCGGCCATAAGGGTGAGCTTTTGCCCTGAGTCGCTTCCATCAATGATTCCTGCCACGGTAGAAGTGGGAGAGGGACGGTAGGTTTTGCTTCGCAATACTTCCTCCCACATAGGAGCCAAATAAACCAGTTGGGTTGCTTGTCCCAAGTACTCTTGTGTAATCTGAAACTCCATCCCTAGATTGGTGTTTTTCACTGCTCCAAAAAGCGGATGGAAAGGCTCTCGTGGCATAAAATCGATCGCGCCGTTTTTGACTTGGATGATTACATTGTCCCGAAATTTTCCATCCAAAGGTTCAAACTCAAAATTAGCCTGCTTATGGCGGTCTTCGTCGATTTCATGGGAATAGACAAATGCCCTCCAGATCACTATACCTCCATGAGGAGCCAGTACGTCAGCCAGCATATTGGCTCCTTCGGCATGATTTCTTCCGTATTCATGCGGACCGGGTTGGCCTTCGGAATTTGCCTTGACCAGAAATCCTCCAAAGTCCGGAATGAAAGAATACATCTCTTCCGTCTTCTTTTTCCAGAATGCAACCACTTCCGGATCTAGCGGGTCGGCAGTTTTCAATCCACCGATTTCTATCGGAGCCGAGAATCTGGCAGTAAGAAATACTTTGATCCCATAAGGCCGGAAAAGGTCAGCCAATACCTTGGCTTTTTTCATAAAATCTGGGGTCAATATGAAGGCATTGGCATTGACATTCGTAAGGGAAACGGCATTGATCCCTAGGCTTGCATTAGCCCGGGCATAGTCGATGTATCTGGGATCGATGAAGCCAGGCAGACGATGCCAATCCCAAATAGAAAAACCGGCATAGCCACGCTCCACGGTTCGATCCAAATTGTCCCAATGGTTGAGCATCCGAAGTTTAACTTTCGGGGCATCAGTTTTCTCTGATTTGGGATCGAAAGTATCAGTTTGGATACTTTTTAGCCAGTCGAACACCCCATAAAGCACCCCTATAGGTTGGTTACCGATAATGGCATAATAGGTCTTTCCCTGGAAATCAATCGATCCCCT
Organism: Algoriphagus confluentis; assembly: GCF_036245625.1. Lineage (NCBI taxonomy): Bacteria > Pseudomonadati > Bacteroidota > Cytophagia > Cytophagales > Cyclobacteriaceae > Algoriphagus > Algoriphagus confluentis. The sequence goes on from NZ_BTPD01000006.1 coordinate 104,965, forward strand.
CCAGAATCCTTCCGGGCCTAGATTGCGGATTTGCATTTGAGTTTCCAGACCTAGTACCTGTGCTAATTCTTCCCTTGTACCCAACCAAAGCTGGGTTTGATTCAATCTTTCTTGGGTAAAAACCGGATCTCTGCCCATCATTTTTTGACTTGCCAGACGAAGTTCTTGTTGGATCACTTGCTGTGTGGGACCTTGTCCGAAAAAATAGATTCCGGAAAAAAGAGAGGTGATTTCAGCCCGCTTGGAAGAAGATTCTATGCTGGAATAATCCAGCCACAATTCATACCCGTCCTTGGGGAAAGCATTTAAAGAAAAAAGGCAAATAAGAAGTACCAGGAATAGGTTTTTCATGGGCTTAAGGTTTTTTTAAGAGCTTCAAAATGTCTAAAATTCCGTGAAATTCCAACGGAGATACTTTGACAATTATCGTCGAAGGTCTTTTCAGATTAGAAATAATGCCGCTTGCTTACCTATCTTCAAGCCTTACTTTTTATCGAAATGGAAAACAAACCTTTTGTCATTTACAAATCCTCAGCGGGCTCGGGAAAGACCTATACGCTGACTCTGGAATACCTCAAATTGGCTCTAGCCCACCCGGGAGCTTTCCGGCAGATCCTCGCCGTGACTTTTACCAACAAGGCCACAGCAGAGATGAAGGAGCGAATTTTGGAGGTGTTGGAGCGCCTGAGTCATGAGGTCAGACAGGGAGAGTATTTGGATCAGCAGTTGATGAGCCATTTGAAACTGGACGCTGACCTACTTAAACTAAGAGCGCGCAATACGCTTTTGGGTATCCTCCACGGATATGGATATTTTGCTGTCAGCACGATCGATTCATTTTTTCAGAAAGTCATCCGATCCTTTGCCCGGGAAATGGATTTGCAGGCCAAATTTGATCTGGAAATGGATACCGATGCAGTATTGGAGCGATTGGTGGACCGATTGGTGGAAAAAGTAGCTCAGGATAAAAATCTACGTGCTTGGCTGACCGGGTATGCAGAAGAGCAGATTGAGGACGGAAAATCCTGGGATATCCGCACGGGCATCAAGGGACTGGGAAAGGAGATTTTTCAGGAGCGGTTCAAGGCATTCCGATCTCTTTTTCAAGAAAGTGTGGCGAAAGAAGGATTCTTGGGAGATTTTAGAAAACATATCGAAGCCGAACGCAGAAAGTTGATCGCTGAGGCCGAAGAACTGCGGGAAAAAGCAGAGGAGATTCGAGTGCAGTTTGGTTTGGAGTGGACGGATTTCAAGGGAAGTTCCAAAAGCTTTGCCCTCCGTTTTTCAAAATTGGGTGATCCAAAATTTCCATTTCCTGAACTCACAGAAGTCATGCTGAGGGATTTGCCGGATGCCAATAATTGGTTTTCCAAAGGGGCAGGAAAAGCATCCAATATTATTTCAGCCGTGGAGGCCGGATTAGGTACGATTCTTTTTTCTTGGCCAGAAAAAGTCACCCAGTGGAATACCATTTCGGCATTAAGACGAAATCTCAATGCGTTTGGGGTGTTCCGAGATTTGATTTTGGAGCTTCGTGACCTGAAAGACGAGGAAAGCATACTTTTGATTTCCGATGTGAATGACTTTCTCAAGCAAATCACAGAGGGCAATGAAGCGCCTTTTATTTATGAAAAAATCGGCAATCAATACCGCAACTTCCTGATTGATGAGTTTCAGGACACCTCGGATTTCCAATGGTCCAGCTTCCGGCCTTTGCTCGAAAACTCCCTGGCATCCGGTCATACCAACTTGCTCGTGGGAGACGTGAAACAGTCCATCTACCGCTGGCGAGGAGGGAAGCTGGACTTGCTTTTGAATGAAGTTCAAAGGCAAATTCGGGAGGAATTCATTGTCGTGAAGAATCTGGATGTAAACTACCGAAGTCTCCCGGGAATCATTGATTTCAACAACTTGGTTTTTGAAAAACTACCCAGCTTGATGGAATCCGGAATTCAGGATGCCTTCAAGGTGGATGCCCAAAACCTCCTAACAGATGCCTTTCTGGAGGTCAACCAAAAAGTACCGGAAAGGAAGAAAGGCCTGGAATTTCAGGGAAAAATTCATCTGGAATTTACCGAAAAGAGCAATTCGAGAAGTAGCTCTGAGGAAGAAGATACTGCGGATGAGGAGGTGGACGAAACGGTTTTGGACAAACTGCCCGGCTTGGTGATGGAGCTTCAAAATCAAGGTTATCGTCCAAGTGACATTGCTTTTTTGGTGAGGAAAAATTCCCAGGGAGCCGAGGTTGCCGACCGCCTGATGAAGCATCAAAGAGAAAATCCGGACTCCGGATTCAGTTTTGATGTGCTATCGGAAGAATCGCTTTTTATCGATAAGTCCATTGCCGTAAAGTGTCTCTTGGCTTTTTTTACCTACCTCAACAATCCCTCCGATAAGGTAGCCCTCAAGACACTCTGGCACTACTACGCCCTAATTCAAAAGGTAGATTTGAGCCACTCTCTTTTTTATAAAAAAAGCCTACCGGAAACCTTCAAAGAAAAGGAAGCCCAACTCTTGGCCGAGGAAAATAGCCTGCTTCAGCTTCCCTTGGTGGAACTGATGGAAGAAGGACTTTCCTTTTTGGGATTGACAGAAAAGCAGCAGGACTTGGCCTACATTTCCGGATTTAAAGAGGCAGTGTTTGATTTTGTAAAAAAGAACCGGGCAGATCTCTCAGGCTTCTTGGATTGGTGGGAATTGAACAAGGGTAAGCGAACGGTGAAAATACCCGAAGACCACGAGGCCATGCGGATTTTGACCATTCACAAGTCCAAGGGCTTGCAATACAAAGTGGTAGTGATGCCGTATTTGGATTGGAAAATCGTGGCATCAGGTCCAATGGCACCCGTGATATGGGCTCCTTATCCGGGAGATAAGCCCATCACTGTAGTTCCGCTCACTCATCAAAGCGCACTGGGGAATTCAGATTTCAGTAGCTACTACGAGGACGAAATTCGGTTGGCCTATCTGGATTCCCTCAATATGCTCTATGTGGCCTTTACGCGTGCAGAAGAGGTAATCTGGGGCTTTTCGGACTTTACCAGATCCAAGGACGGGGTCAAACTCAATCAGACAGGAAATGTCCTTTTTTCCCTTTTCTCTTCAGAATTTCAGCTTCCTGATCCTGTTGGTCAAGGTTGGGATTCAGAAAAACTGACTTTTGATTGGGGAACTTGGGGAAGGAAGATTCCTCAGAAAGAGGAAATCAGCAAAGCCCCGCTTGGCTTGCGATGGGAAATTTCGGACTGGAAAGAGAAACTCAAGACCCGAAACTACGCCTGGGATTTTTCCGAGGATGGCCTTAATGCCCGCAATCAACGGAAATTGGGCGTTATCATCCACGAGTTGCTGGCAGAATCCCAAAGTTTGGAAGATGCACTATTGCTGCTACGGGAGTTTACTTTCGAAGGCCGTTGGGATGAGGATACCGCTGCCGAAGTAAAGGTCCAGTTGGAGACGCTTTTTTCCTTTAATCAAATTCAAGAGTGGTTTAGTCCAGCTTTCCAATCCCTTTCCGAACAGGGTATTTTGCTACCGGGAGGAGCCCAAAGACGCCCGGATCGGATATTGATCGGTAAGGAAAGGGCCTTGGTTGTCGATTTTAAAACCGGAGAAAAGCGGGAGTCCCATTTTGAGCAAGTCAAAGAATACATGGACTTGGTGTCCAAATTGAGCCAACTCCCGGTGAAAGGCTACCTCTGCTATCTCGAACCCACAGAAATTTTGGAAGTATGAATCCATTTTTGAAAGAAACCGCCCAAAAAATCCTCAATTCGGGCCGAGACCTGAAGGAAATCACCGTTGTACTTCCCAACAGACGGGCAGGATTATTTTTCACCCGATATATGGGGGAATTGATCGAAGAGCCGGTCTGGATGCCTGAAGTGATTACGATCGAGCAGCTTTTTTACCGATTGGCAGGAAATACGCCTGCAGATGAGCTGACCTTGATTTTTGAGCTTTATGAGCTTTACCGTCAGATCCAGACTGATCCTGAGGATTTTGATCGGTTTTATTTCTGGGGAGAATTGATCCTGAAGGACTTCAATGACCTGGATCAATTTCTGGCACCGGCGAAGACCGTTTACAGCAATTTAGCCGAAATCAAGGTGTTTGAATCCGATTTAAGTTACCTCACCGAGGATCAAAAACAGCTTATTGCTCAGTTTTGGAAGGCATTTGAGCGGCAAAACCAATCCGAACAAGAGCGCTTTCTCCGTTTTTGGCAGATTCTGGCACAGCTGTATGAGGGATTTCAAGCGAGGCTTCGCACCGCTGGCCTAGCCTATTCGGGACAGTTGTATCGGCAAGTGGCCGAAAACACGGAGCAGATCGCCCAGCCTGAAACGCACCATGTTTTTGTGGGCTTCAATGCCTTTACGCTCACTGAAGAAAAGTTGATCAAGCATTTTGTAAAGGAATTTGGAGCGGAGATTTTTTGGGATGTGGATTCCTATTACCTGGAGGACAGATTGCAGGAAGCGGGATTGTTTTTCAGGGATTACCAAAAGGATCCGGTGCTAGGCAAAACATTTCCTGAAGAAATCCCCGCTGAAATAAGCCGAAAAGCCGCGGTAATCCATACCCATGCCATTCCACTCAAGACCAATCAAGCCAATTTGGTCGGAAAGCTCTTGGAAAAAGTAGGGACAGAAGAAGCTTTGGAAGAGACCGTCATCATTCTTCCTGATGAGCAATTGCTCTTCCCGGTCCTTCATACGCTTCCTGAGCCGATCTCCAAGCTCAATGTGACCATGGGCTATCCGATCCGCAATGCACCGATTTATGCCTTTTTGGATGCTGTTTTGGACCTGCAGCGATTCGCCAAGTGGAAAAGCGGGAAGGTCTTCTTTTACCACAAGGCGGTAATTGACCTGCTGTCCTTTTCCTACCTGAAGTCTTCCGATGAAATTTTTGCTTCGCAAATCTCCGAAAAGATCAAGGTAGAAAATCTCCTGGACGTTCCTTTGGAGGCTTTGGTGAAGGAAGGGACACTTTTTCAGCTGGTTTTCCAAAAGGTCGAGCCCCAGGATCTATTTGACTATCTCGGTACCCTTATCCAAAACCTCGCTCAGGGACTGAAGGAGGATCTTATCCAAAGGAGCTACCTGTATCAAGCTTTCAAGCAGCTGAATCGATTGAAAGAAGTCTTCCGAACTAATCTCGACAAGGCAAACAAGATAGACTTTGTGCTGAAGCTGTTTCGGCAGATTTTCCGGGAATTGAAATTGCCTTTCGAAGGTGAACCCCTGCAGGGATTGCAGCTCATGGGGGTGCTGGAGTCTAGGAACCTGGACTTCCGCCGGGTAATCATCTGCGATGTAAATGAGGGTAGCTTTCCTCCCGGAGGAGGGATCAATTCCATGATTCCTTTTAACCTCCGCCGGGCATTTGGATTACCGGTACAAGAGCAAAACGATGCGATTTATGCCTACACCTTTTACCGGCTATTGCATCGGGCAGAGGAAGTTCACCTGATCTATACTACAGCTGCAGATCAGGGAAAAGCCCATGAAGTGAGCCGATTTGTGCAGCAGATGCAGGCTGAGCTGCACATTTCCAAACCGGAGCCGGTGATGATTCCTGTGGAGCTCACTCCGAGCCAAGAGATCCGACTGCAAAAGACTTCGGAGATTATGGATCGATTGGCGCTTTATCTGAAAAAAGAGGAGGAGGACCCCTTTGCCAAAAGCTTTTCCGCTTCGGCACTTTCCATGTATTTGGATTGTCGCTTGAGATTTTATTTCCGCTATGTGGCAGAGCTTAAAGAGAAGGAGGAGGTGGTCTCGGAGATTGATCCGATGACTTTTGGGACCCTTTTGCATAGTGCGATTGAGCTGCTGTACGCTATCGAGGAGGGAAAATCTCACCGGGACATAGATTCCCATACGATTGATCGGTTGAAGGACCAGGTTCCTGCAGCTGTGGATGGGGCGATCAGGATTTTTTACAAGAAAGAAGAAGGAGAGGAGTTTGAGCTCAGTGGGCAATTACTCATCGCCAGGGAGGTTTTTATCAAGTACGTTAAGGAAATCCTGTCCTACGATCAAAAAAACGGACCATTTCGAGTGATCGGACTGGAGAAAAAATACCTTGCCGGAATTCCTGTGGAAACAGCTCTGGGGAGAGTAGAAGTGGCGCTTCAAGGAGTGATTGACCGAATGGATATCAAAGATGGCGTGGTGCGCTTGCTCGATTACAAAACCGGCAAAGACAACAAAACAGTTGGATCGATTGCCTCACTTTTTGATCGGGAAGACAAAAAACGCAACAAAGCCGCGATGCAGACCCTGCTTTATGCCTATTTCTACCAACACAGCCATCCGGAAAACACGCTCCCTATGAAGCCGGGAATTTTCAACATCAAGGAAATCTATGACTCTAAATTCAATCCATTCCTGGTCATGAATAAGGAAGAAATCCGGGATTACAGGGATTTTGCGGAGGAGTTTGAACAAGGGTTAAGCGGATTGTTGGGGGAGATTTTCAATCCTGAGGTTCCTTTTGATCAGACGGAAGATGAGAAAAAGTGCGAATACTGTGCGTACAGGGAGATTTGTGGGAGGTGAGATCAGTAGGCAGTTTTCAGTTATTTTGCCTACTGCCTACTGCGACTGATCACTGGATACTGCTTTTCGTCACTTTAGGATAAAGTTCCGGAAGCATCATCAGGGCTGCAGAACCATACCATTCTTTCAGATCCATTTTGAGGACTCCGGCTTGGATCGCAGGGTCTGTCTCGGTAAGGGCTTTGGCTTCTTCCAAAGTCTGCACGTCAAAGATGTAAATGCCCCGCAGGTCTTCATTTCCGAAGAAAGGGCCTGCCACAATCAACTTTCCCATTTCGGCCATTCGTCCAATGTTTGCCATGTGCCCTGACTGGATTTCCGAGCGCTGTTCGGGAGTATATTCGGAAACTCGATCTCCTCGAAGAAGGAAGGCCATGACGTATTTGCGCATGCCGTAATCATCGGCTCCAAGCTTTTTGGCGAGGGCTTCATCGTAGACTTCTTGGGCATAGCTTACTCCCAAGCAAGCGACAAAAAAGCTAAGGGTAAGGATTATTGTTTTCATGGGCTGGGGGGTTAATCTAAAATCAGGGCTACTGTATCGGCTTTTGTTCGGATTTTCAGCCACTGCTTCAGCTTTTGGATTTCAGCTGAAGAAGGTCTGTTTTTGAAAGAGGCATAGGCAGCAATCAGAGTGTCGGACTTTTTGGCATCCAAATCACTGAAAATGGATCTTCCGATACTGAATTTTCTCAGTCCCGGGTGATTGATTTTTGCCTCCTCAGCCATCTCGGTACTCAGGATTCGGATTTGGGCATCCTGTGCCAGTTCCTTTTCAAGTAGGGCTATTTTTTCATCCTTGGTTTGGATCAGCATTTCATTTCGCTCGTAGAGATCCTTCAAAATATCATTTCTTAAGACCCGCATATCGGTACTACTGCCGCTTTGATTGATGACCAGTTCGGTTTCTGTGAGTCCAAAATCGAATATTTTGGTCCGTAAGATTTCGATTTCCTCATCGGAAAGTGCTTCTCCAATCAGACTTACCTCAATTTTCCTTTCTTCGCTGGAATATGCATAATCCGCATTCAGAATTTGAGTTTTGGGAAACTTCATTTCTGTCTGAATAAACTTTCTGGCTTGTTGATTCCAGAGAGATTGCTTGACGATACCATAAGCCAGGTAGATACTGGGAATAATGGTCATCAAGGTAAACAGTGTGATGTAAGTCTGAACCCGCTTTTCCCGTTTGGGGTCCAAAAAATGCTTTTTGGGATATCCCATAAATCGGACGATCAGGTAAGTGGATAAACTGATAAAAACCGAATTGATAAAGAAGAGATAAAATGCCCCGAAGAAGTACAGCAAATTGCCCGTAGCGATTCCATAGCCAGCCGTGCAGAGAGGAGGCATGAGTGCTGTGGCTATAGCTACTCCCGGGATAGCATTACTTTTCTCTTTTCTCGATCCAGCTACTATGCCTGCAAGTCCCCCAAAAAGGGCAATCAATACATCCCAGACCGTCGGCTCCGTTCTCGCCAACAGTTCGGATTGTGCGTCACTGATAGGAGTGACTAAAAAATAAAGAGTTGAAGTCAAAATGGCGATGGAAACAGCCACGGCAAGATTGCGAAAGGACCGCTTCAGCAAATCGAAGTCATTGATCCCTGCAGCCAACCCGATTCCCATGATGGGACCCATCAGGGGTGAAATCAACATGGCTCCGATAATAACCGCTGTTGAGTTGACATTCAATCCCACCGAAGCCACCAAAATGGCGAAGATGAGAATCCAGAGATTTGCACCTTTAAACTCCACGTTCTTGGAGATGTATTCGATGGTCTCCAGTTCATCCTCCTTACCTTCTTCCAGATCGAAGCGATGCGCCAGATAAAGCAATACCCGGATGACTTTGCTTCGGTGTTTTTTGGGTTTTTGGGTCTCCTCCATAACTGATAATGCCTTGGTGAAAATAGGTCTTTTTTCATTTGGGGTAGATGAAAGGAAAAAATATTTGTTAGGGATACCCATCCTGTGAATGGAGTAGGGGAGGAGAAAAAACAAGACGAAAGAGTGTATTTTTATTTAACAAATTACTTTATTAAAGGAAGGTTAAAATATTGATTTGTAGTTTTTTAAACCTAATTTCGCTATCCCTGAATTTGGAAAGACTAAAAAAATTAGATTAATCTAAATATCTATATTTTCCAAAAATGAAATTCTGAGAGATAAAGGAATTCGACTTTTTTCTAAGATCGATTTCGTTATTTTTGGGTGGTTTTATGAATCAGATCCATCCCCATTATTTTGCCAAGTCTTAATTTTTTTCCACAAAAATGAACCCGTCTGACTGCCCATTAGTCGTACTCGATGACGATAAAATCATGCACCTTTTGTTGAGAAAGAGGATCCATCTTATGGGGTTTGATTCTGAATTGAGGTTTTTTGATCAACCCTCCGAGGCCTTGAGTTTTCTGGCCACTACTCCCCAAGCTTGGGTAGTCTCAGACTTGAATTTGGGAGAAATGGATGCTTGGGAATTTCTGGATGCCTTGTCCGGTCAGGGATTCCGGGGAAAATTTTTTTTGATGACCTCTTCGATTATCAACACCGACCGGATTCGGGCCAGTGCTGATTCCAGAGTTTTCGGTTTTTTTGAAAAGCCGCTCTCCGAGGCCGATCTGATTCAAATCCTGCAGGCTTAAAGAAAATTAAACACTTCATTGTGGAAATTTCCTTATTTTCGGCAATCCGAAATTAATTATGGCCGAAGAAGCAGAAGATCGGAAGCCCTTGCTTTCGAAAAAAATAGATAAGTTTTTTACGGGATTGGCGGATGCCTGGAACTTTGTCCGACGGTTTTTCAGGGAAGTTTTTCTGCCTCCTTATGAATTCAAGGAAGTAATACATCAATGCTACCGAATCGGTGTTGAATCACTTCCGCTTATTTCCCTGACAGGGTTTATTGTCGGGATAGTATTCACCAATCAGTCCAGACCTTCCCTTTCTGAGTTTGGTGCCACTTCTTGGCTTCCTGCACTGATTTCGATAGCAGTAGTGCGGGCGATGGGGCCATTGGTTACGGCTTTGATTGCTGCCGGCAAAGTAGGCTCGAGTATCGGGGCCGAAATTGGCTCCATGAAGGTTACCGAGCAGATCGACGCGATGGAGGTGTCAGCCACCAATCCTTTCAAATTCCTGGTCGTAACCCGAGTTTTAGCTACTACTTTTATGATCCCCTTGCTGGTGATGTACACCGATTTCGTGGCTTTGATGGGGTCATTTATCAATGTCAATAAGAACGAATTGGTCAGCTTATCGACCTTTTTTGTGCAGGTTTTTGATTCTATCACCTTCTTAGACGTATTTTCCTCCGTAATCAAATCGATCGTATTTGGGTTTACTATTGGGATTGTGGGATGTTACAAGGGATACAATTCGTCCAAAGGGACGGAGGGGGTAGGTAGGGCTGCCAATTCAGCAGTGGTGATATCCATGTTTTTGATTTTTATTGAGGAGCTTTTGGCCCTTCAGATTGTCAATGCTATCCGGGGAATGTAAGGCTATGGAAAATCGGGAAATCGTCGTCAAAATAAGAAATCTGTTCAAGTCTTTCGGGGATTTGGACGTACTCAAAGGGGTGGATTTGGACTTATACAGAGAAGAAAACCTGGTGGTTCTGGGAAGGTCAGGTACGGGAAAATCCGTGTTGATCAAAATCATGGTGGGATTACTCAAGCAAGACAAAGGCAGCATGGAAGTGCTGGGCAAAGAAGTCTCCAAGTTGAGTACCAAGGACCTCAATGCTTTACGATTGAAAATCGGGTTTTCCTTCCAAAACTCTGCCCTGTATGATTCGATGACTGTCAGGGAAAACATGGAGTTTCCTTTGGTGAGAAACATCAAAAACCTGAGTAAAAAGGATATTGCCTACCGAATAGAGGAGCTGTTGGATGCGGTGGGACTGCCACAGACGATCAATCAGATGCCTTCGGAACTTTCCGGAGGTCAGAAGAAACGGATTGGGGTGGCTAGGACGCTCATCCTTAATCCTGAAATCATGCTTTACGATGAGCCCACTGCGGGACTGGATCCGATCACCTGCGTGGATATCAATAATCTGATCATGGAAGTGAGAGAGCGCTATAAGACCACCTCCATTGTCATCACGCACGACTTGGCCTGTGCCAAAATGACCGGAGACCGGATGGCTGTCCTTCTGGACGGCCAATTTAACGCAATGGGCACCTTCGAAGAAGTATTTCCTCATGCTGAGGACGAGCGAGTCAAATCATTCTACGATTATAATTTCATATACTCATGAGAGGAGAAAACAAACGATCAGTCATAGTGGGAATTTTTGTTTTCCTGGGCATTGCTATTTTGGTGGCAGGTATCTTGACCCTCGGAGGACAGCAGAAAAAGTTCGTGAAGGCCATTCATCTCAAAGCGGTCTTTGATGATGTGGGAGGTCTGCAGACAGGAAACAACATTTGGTTTTCAGGGGTGAAAATCGGAACGGTCCGAAAAATCAATTTCTATGGAGATTCCCAAGTGGAGGTAGAGATGAATGTGGAGCAGAGTGTATCTGAATTTATCCGGAAAAACTCCAAAGCTACCATCAGTTCAGACGGACTGATCGGAAACAAAATCATTGTCATCTATGGAGGAAGTACCGATTTCCCCGCAGTGGAAGAAGGGGACCGACTGGAAGCAGTGATGCCACTCGATACCGATCAAATGATGGAAACCCTACAGGTAAACAATGAAAACCTGGTAGAAATCACCGCAGACCTTAAGCTTCTGACCGGAAAACTAGCTGCGGGCGAAGGAATCGTAGGAGCGGTCCTTACCGACTCTTCCCTTGCAGTACGGTTTAAGGAGATTGTGGCCAATTTGGACAAAGCCTCCGCCAACAGCAGTAGGATGCTGGCAGAATTGAACACCTTTGCGGGGAAACTCAACAAGGAGGGCAATCTATTCAATGATTTGGCGACGGATACGGAGATCGCGGATGAATTAAGAGCTACCATCGCCAGCTTCAAAGCCAGTGCGGAGAATACCCAAGAGCTCACCAAAAAGCTGGAGGAGATTTCGGCAAAACTGGACGACCCCAACAATGCACTAGGAACAATGCTCAACGATCCTGAATTTGCCGAATCCCTCAAAAGCACTTTGGTCAATACCGATTCTGCCACCTACAATCTAAACAAAGGATTGGAAGCCTTGGAATACACTTGGCCATTCCGAAAGGGATTCAAGCGAAAAGCCAAGGAAGAAGCGAAAGCTTCAGCCAATGAAGAGTAAAGCCGGTTAAAACCAGGCTTTACTCTTTGTGCCCATTGATGATTTTGGCCCGTGCTTCTTTTTTTTCATCTCCATTGGCCCGGATGGTTTCTGTGGTTTTTTCGGGAGATAGGGTGGCTTTAATTTCTATAGGAAAGTGGTCAGACCCCATTCCCGGAAGTACTTGGAGGCTTGAAAGACCAAAATGCCTGCTCAAAAAAACATGATCCAAAGGCCATCGGAAAAAGGGAACCTTGGCATGAAATGTACTGTAAAATCCCCTTCCTCGTCTTGGATCGGCCATTTGGGATATCTTTAAAAACAGGGAAGTGGTATAGCTCCATGCTACATCATTGAGGTCTCCGATGACAAGGGAAGGGTTGGGATTGGCTTGGGATTTTTTTCCGATCATCAGGATTTCCGCATCTCTTTCTGTACTTTTTGAATTTTCTCCGGGGACCGGGGGAGTCGGATGGATGCCGTAGAGAGTGATTCTTTGACCGGAGTTCAGCTTTAGATCTACTTCCAAAGAAGGGATCTCCGGGTCCAAAAGATAGTTGATTTCTTCTCTGAGGATAGGAAGTTTGGAATAGAAGGCAAGGCCGTACGTGTTTTCTTTTGGCAACAGGATGCGGTAAGGGAAATCCTCCTCGATTCGCTTCAATCCATCCACCCATCGCTGATTCGTTTCAACCAAAAAAACCGCATCCGGATTCCTTTTTTTGATCAGTTGAATGGTTTTGGAGTAATCAGTATTGAACTGATACACGTTGCCTACTATGAGGTGAAGCCCATTATCTTTGGAAAATGGGACACGCTGAATCATTTTTTTCCCCAAAATGGTGTAGGGCCAAACCTGAACAGAAAGGTAAATTAGGGCTAGCCCAACCGATCCCAACCCAATCAACTTCATAGGGTCATCCCCATCCAAAATAATCCAGAATACCCCTAAGGCAACAAGTATGACTAACTTTTGAAGACGGGGATAGTCAAAAATACGAATCCACCAATAGTCCAGTTTCACCAAGGGAACAAAGGTGGCGAGGATAAAAAAAGCGGTAATTCCTGTTAAAATCAAAGTTCCTTCCATTCAAGCCACCAAAATTAGATTCATTCGGGGGAGTATCCTAGAGGAATTTCAGGGAATCAACCCAAACTAAACCTGACCGGGATAGACATCCATACCTCCACAGGATCGCCATGAAGATCAAAGCTTGGAAAAATGAACCTTTTTGAAATCGGCTTACTTTTGAAGCCTCCTTCACCAGTTCCTGATAGAGGCCAAATCCATTAGCCACCTCGATCTCTTTTAGTTCTCCTGTTTCAGAGATCAAAAGAGCCATTTGTACCGCATCGCTTTGCCTGCTTCTCAGGTATTCCAAGTGTGGATTGCAAAGCTCATGGAGTCTTTGGGCGTCCTAACCTGGCTTGAAATCAGCTCGCGTCTGCTGTTGTTCGAATTCCGGGCTATGACGCCAAATGGAATACGGTTGTTCACCCAAATAGATAACTTGTTCTTTTTTCACCTTCATCAAAAATGCTTTCCACATACCCGGCATCATTCAGATTTTTTGTCGTTTGGCTTTTTTGGGAATTGTCTTCGTTAAAAAATCCCCTTGTCTCTCGCTTAAAAAGCCTTTGGGGATAGATTTCCACTTTACCCTGTACCCCCAATCGATCATTCCCATCAAAAATCCAGAAAACTTGATCTCCATTTTCCAGCTTGTTGATGCCGCGTCGAAAAGCTCGATTGTCGAGGTCTTTTTGGCTGATTTCATAAAAATGCCTTGTCAAGAATGTTTCTCTTTGTTTTGGTTTTTTGGCTCCAAGCCTGCGAATAGGCGGACATACAGGAAAAAAGGAAAGGAATTAGGTATCTCATCAAGGAGGGGAAAAGTGGTTTGGATTAATAATGGAACTCCAGCACTTGCCAGAGATCGTTGAATTCTTCCGAATTGTTCCGGGTGAGCTGTTTAAGCTCGGTGATTCTTCCGCAACATTCGGTATGGTATTGGGTATAGCCTAAGAGCAGGGTATCGATTTTGCCATTAGGGTAGCTTAAGAATACAGGTCCCAGAGGAGGAAAAACCTCCGCATAGAAGGTAGTATCTCCCTCAAAATAGGGAGAATGGAGGGGGTGAAGGACGTATTCCACCCGCTCATTACCCTGACTCGAATAGAGTCGGAATTCCCTGGCCTCAAATTTGGCATTGGGGCCAAAAACCAAATCCTGTCCTGACTCTGCATCCAGGATTCTGAATTCAAAATCGTATTTGGAAACCAGGCAATCCAGATTTCTGCAGGGGCCACAAGAATTCAAAGCAACCGAGATCAATAAGCTTGCGATGAGGTTGAGAAAACGGTTCATAGAGCGGGGAAAAAGGGACATGAAAAACAGACTGATTTTCCTTTGGGTTGACGTTGGAAAGAATATTTCTGCTACTGAATGGACAAGGCTGAAGCTGGATTGAAAAGAGGGAGTTCAAGTGTGATTAGACTAGGTTATTTTCGAAAACTGACTTCGATAGGGCCGTGAGCAAACTTTCCTCCGGCATGGAAATAGAAATATCTCCATTTTTGCAATGGATTTTCCTGGGCATCTTTAGCCGGAATGTAGCCTTTCTTCCAGGAGCTCACCGCTTTGACAAAAATTTTGGCTATCTCCGGATCAGCACCCAGGGGATTCGCCCACTCCACGGACTTCACCTCTCCGCTTTCATCCACCAAGACTCCAACCACAATCAATTGCCTTTCCTCAGGCCATTTGCTTTTTTCGATTCGGGTCTTTTGGGACAAAAGAAAAGGGAAGCGGGCTTTTTCATCTTTTGGATACGGTTCAAAATCATTTTCCAAGCGCTCTCGGGGCTTGTCGTATCCCTTTCTGTAAATGGAGTATTTATGTTCTCCACGGTAGATTAACTGCGCTACCTGTTCTCCCTTGTCATAGTAGGTCGAAATGAATTTGGAGTTGAAGAGATTGACTATTTTTCTATGGGTAAGCTGGCCCTGAAGATCATATTCCTCTAGCGTTAATTCCTGGAATTCGGCTGTTTTTTTCCCTTTTCGAACGGTGCGGACCAGTTGATTTTGAAGGGTAAAAATCCTTTCGATTTGGGTAGAGTCTGAACCATAGGACAGAAATTGGTAATACTTCTGCTGCATGGAATCAGCAGGGAAAATCTCAAAAAAGTGTTTATTGAGAGGAATGGGAGCAGGGTTTTGGGAAAAACCGGCAAACGCAATACAGCTACAAATCAAAAGGGATACTACGAAGCGCACGAAGAAAAGAAATAGACTTAGGATCTGAAAAATAGCGGATCACTTCCAGAACCCCAAGGCTTAAACTAAGAAAACTTAAGAGATAATCTGAAGATATCTCTTAATTTTACCCAGACCTATTAATTCATTTTCATTCATGAATTCGATCAATCCCACTACTACCCCTGCTTGGGGAAGGCTTCTTGAGCTTAAAGAAAAGCACAAAAACCACTCGATCTATTCCCATTTTGACTATCACGGACGGTTTGACCAGTTCAGTCTGAGGTTCGAGGATCTGTTGGTTGATTTTTCAAAGAACAGGATTTCTGACGGTATACTTCTGGCCTTGATGGATTTGGCCCGGGAGTGCGGTGTCCACGAAGCGATCGAGGAGATGTTTTCGGGAGCTTCGATCAATCAGACCGAAAACCGTGCCGTACTTCATACTGCCCTTCGTAACCGTAGCAATCACCCAGTGTATGTTCATGGCAAAGATGTGATGCCGGATATCAAGGCGGTTTTGGCCCAAATGAAGAAATTTGCCGATCAGGTTTTTGAGGAAAAATGGCTGGGCTACACCGGCAAGCCGATTACCCACTTGGTCAATATAGGCATTGGTGGTTCGGATTTGGGCCCGGTGATGGTTACCGAAGCATTAAAACCCTATCAAAATCCAAGTCTATCCATCCACTTTGTATCCAATGTAGACGGAACACACCTGAGTGAGATCTTGAAGAAAGTCGATCCGGAGACCACTCTTTTCTTTATAGCATCCAAGACATTTACCACTCAGGAGACCATGACCAATGCACATTCGGCAAGAGATTGGTTTTTGGGTTATGCCAAGGATGAAGCAGCAGTAGCCAGGCATTTTGTGGCTTTGTCTACCAATGCCAAGGCAGTCGAAGCCTTTGGAATTGACCTGGCCAATATGTTTGAGTTTTGGGATTGGGTAGGAGGCAGATATTCCCTTTGGTCAGCCATTGGACTTCCCATCGCCTGCGCCATCGGGTTTGATAATTTTGAAAAACTCCTTTCGGGAGCTCATTCCATGGATGAGCACTTCCGTCATTCTGCTTTTGAGCGAAATATTCCTATGGTTTTGGCCATGATCGGTATTTGGAATACCAATTTTCAAGGAGCCAGTTCAGAAGCGATTTTACCCTACGATCAATACTTGCACCGCTTTGCGGCTTATTTCCAGCAAGGCAACATGGAGAGCAATGGGAAATATGTCAGTAGGGACGGGCAAAAGGTAAATTACACCACCGGGCCGATCATCTGGGGCGAACCGGGGACTAACGGACAGCATGCCTTTTATCAGCTGATTCATCAGGGGACGCATATGATTCCTTGTGATTTCATTGCTCCGGCTATTTCACACAATCCCCTCGGAGACCATCACCAAAAGCTACTTTCCAACTTTTTTGCACAGACTGAAGCCCTCATGAAAGGCAAATCCCTCGAGGAGGTCCAAGCTGAAATGAAAAAAGCAGGTAAATCTGAGGAAGAAATTGAGCGAATCGCCCCTCATCGGGTATTTGAAGGCAACCGGCCTACCAACTCCATTTTGGTCAAGCAAATTACTCCCTATACCTTAGGACAACTGATCGCGATGTACGAGCATAAAATTTTTGTGCAAGGTGTCGTTTGGAACATTTTCAGTTTTGATCAGTGGGGAGTAGAATTGGGCAAAGTCTTGGCCAACGGGATTTTGCCGGAATTGGATGGGGAAGAAGAAGTGACTTCTCACGACTGCTCCACCAATGGGCTGATCAATGCCTATAAACAAATGAGAAAAAGTTAATCCTCAAGCAAACCGGTCAAGTCAACTTCAAACAGTCTCGCGGGAAGGGATGCTCCACCAAGGGAGATGCTTTCCCCCGAGATTTTTAATTTTTTATTATGAAGAAAGGCAATGCCTTCCGTCTGACTGGTAGCAGCTACGCTTCCCAAATAGAAGGTGTACCGTTGACCCGAGTTTAGGATTTGGTCTGTATTCCAGCCGGAAAAGACTTCCATAAAGGATCGGGAGGAGATTCCTGCAAGTTCATAGCCGAGGAGGATGAGGTTTTTTCCGTCTGAAGTGACATCGGCACCGGTGATTTTCCCTGCGGTGGAGAAAGATTCTACTTTCATCGCGACTTGATTGGACAGCATGGGGTCGAGGGTGTAATGGGTGGTTTCATTTGTATTCACGGGTTTGGTAAACAGATGAAGCTTTCCATCCCAAAAGACCATAGCCTCGCAATCAAAAGCATGGTTAGGATCATCAAAATCGGCCTGATCGGGATAGGAAAATTCAAGGACTTCTGCATTTACTCCGTTGTTGGAGAGCAAATCCCCAATAGATATCTTCAAAATCCTGAGGTCTTTTCGGTTGCCCAGGTTATTTCCGAAATCTCCGATGAAAAAATGAGTGTCATTGGAAGCCAAATCCTCCCAATCCACATTTGATACATTTTTTACAGGAATGATTCTAAGCAAAGAACCTGATTCGGGAGAAATTTCGAATACTTCAGGAAGATTTCCCCCATCATTGATCGTGAATAGCCGATTGCCGATCGCTTCCAGGCCTGAAGTTTCACCTAAAGGGAATCCCAATTCCTGCCGGTGAAAAGGAGGAAAAACTTGGGGATAGCTGTCCTCCACCAAGGGAAACGTTCGCCGAGACAACTCAAAAATTGGGTCAACAAGGTCTGTGGGTACCTCTGGTCTGCTGGACTTGGGATAGAAAAAGGATTGATGCTGAAATGGCTGGGGGTCTACCCCAAGTCGGAAGCGCTGACCTTGAGTCAGTTGGATTTCTGCTAGAATGGTTTTCCAGGAATAGATGTAGAAAAAATCCCCTTGAGAGGCCATCACTCCATCCTGAGGAGAGATGAGCCTTGGAGGGGATTCCAAATTGGTTTTTTGAATACTCAGCAAGTGGTAATTGGTGCTTCCTTCCAGGGGAGTAACTAATTCAGGGCTCGAAGCACTTAGGTTACCGGTGAGGTCTACGGGGAGAGTGGTGGAAATTTCGGTAGTGGAAGGGTTGGATTCATAGCTGTAGGTACCAATAGGAAGTTCAAATGAAAACCCCACAGGATTGTCAGGCAGCTGAATGAGGTAAGTTTGACCGGTTTCCACAGAGGTAAAAGTTACCCTCTGATTGTACGAAAATTCATGCGTCCAGCTTTGATTGGTGTTGACTCTCCCGTTTGCTGGGGGATTTTGAAGGTGAATCTCTGATATCGTAATTTTTGCAAAACCGGGTTGGGGCTTTTCCTTTTCGCAGGAATAAAGCAGGATGACCAAGACAGGAAACAGGTATTTTTTAAAAAGTTGCATGGTGTTTTTCGATCATCTTGATTTCAAATAATTTAAAACAGACCAAGTTTGTATTTTTTGTGAAGATATAAATAACAAAATCAAAACAATATTCATCCACAGGATGTTGCACCAACAAAACAATCTGAGGTATGAAAGAGCTATTAGAGGGTATCAGAGTCAACAAAAACGGAAACGGAAAAAAGCATCATGTATCAGAAGAACCTAAACTGCTGATCAAGGATGCGATTTTTGTGCGCCATGAAGGAAGTTTGGTCAAGGTAAGGTTTGATGACATTCTCTGGCTGAAAGGTGACGGCAATTACACCACTTTGGTTACCAAAGGTGCGGTGATTTCGGTACGAAATATCCTTAAAGAATTTGAATCTGTATTGCCTTCAGATAATTTCCTTAGGATTCATAAGAGCTACATGGTCCAAATCGGAGAGATCTCTGCCATCAATAACAAGGAGGTTCAGGTGGGTAAGGATTGGATACCAGTAGGAAGAACATTCTATCAGGAATTGCTTAAAGGCATTCAGCGAATAGGAGGGCAGGGGGACTAATCGAGGGAAATTTTAATTGGAATAAACTGGTCTCGTATGTATGACGGGACTTTTTTTGCTAGTAGAGCCATAGCAAATTGCTGTCCCCATAACTGAGAAAGCGATAGTCTCTGTCCAGGGCCTCCTGATATACTTTTTTCCAGTCCTTTCCCAGGATTGTAGAGATCAAAAGAATCAAGGTGGATCCAGGTTGATGAAAATTGGTAATCAATCCGTCAATCATCTGGTAGTGATATCCGGGAAAAATGAATATCTCGGTCTGTCCCCATATCGTTTCGGAGCCATTCTTTTCCATGAGGTCCAAAATCGCCTGAAGAGCTTCTTTCTTTTTGGGCAACGCAGTCCTTTGTTGGTATGGGAATAGCTTTCCGATCTCTAGAATTTCTCCTCTCCCCTCCAGCAGTTGTACCCCATACCAAAAGAGACTTTCCAAAGTTCGGACCGAAGTAGTCCCTACAGCAATGGTTTTTCCGGTGTTTTCAAGCAGTTTTCTTATCGTTTCCCGCGCTACCTGAATCTGTTCCGAATGCATGGGATGTGCTGTCACCTCTTTCACCTTGATAGGTTGGAAGGTCCCCGCACTCACGTGCAGAGTCACTTGGGCTTCCTGGATTCCTTTTTTCCTGAGTTTTTCAAATACTTCTTCTGTAAAGTGAAGCCCTGCGGTTGGGGCGGCGACAGCTCCTTCTTTTTTGGAATAAACGGTCTGATATCGGTCTTTGTCCTCTTTTTGGGGCTTTCGATTTAAATATGGGGGAAGTGGCACTTCTCCGCTGGCTTCCACCAAATCCACAAAAGCTACCTCTGGATCATCCCAAGAGAACTCCACAGACATGGCTTCCCGATCATGCAGACGGGCATGTAGAATCACTTCCTTTTCACCTATTCGGATTCTTCCTTTCAGGACTTCCTCATTTTTCCATTTTTTGGCGTTGCCGATGAGTGTTTGCCAAGTGACTGGAAGCTTGGCCAGCATAATCTCAGCGATGACCGTGGTCGGAGCTAGGGGAGCGAGAAGAAAGATCTCGATTTTGGCTCCGGTTTCTCTTTGGAAGATCAACCGTGCTGGAATCACCTTGGTGTCGTTATAGACCAAAAGCGCATTTGCGGGCAATAATTCGGGCAATTCATAGAAATGATGATGACTGATTTGCCCTAGCTCGTACTGCAGAAGTCGGGATTGGTCTCGTTTTTCGAGGGGAAACTTGGCAATCCGATCCTCCGGGAGTGTATATTCGAAGTCTTGGAGATCAAGGGTAGGAATTTCCATTTGAAAGGATGATTTGCCTGCAAATATAGCCATCCATTTGGTCCAAAATCGGTTTTATCCCTATGGCAGATTCATTTCGGTTTCAGTTTTCCCTGATAAAAAGGGTTCTTCAGTTCAGATTTGATGCGGGTACATCCCGTGGTGTACTCAAGACCCGGGAGGTTTTTTGGATAAAAGTGACTCATCCGGACGATCAGGATAGGGTAGGCTGGGGAGAGGCGGCCCCTTTAGTCGGTTTGAGTCCGGATTATCGGGAGGATTTTGAAGAGGTTATTTCAGTTCATCTCCAAAAGTTGGCTATGGAAACTTGGGAGACGGATGCCGATTCGGTTTTGAATCAGGTTGATGCTCGAGTACCTCTTGAGTTGCCCTCCCTGCGATTTGGGCTTGAAATGGCCTTGTTGGATTGGATTCAAGGTGGGAAGAAGCGATTTTTCTCCAACCCATTTTTTGATGAGAAAAAACCAATTCCCATCAATGGACTGATTTGGATGGGAGATCGGGAGTTTATGCTGGAGCAGATTGATCAAAAGCTAAACGAGGGATTTGACTGCATCAAAATGAAAATCGGGGCCATTGATTTTGAGCAGGAATTGGCTCTTTTGAGCTATATCCGAAAGCAGTTTTCCAAGGATCAGGTTATTCTCCGGGTAGATGCCAATGGGGCATTTTCACCTATGGAGGCGATGAACAAACTCCGTCAACTCGCCGAATGGGATATTCACAGCATAGAGCAGCCTATTCGTGCCGGACAACGGGCAGAAATGAGGAAGCTTTGTCGGGAAACCCCACTTCCCATTGCCCTGGACGAAGAGCTGATCGGGACCAATGAAAAAGAATTGCTTTTGGATACCCTGCTGCCCCAGCATATCATTCTCAAACCGACACTTCTGGGCGGGTTTTTGGAAACTCAGCAATGGATCAGGTTGGCAGAAGAGCGGGGAATCGGCTGGTGGATGACCTCAGCCTTGGAAAGTAATATCGGGCTGAATGCCATTTCCCAATTAGCTTCCTCCCACGACCCCAAAATTCCCCAAGGTCTGGGTACCGGGAAGCTCTACCATAATAACCTTGCCTCGCCTTTGGAGATTGAAAAGGGGCAAATCCGCTATGGAGATAGGCTTTGGGAGAATCCTGCCTAGTTGGGTAGAGGATGTAAATAAACCGGCTTATGCACTTGTGCTTTCCAAAGGGTTTGGGTTAAAATTCCCGTATCCAAGTCCCGCTCAAAGATCACAATATCATTACTGGCTTGATGGGCAGCGAGAAGGTATTTGCCATCAGGGGTCAAATTGAAATTGCGGGGCATCATTCCTCCTGAGGAAATGTTTTGGATTCGTTCGTATTGACCGGAGGTGCTTTTGGCAAAAACCGAAAGGGTGTTGGCCTCTCCCCGGTTGGAAACATAAACATTTTTCCCATCGGGAGAAACTCGGATTTCTGCCGCTCCCACTGCCCCTGAGAAACCCTCATCCACCAAGGAAAGTCTTTGGATGGGAGTCAAAATTCCATTGACATAAGAAAAAACATCCAGGACCGCAGTCATTTCTTCAACAACCAAAACCTCCTTTCCATCAGCCGAAAAGGCCAAATGTCGGGGTCCATCTCCCGGAGTGACAGGAAATTCTCCCGATAAGCTCAATGGCTTAGCCTGCTGGGGATCAAAATTATAGATATAAATCTTGTCAGTACCCAAGTCTGCTACCAGCACCCTTTTTCCTTCGGGATCAAAAGTGGTAGAATGGACATGGGGCTTCTCTTGCCGGGCGGGATTAATGCTTTTGCCGGTATGCTGGATCAGCTGGACAAAATCCAGCTTTTTGTCCTCATTTACTTTGAAGACAGAAAGGCTGCCACCGGTATAATTACCCAAAATCACAAAATCCTCATTTGGAGACAAAGAAATATGGCAGGGGTGATCTCCTTGGGAGGCGTCTTGGTCCAGAAGCGTCAGCGAGTTATCCTCCGGATTTCTGGCAAAGGTGAGCACATTTCCTCCTTGGACGCCTGCCTCTTCTTCAAGGGAATAGACTGTCTTTCCGTCTTGAGTAGCCATGACAAAAGAGGGGTTGGCGATTCCGGCAGCAATGGTCTGAACAGTCATCAGATTTTCCCCCGGAGAAAAAATAAGGTGATTGATGCCCTGATGAATGGAATCCGTGTAGGTTCCCACCAAGAATTGGTAACTTAGGTTTAGCACGGGTTGATTTTGGGTTTCAGGTGTAGAAGGATTACAGGCCAAAGCTAGGATGGTCAAAGGGAACAGGTGCGGAGCCAACCACCGGAGAGGAATTGATTTCATGAACGGAAAGTAGTGAATTTTGCCAATTTTGTGATTTTGCGAAGAATTAAAAATGAGACATGTTGTGTGAAATAAATCAATTTTTCCCCCTTGTTTTTTATTGAAAAGTTAAAAATAATTCGATTAAGGTTGAAAAATGTTAATTTAGCCTAGTCGATTAATTGGAAAATGATGCAGCAAATTTATGATACCCAAGTAGCCAAGCGGTTTACGATTTACAACAGTTTGTTTTTAGATCTGCCCTTTGATGATATCTATGTCACAGGCACCCTTTTGCCTTTTTTGGGCAAAGCATGTGAAAAAGGGTATAGAGAAGGGAAAACTCCCGTGGAGATCATTGAGGGATTTTTTGACGAAATGATGCCAGGTGAATCAGAGAAAAGAAGGAGCGATTTTCTTTTTCAGATGATACAGTATGTGGAGCGGCAAGTGGTCCTATTTGATTCCATAGAGGATGCTGCCTACGATAAAATCAACGACATTCATGGAAAAGGCTCCATAAAGGCTTTGATTTCCAGAGTAGAGACCGATAAGAAAAAGAAAGAATTGATCGAAAAGCTCAAGACATTTTCTGTCAGGCTGACGCTTACCGCCCACCCCACTCAATTTTATCCGGGCAACGTATTGGGGATCATTACCGATTTGGAAAATGCGATTCGGACCGATGATTTGGAGAGCATCAACCTTCTTTTGCAGCAGCTGGGCAAGACCGGCTTTATCAACCGGGAAAAACCTACTCCATTTGACGAGGCGATCAGTCTGATTTGGTACTTGGAGAATGTATTTTATCAAAGTATTCCGGACATTGTCATCCGATTGCTGAAAGGATTGGGTGAACCCATCCATACTTGGGAAAATCCGGGGATTTTAAAAGTAGGGTTTTGGCCAGGGGGCGACCGGGATGGCAATCCATTCGTGACCCATGAGACTACCCTTCAGGTAGCGGATCGCCTCAAAAAGTGGCTGATGAGATGCTACTACAGAGATCTCAGAAAATTAAAAAAGCGGCTTACCTTCAAAAAGGTGGAGGAGTTGATCGCCAAGGCAGAACGGGGAATTTTCTACACCCTTTTTGAAAACAAGCAGGTCTACAACTCCAAGGAGGATCTTTTGGAAATTCTTTTAGAAGCTAGGGAGGCATTGATCACACACCACGATGGGTTGTTTCTGAATCTATTGGATGAATTTATCCTAAAAGTGAGAATTTTCGGTTTCCACTTTGCCCACATGGATTTGCGGCAGGATAGTCGAAAGCATGATGGGCTTTGGGAGGAGATTTTTTCTATTCAGGGAAAAGAATTTACCGGAACCGAGGAGGAATTGATTTCCAAAGTAATGAAGACCAGAGGGCTGCCTTCTCTCGAGGATTTTCAGGAACCCTTTCATAAGGAAATGCTTCAATCCTTAGGCACAGTTAAGGAAATCCAAGCGCTCAATGGAGAAGAAGGACTTCATCGCTACATTATTTCCAATTGTCAATCTGTGCTTCATGTTTTGGAAGTTTTTCAGCTGGCAAGATTGACTTTGGGAGCCAAATCCAGTCCCCTTCCTCTAGACATTGTCCCCTTGTTTGAGACCATAGATGATTTGGCAATGGCACCCCAGATTATGTCCAAGCTATATGAAACTCCGGAGTATGCCGAGCACCTCAAATCCCGTGGGATGAAGCAGAATATCATGCTTGGGTTCTCTGATGGGACCAAAGACGGGGGCTATTTAAAGGCGAATTGGTCCATTTTGGTGGCCAAAGAGGAACTGTCCGAAGTATCGAGAAAGTATGGGATCAAAGTGGTCTTTTTTGATGGGCGAGGCGGTCCCGTAGCCAGAGGAGGAGGGAACCTTCATAATTTCTATGCTTCCTTGGGAGAAAAAGTGGACAACTCCGAAATCCAGGTGACCATTCAAGGTCAGACCATTTCATCCAATTACGGTAAGCAGGTATCCTGTACCTACAATCTGGAGCAGCTACTCAGCGCCGGGCTGGAAAACCACCTCTATCCTGATGGAGAGAAAAATCTCAATTCAAAACAGAGAGAATTGATTCAAAGTTTGGCAGACTTGGGGTATGAATCCTACAAAAAGCTGAAAAATCATCCCAAGTTTGTTCCTTACCTGGAGCACGTGGCCCCTTTAAAGTATTTTGGCATGACCAATATCGGGAGTCGGCCTCTGAAAAGAGGAAAAGGTTCGGGATTGAGATTTGAAGATCTTCGGGCGATTCCATTTGTGGGATCCTGGGCTCAAATGAAGCAAAATATCCCCGGATTTTTTGGGGTAGGAGCAGCGATAGCACAGGCAGAAGAGGAGGGTAAACTGGAAGAAATCAAAAAGCTGTATCAGAAGAGTCTGTTCTTCAGAACGCTGTTGAGCAATTCTATGCAGTCTCTGAATAAATGTTTTTATCCGGCTACCGCCTATTTGTCCAAAAATGAGGAATACGGGGAATTTTGGAAGCTTCTTTTTGATGAATACCAAAGATCAGTGGCCAAGATCAAGGATATCTCAGGAATGAACGAACTGCTGGAAGATAATCCTGTAACCAAAAAATCCATCGAAATCCGGGAAAGAATCGTACTTCCTTTGATTACAATCCAACAGTACGCTATTCAAAGAATTTTGGAGGAGGGGAAATCCACCCATATTCTGGACAAACTCATCTTGCGTGCCATGTTTGGGATTATCAATGCGATGAGAAATGCGGCCTAATCAAAAACGGCCCTTGAATTCGAATTTCAAGGGCCGTTTTTTTGCCAGTCAAGGTTACTTTTTGACGATTACTCCATCTTTGATCATCTGGTCCGATATGACCATAGCAAATGTCCGGGCAAAAGCCTCAAGATTTGCAGGATTGGTAGTTTCGGATTGAGCTGACCATACCAGTTGCTCTGTTTCTACATCGTAAAGATTGGCTTCCAGGAAATAGTTCTTATCGGTGGTGTAGTATCCCGGATCATACATCATCGGACTGTAGTAGTTGTAATACCCCCAATACGATCTATAATATCCACCATACATCATCGGAGAATAAGCTGTGGTCCCCGGTACATATCTGGACTCTTGTGTTTGGTCCAAAAGTGCCACCGTTAGTACCGCATCATGTCCTTGAGATTGGAGGACTTGGGCAAATTTCTCTTTTTCTTCAGGGCTTGGTTTGGTTCCCGGAGGAATAATCACGGAAGAGTTTGAAGCTTTAATGCCATCTTGGGTCAGGACACTTTGGATTTGATCTTCAAAAGTCTGCCTGCTGATTACGCTTTCAGAGATACCGATGATGACCACATCTTCATAGCCACCTGATTTTTTTTCCGGACTGGACTAAGATCCGAGAATTTTGGTGCTGGGCGAGCAGGACACGAGCACGGCAAAAGCCAAAGTGGCGAGTAGTGAATTTTTTTTCATAAGAGTAAAGAATAGGGATTATTTAAATTCGTCGATAAAGGGAAGCTCCTGCTGCACCGCATTTCGGATGGTGTTATGGATGTAGGTATCCAGTTGCAAAAACTTGGTAGCATCCAAAGCCGACACTCCCTTTTTAAATTTTTTGTAGTATTTCAAGTGAAGCTTGGCGAGTTCTTGATCGTTTTTCAAGGTCCGAACGGCTAGGTTATCCGCTTCGGCTTCCCCAATATTGGAGTATTGATTCATGTAGTCATTGATGATTTTGATTCGCTCTCTGGACAAGCCTCTACGCTCGGTTTCATAGGCCTCATAAATCGGCCAAAATGCGGCGGCTTTCGCCTCGGAAAGCTGAAGCACTTCCTGGACAATCATTTTTTTGTCCATGCCAAAGGCTTCCTGGATCAGTGAAATCTCTTCGTCGACATTTTGAGCGAAGGTGCTGCCAATTCCTAAGGAGAAAAAGAGCAGCATGGAAAATAGGATTTTTTTCATGGGTATGAGTTGCTGGATTAGAAGGTAAGTTAAGTAAATATGCTCATCCTTGTGTAGTCCAATTGCCTGGTTTTTTGCCTTTCTGACCGGATACCTTGACTTCGTTGAAGTTGGGAGACGAAAAGCCGTATACGGGGTGTTTCATGTTCAATTTTTCCAAGCTGATTCTAAGTTGAGCTTTTTTCTTTTTGAGAGAAAATTACCTGAAAGGATCAGTTAATCAGGTAGGTGTGCTTTTTTTTATTTCTGAAGGCATCGTCTCAAATCAAGTTTCCTTTCAGAAGGTCTCATTGATATTCAGATAAAAACCCGAGTTGCCTTTTTGACCAAATGCATAATCGGCTGTGATTGTGGTACGTTTCTGTTTGTTGATCATCAACCGCAGTCCCAATCCATACCCGGGATTGATTTTCTCAAACAACCTTTCCTGTTCCAAGGTCGGCCCAGCGGCAGATTCCGGCTTGGCCCCGCTGAAACTCGCTGCATTGACAAAAACTGTAGCCCCGAAGGTATCCTTTTGTTTTTGCAAAGGGAATCTCCACTCCGCTTCGCCATAGACCATGTTTTCTCCTCGAAACCTACCCTGGGCATAGCCGCGTCCGCTTCTTCCAAACATATCCCAACCTATAGCGGGTAAGTTCATGTAGGGTAAGTTGCCGGATACCAGAAAATTACCCATACCCCAAACTGCAAGCAGATGTCTTTTTCGTAAGGGATTGAGGGTAAAATAATGCCTATAGTCTAAAAGTAGGGTGCTCGAGGATTGGGAAGAGCCTAGAAACTCCGGGTTGATTTTGTATTGAATCCAAGCGAAGTTTCGCTCGTAAGGAGATACAGCCATGTCCCGCTTTTCCATGACGGCGTTGAGTGAAATTCCGGAAAGGGTATAGCGGTCAAGGTCGAACCCTTTGGATAAATTATAGGCGTCGTGTGAATATAATTGAGGAAGGCCAGTAAGTTCCTGAAAGTTTTCAATTCTGGAGTGAATGTCCAAATGATAGCCTACGCCAAGATAAAATGGGGAATCATTTATTTTTTTCAGCAAAGACTCATAAAATCTAAATAAGCGAAAATCCATTTGCTGTTCTCCCCAAAACACACCCGGTTGATTGGGATTGCTTTGGAGCTCATTTGGAGTAGAACTTCCCAATCCGAAGGTGGGTTGGGAAGTAATGAAATATCTCCAATCTCCCACTAGAATAGTCTTATTGCCTGAAAGAAAAATAGTGTGCCTGGAGCTCAAAATCCACTGTTTTTTGGTTGTATACAAGAGATTTCCTACCAAGTTGGAAAGCTTCGTGTCCTTAGGGTTTCCCATGTACCACGAGGCTGAGGGCGCCAGTCCAAACATCCATCCATTGGCTGGGTTGGAAGCAATAGCAGGGAGCGGAACAAAGCTGAATTGATGGACTTTGTTGGGCGAGTAGGTAAGGGAATCAGTCTGGGCCGAAAGCCCAAAACCGGAAGTAAATAGGAGGCCCCAAAGCAAGACTGACTTCATCATTTGGAAAGGGTGGCTAGGTGGAAGATGATTTTTCTTCAATCTAAGTGTAAGGATGCACTCAAATCTGGAAAAAATCCTAAACCCAAAACTAAAACTGGCAAAAAAAAAGGAGGAAGGTGAGTACTTCCTCCATATTTGATCTTATTGAGGAAATCTAAAGACCAATCCTCCTTCAAATCCAAACTGATAAATGGTAGAGTAGGTGGATACACCGGTACCCACTCCTCCGGTACCAAAATAAAATCCTCCGCCTGCTCCTTGGACTGCAGACATTAGGGAGGCTTGTATTTTGATTCCCACTTTTTCAGCCAGCCAGAAATTTGATCCACCTCTCAATGCCCAGGCAAACTTGGTGAAGTTTTGGCTGTTTCTGTTGTCAGGGTTTTCAACATTAGAAATAACAACACCTATTCCCGCTCCGAAATAAGGTTCTACTTTGTCGTTTACCACAAAGTAATTATTCCCATTGACCATGATCCAATTGGCAGCCAGATCAAAAGTGGTTCGTTGAAGCTGTCCGCCAAGAATTCCTCCGTCTTGATAAATCATTGGGGCTTGCGTGTCCTGACGTAGGTACTGTAGTTCGATTCCCTTGCCGTTCGGCAACCTGTATTCCAATCCTGCACCCCATTGGAAGCCTCCATTGATGGTGCCTTCGTAATAGCTGCTGGAGGAAAAATAGCTGTCAACACCGTCGTCAAAAACGTAACCTGCATAGGTGTTGAGCCGGATTTCTTGAGCCATGGCTGCCATACTCAATACGGCAAAGAGTAGAGATAGAGTAAGTTTTTTCATAGTTGAGATTTGCTGGAATGAAGTTTAAAATTGGGTAGCAAGAGTATACAGAATTCTTGAAGTGAATATCGGGAAGGAAGAACCTGGAAATAGATCAGGCTAGTACTGTAAATTGACCGGGAATTTCTGAGAAGTTGAGTTTGAATAGCGCGTGCTGATTATCAGTTTGATTTATTGAAAATAAGCATTAAGAATTAATGTAGGGTGATTTTCCTCAATGATGGAAGGCATTATTTTTCTCAACCCTGTTTTTCTCCTTATTTTTTTTGTTGTGTATTTGATGAACTTCCACTGGCCCTGATTTTTCTTTTTGCAGCTCTTTCAAATACTCGGAAGGAGTCTTGTTTTTGAATTTTTTGAAGGATGTGATAAAAGAGTTTCGGTTATTGAACCCGCATTCATGAGCTAAACCTTCCAAGGTCATTAGTTTGTGTTCGCCCACTTCAATTTTCCTGCAGCATTCCTCAATTCTATGCTGATTGATAAGATCAGAAAAGCTAAGCCCCAGATTTCGGTTGATGTATTGAGTGAGCAGATAGGCCGGAACATCCATGTCTTTTGCCATGGAATTGATCGTGTAGCCGGGTTCTAGATATCTTTTGGAAATCCCCATTAATCCATCGAGTTTCTCCTGAATTTCTCTGGATTTTTCTTCACCGAGAGGAAAGGAGCTCGGAGTCTCCTTCAGCTTTTCTGAGGGTGGAGGAGAAGAGATTCCGTAAAGAATTTTTGGAAAAAAGAGAATAATCAAGGCATTTCCAAGGATAAATATGGCCCCTGTAAAATGAACCAAATCATAGGATAGCTGGGAATCTGCAAAATAAAATAAAGCAAAAAAAGGAAGGAAGAGCAAGGAGGCCCCATAGACGTATGTCCTCGCCCATAGGATCCATTCTTTACTTACCAATGACTTGTCTTCCCGGATTTTTGCCTGCTCTTTGCTCAATAAGTTGAGAGATCCTATCCAATAAATCATTATGAGTAGTGTCCTGCCTACCGTGTAGAAATTGGGTGGGAAAAACCGGCTTTGGTTGAAATACACAAAAACACTGGGGTTGTCAATTTCGGATTTGATCAGCTGAGTCTTTTCCTCTACTGAGGCAGTAAAGAGAACAGGAAAAAAATCGAGTATATAAATGGCCATGGGCAAAAAGTGGATCAAATCTCTTTTTTTAAAGCCCTCCCTTTTACTTTCTTTATAGATATATAGATAAAACAAAGGCATAAAGAGCAGAGCGGCAATGTTACCGGTGCGATACAGGGAGGGGACCAATAAGTAATAACCAGAACTAATCAAAAAGGCGAATAGAATGGCATAGGATAAAGTGGCAAAGGAAAACCCAATAAGTATGTTGGATTTTTTCTCCCCTCGGAACGAATATAAAATGAGTAATAGGCTGGTAATAAATCCAAGAAAAATAGCGCTCAGGTAGATAAGATCTTTTACGCTAAGAATAAACTTCATACAAAATCATTGCTAATCTTCACTAGGAAGGTAATAAGGAATTCTCTACTTCAATAAAAAAAGAAAAGATTTATCTTTTTTTTTCAGAAAATCCCTTACCCAAATCCTAGGAAAGAAAACAATGAACGAACAAAATATGTCGTTTTTTTACCTCATTTGAGAAATGAAAGTGAATTTATTCGGGATGAGTTTTTTTTTTTTTTATCAGTGATGGAAATCCCGTTTTCAAGAAGGTTGAACTTCTTCGTAATTGAACCGATCCAGACTGAATGAACTTTTACTCCTTTTCTTTCTTCCAGATTCGCTTGTTGAATGCGATCCCAAACGTCCAAGAGTCGTAGACTTCTTCTTTTCTTTCATAAGCCAGATTAAGAGCGATTTCAAAAGTTTCGCTCATTTCAAAGCTATATTCTGAGCCTATTTTCCAGAAATACAGATTTTCATTTTTTTCAAATTCCCATCCGGGTCCCACAAAAACAGACCAATGCCTTTTGAAATGGTAATGAATCACCGGAGCCAAGGAAAAAGGGTAGCTCCTTTCCAAAAGTGCTCCCTCTCTTTCCACTTCAAAGCTTTGGAGCTTGAGATCTGCCTGTAAGGCTACAGACCAACGGGGATGAAAAAAATAATCGACATCAAATCCCCAAGCAGGGATTACGGCTACTTTTCTTTCTCCCTCAAAGGCCTGGGGCACATGTGAATTTGCTGTTATTAAGGCTACTCGAATCTGAGGGGAGAATTCTTCCTTTTCTTGCCCCTCTTGTGCAAACGCCCAAGTCGAAATCCCAAAAAACAAAATCAATATCCAGATTTTTTTCATTTCAATTGGGATAAATGGCAGACCAGTCTTTTGCCATATCAATAATAATCCATCCTCTGGAAGGTCCTTCGATCAGTCCCCTCTTGAGATTGCCGATGGGAGAGAGGCTGTCGTAGGCATATTCTCTGACAGAATCTGTATGGTGGAGAATGATCCCCAATCTAGCGCCTTCCTGTTTTGTGGTATATTCTAGCATTTGAAAGTCCCCGTCTGAATTGCCAACTGCAAGGATTGGTTTTTTTCCGATGTGTTGATGGATTCCTACGGGTTTTCCGGCTTTGTCATCAATGAAATTAAGCTCCGGGATTTTCATCAGCTGGGGCTCCCCGTCCACTACCTCATAGCTGGCTTTGATGGAGGAGCCGACCACTTGATAAGGGGGGATTCCATAAGCCTTCTCCGCCCAAACCCTCATAAAATCAATTCCGCCGCCTGAGACAATAAAAGTCTTGTAATCATGCGCTCTCAGGTAATCCAGGAGCTCGAGCATGGGTTGATAAATCATTTCATTGTAGGCCTTGCCTGTCTGAGGATGTTTGGCTGTGGCAATCCATGAACTGACAGCATCCTCGAATTGATCCTCGGTCATGCCTGCATGGGATTTCATGACGATTTCAATAAGGCCTTTTTCACCGGCACCCAATACACCCTGAATATCCCCTTCAATGGCGGCTTTCAGCACGGGATCTTTGGCCCAATCGGGATGATTGGGAGCTTCTTTTTTCACATAATCCAAGGCATAGGCCACTTGAAAATAGAACGGCTGCTCTGCCCAAAGTGTGCCGTCGTTGTCAAAAACTGCTATTCTGTCCTCCACAGGTACAAAATCGGCACTTCCATCTGTGGTGGTTTTTTTTACAAAATCCAAAATGGAAGACCGGGTGGCTCCTTCATTCCAGGAGGGAAGTTGTAGTTCCTCCTTTACTTGTTCTTTGTTTGCTACGTTGCTCTTTTCTGAGCATGCTCCTAGGAGTAAAAAGAACACAAAAACTTGAAATCTATAAATCATAGTTCTTATTTAAACTGAAAGAGCCGAAGGATTTGACTTTTCCTTCGGCTTTTTGATTAAAGAATAAAATTAATTGCTACCTGCAGCACTCCTCAGCATCTCTTCCACTTTGGAAAGATTAAATGACCCAGCCGTTTGTGAAGGAGGGTATTCTTGCATAGTCAGGAGAAACTTTGTCGCCAAGCCCTGAATCGGAACCAAAACGAAGGCTCTATCCAAAAACCAGTCATTATAGGTGTTGGAATTATGCTGAGCTTTTTCAAATGGATCTCTTCTCAAATGGAAAAGAAGCGGAACTCTAAGCTCTGTGTAGGGTTCCCTCCACACTCCAAAGGCTTGCCCTCTGTTTTCCAGAAATACCACTTTCCAATCCAGGTAACGAGCAGCAACAACTTGTCCATCGTCACTCACATACCAAAACTCTTTTCTTGGAGATTCTTTGGTTTTTCCAGAAAGGTAATCCAGCTGATTGTACCCGTCGATGTAATTCTTGTAAGTCCTTCCATTTAAAGTGGTGCCTTTCAGCAATCTTTCTTTAACGTCCGTATCACCTGCAATTGCTGCGAAAGTAGGCAGCCAGTCCTCATGAGAAACGATTCCGTTGAGAGTGACTCCGGCAGGAAACTTACCAGGCCATCTTACAAAGGTGGGTACACGGTAGGCACCTTCCCAGTTGGAGTTTTTCTCAGATCGGAATGGAGTAGTCCCGGCATCCGGCCAGGTATTGTAGTGAGGACCATTGTCTGTAGAGTACATGACCAAGGTATTGTCGGCGATTCCAAGCTCATCCAATAGGTCCAAAAGCTCGCCGACATGCATGTCGTGCTCCACCATTCCGTCACTGTATTCATCTTGCCCTGAAATACCGATATGTTCTTCCTTCACGTGCGTTCTGAAGTGCATTCGGGTACCATTCCACCAGGTGAAAAATGGCTTTCCTTCCTTCACTTGACGACGGATAAATTCCTTGGCAGCGGCTAAGGTTTCTTCATCGATCGTTTCCATGCGCTTTTTGGTCAATGGTCCCAGGTTTTCGATGGTCTGTCCACCTTTTCCGTCCGCTTTGGTTTTCAAAATACCACGTGGCTTATAGGTCTCATAAAATGTTTTGCCATTAGCTAAAACCATATCTGAGGGATAGTCTCTGTTTTCCGGTTCCTCTTCCGCATTGAGATGGTAAAGGCTTCCCAAAAACTCGTCAAAACCATGCATGGTTGGTAAGTGCTCATCCCGGTCTCCCTGATGATTTTTTCCAAATTGGCCCGTGGCATAGCCTTGAGATTTGAGAACAGTCGCCATGGTTACATCGGTTTTTTGCCAACCTTCCTTGGCGCCAGGCAGCCCCACCTTGGTCATCCCTGAGCGAACAGGCACAGAACCACTGATAAAGGCCGCTCTTCCTGCGGTGCAGGATTGTTGGGCATAGTAGTCGGTAAAAGCGACGCCTTCTTTAGCGATACGATCGATATTCGGAGTCATGTAGCCCATCATACCACGATTGTTGTGACTGATGTTCCAAGTGCCTATGTCATCTCCCCAGATGACCAGAATGTTGGGTTTTTTCTCTTGGCCCTGAATGGATAAGAC
Organism: Algoriphagus confluentis; assembly: GCF_036245625.1. Taxonomy (NCBI): domain Bacteria; kingdom Pseudomonadati; phylum Bacteroidota; class Cytophagia; order Cytophagales; family Cyclobacteriaceae; genus Algoriphagus; species Algoriphagus confluentis. The sequence goes on from NZ_BTPD01000006.1 coordinate 138,539, forward strand.
CACCAGAGAAAATAGGGTTAGTAGAAAAATCGGTTTTTTCATAGAATAATAGTTACTGAGTAATTGAATTAAATAAAATAGAAAGTTTGGTTACTAATCGCTCTTTTCGGAAATACCATTCAAGAAAGTAAAATGTGAGGAGTCTAGCTTGGAGACTAGGCTAAAGCCTGTCATGATTTCATTGATTTTGTCAAAAATTAAAGAAAATATTGTTCTTTTCCTCCATCAATGAAAAATTATTCTGCTTTTTCAAGAAATCCAATCCTATTTTGGCTTACTTATTTAGTAGGGGAAATCCGCTTGGGTTTCATTCCTTATCGGATTAAAGTTTACCTGCCTAATGGGTTCGATTCTATAGCTTGTGATGATTTATTTTATCTACATCTGGATCTGAACAGACTTTTTGTTTCTATAGACTGTGGAGGGCTGCAAGATTTGTTAGAGTTGCTTTTTCCGGATTTTTTTATTCCGTTGCTCTTTTTCATTTCTGGTGATAATTAGGGATAGCCACAGTAGTTTCCAAAGGCAAATCGGAGGGTTTGGATTGAAATAGTATCGATTTACCTGACATAACTTTCGCTTCGGTTCAATGGACTTTCCTGTCGTTGAGCAAGGCATTTTTGCCTTAAGGCATAATAATAACAGTCAGTCACTGAGGACCATTTCCTTCTGAAACCTCAAAATCAGGAGAACAGGATAGGGGATCTCCAAAAAAACTCTATTTTTTCTGAAAATCCGTCCATTTCCTGCCTATGAAATCAAGCAATCCTTATCACCCGACCTACCTTTGGTTGATCACTTTGACTGCTGCCCTTGGAGGATTTTTGTTTGGATACGATTGGGTGGTAATCGGAGGAGCCAAACCCTTTTACGAGCCCTATTTCTCCGTAACCAGCGTAGAAGATCAAGGATGGGGAACAAGCTCCGCCCTTGTGGGCTGTATGATCGGGGCAGCAGGCTGTATTTTTCTCAGTGACAGATTGGGTAGAAAGAGATTATTGATTGCAGCTGGTTTTCTTTTTTCCCTGTCTGCCGTCGGTACGGCACTGGCTGAAAGTTTCTTTGGGTTTAACCTGTATCGGATTTTGGGTGGAGTGGCTATGGGAATAGCACTCAATCTTTCTCCGCTCTATATCTCGGAAATGTCTCCTGCGGAGAAGCGTGGCCGAATGGTGACCATCAATCAGCTGTTGATCATGTTTGGGGTGCTCCTGGCGCAAGTGGTCAATTGGCAGATTTCCCTTTTGGATACTGAGTTGGTAGAGGGAGCTTCTTTCGATCAGCTAGCGGCGAGCTGGAGCGGGCGGGTTGGCTGGCGATGGATGTTTGGAGCGGAAGTGGTTCCTGCGATTTTGTTTTTCTCCTTAATGTTTTTTGTGCCGGAAAGTACAAGATGGCTGATCAAAAATGGACAGGTAGAACGAGCTAGGCAGGTTTTGACTAAACTGGGCGGGCCAGCCTATGCCGAAGTCTCCATCCGGGAAACCTTGGATATCCTTTCTGAAGGAGATGAATCTCAAATCAACTGGGGAGCTCTTTTCCGTCCGAAACTGTTGAAGCTGTTGGCTTTAGGGGTATTTCTTGCTTTTCTTCAGCAGTGGAGTGGGATCAATGTGGTCATCTACTACGCGGCAGATATTTTTCAAGCCGCAGGATTTACCTTAAAACAGATGATGCTCAATATTGTAGTCATCGGAGGAGTCATGGTGGCTTCTGTTTTTGTGACCTTGGCAACAGTGGATAGATACGGGCGGAAAAGCATATTATTGACTTGCCTTGGTGCGATGACCCTTTTATATGCTGGAATAGGATATTCCTTTTTTGCGGATTTGGGAGGAGGAATAGTCGTGGTCTTGGTCCTTGCCAATGTGATGTTTTATTCCATTTCCTTAGCTCCTTTACTGTGGGTCTTACTTTCGGAAATTTTTCCGACGAGAGTGAGAGGGGCTGCCATTTCCATTGGTGCTTTGGCCCATTGGATCGGTAATTTCACCCTGACCTACTACTTTCCCGCAATCAAGGAAAATCTCGGATGGGCGAATAACTTTTGGCTATACGGAGCAATTTGCGCTTTGGGTTTTCTGGTGCTTTGGAGGGTTTTACCAGAGACCAAAGGGAAGTCCCTGGAGGAATTGGACAGGGAGTTGTCCTAAAACAAGAATTAAAGTGAAAGGATATTCAGATTTGGATCTTGGTTTTTGTCAACATTTGGTAAATTAATACCTGCTATTTCAGATTTCTTTTCTGATAAGAAAATGATGTCCGATTTTTAACTGATAGGAATATCCGCTTTCTTTCCAGTCAAAGAATAAGATATAGGTCTAACCTGGATAGGAGGAACCTTGGGCTGTGGTCTGTCGTCCGTGGACGATTATTCGCGACATGTACACTAAGCACTCCTCTATAGGTAGGATTGCGGATATTCACGTTATTTAAATAAAAACCTATGAAGAAAACCGTTCTTTTGACCTTTGGAATTCTTTGTTCCTTAACCTTACGGGGGCAAGAAATCCAACATGACTCCACTGCTTTGCATCTACTGGACAAAGTGGCAGAGTATTTTGGGGAGATTAACTCCATTAAATTTTCCACCCGAACAGCGGAGGATGTTGGATTGGCCGACAATTTCCTTATTAAGGAATTCAAGACTTCAGAGTTTATCATGCAAGGACCAAATAAACTTGCCGGAAAAGTCCATCGACATGGTTCGGATCATTTTTACCGATACAATGGTTCTCAACTGGTCTACTATTCCATGGAAGGCAACTTTTACACGGCTGCCGATGCGCCCTCAACTACCTTGGAAATGTTGGATTGGCTGGATGAAGATTTTGGGGTGAAGCTAGTACTTGCTGATTTCTTTTACCCTGATTTTACCCAGAATCTGATGGAGTCCATGGATTACATCGCCTTTTTGGGCAATACCACCCTTGACGGAAAACAGGTTTTTCATATTGGCACGGCCAATGAATCGATGACTGTCCAGCTTTGGATCAATCAGGATCTGGAGTTGCGACCAGTCAAGGTCATATTGACCTATCTTGGAGATCCCTATGCCCGGCAGATGGAGGTAGACTTTGAATCTTGGGAGGTCAATCAAACCTATCCCGATTCGGTTTTTGAATTTTTACCACCTCCTAATTCCAAACAAATTACCTGGACCAAAAAAGACTAAGCCATGAAAATATATTCTAAAATTTTGACCTATACGCTCTTTTTAGCTGCACTGATCTTCTTCGGCAGTGCTGAAGATACCTTGGCCCAACGGTTTGCGGGTCGAGGAGGAGGAGGAGCCCGACCTGCCATGTCCCGTCCAGCATCTAAGCCTGCTGCCCGCCCTGCTTCCAGACCAGCGACCACATCGAGACCGACGACAGCCAACCGGGCTACCCCTTCCAGAGGGAATAACAAGGGTGGCGCCATCAATGGTGGGTCCAATCGGGTGACCATCTCACCAAAAGTGGATAGCAAGGTAGGATCCATCAAAAACAGCGGGAATACCGGCAGTGGAAACCGAGTCAACAATATAAACACAGGGGACCGTGGCTCCAACAATCGTGTAAACGTGGACAAAAGTCGGGGAGACGTAAATATAAACATTGATAACAGCCGAAATACCGTCATCCGAAACAACCGGAATGTGGCCTACAGACCCCCTTATCGGCCCTACGTACGGCCGCCTTATATTTGGGGTGGTTTTGGCTTTTCTTGGTATCGACCTTATTATTATCATCCGTTTACTCCGTTCTATTGGGGGCCGGTTTGGCATCCTTGGGGCTTTTTTGTAGCTACGCTCGCCGTCACTGCCATAGTGGTATCAGTGGATAATCAGGATTATCACTACGACGAGGGGGTATTTTATGTGCAGGCAGATGACGGATATGTAGTGGTGGAAGCACCCCAAGGTGCCACAGTAAAAGTGATTCCCAAAGATTCCGAAGTAGTCGAAGTGAGCCCTACTGTGAACAATTATTACTACGGTGGTACTTTTTATGAACAAAAAGATGGTACCTACACCGTAGTTCCACCTCCCGCCGGATCGGTTGTTTCAGCTCTTCCCGAAGGAGCTGAGGAAGTTAAAGTAGGAGATCAGACTTTTGTGAAGTATGGCGATACCTATTATATGCCTGTGGAAGTGGATGGAAAGAATATGTATGAGATTGTCCAGGTAGAAGAAGAAAAGTAATCGATAATCAGCAATCCTGCAGCTAAGACCTTGGACTGACTCAGTATCCTCGATAGAGGACGTTCAAAAGTCCTAATCCAGTGAACCTGATCCCCATATCTGCATTGGTTTGGTTGCAAGTAAATATCAGCTCACCGGAAACAAATTCGGGAATTCCTGTCTCCCATTTGGAAGACCTAAAGAGAGTAGCTGTTCAATTCTTGTAATCCCTCCTTTTTATTGAATGAGCTGGTTTTTGTAGAAGAGTGGGTAGTAGAGTTTTGGATCTCCAGAGACCATTCCTTGGGGGATTTCAAAACAGAAGGTGTCCAGTTTGTTGATGCCTAAGCCTTTTCTAGGTTTTGTCCGAACTTTAGGGCTGGATCGTGGAGAATTCACTTCTAGGAAGGTGATTTCCTCTCCTCCAATAACAGTGAATGAATATCTCCATTTATTCAGATAGAAAAGGTAATCGGTCAAATTACTGCGAAACTGGCCGAGGAATCATCCATCTTTCAAAGGATTTGCAGCCAGTTTAGCAATGGAAATCAGGCTATCTGCATCTTCCCGAATAATCATTAAGCTATGAAAAAGGGCTCCATTCGATTCCTGGGAGAGCAAAACAGAGAACCCGTTTGAGAGAGAAAAAGCAAAATTTGCCTTGTCAGAGCTATGGAAGAGAGACCTGTACCCCAATTCTATGGGCTATCTCCAAGCGCTTCCAAAGACGATGTAATACCCGAAACTTTCCTGAGACCAAGCCAAGTCTACTCCCATTCTCAATTTGAATAGCCGTGCAGCTAGATATCTAAATCCCACTCCGTAATTGTTGACCCAGTCAGCGTTCCCGAAGGTTTTATCTTCCGGAATCGCCTTGGCAGCTCCGACAAAACCCAACACACTCCAGCGCAGGCTCAAATCAAGACGCTGCTCTGTTTCTAATAGATAGGTAGCCGTGCCCTGATATCTTCCCAAGGGGACTCCCCGCATGTTTAGGCCAGGTTCTAAGAAAAATGGGGCGTTGCCGAATTGCTGTTGGGTTTCCAATCGGAATCCACCCACCCAATTTTCCTTGAATTGAAAATATTTAAAGAGAAAAATCCGGAGGGTTTGATAGGTAAAGTCCGATCCTGTCCAATCTGCACTAACTTTGAAATCAGCATGGAAAAACGCTCCAGAGTTAGGAGTGAAAATATTATCTCTTTTGTCAATTTCCACCAAAACGCCAGGCAGACTTTGTAGTGTGTTCAGGGATTTTTCTTGGATGAAATTTGGCAGCTCATCTCCTGTCATCAGGAATTCCGGACTCACCTCAGTATCCAATAGGGTGTATTGGACACCTACGAAAACATTGGATTTCTGAATTTCCTTCAGTAAGGTTCCGGATACTAGACCAGTTTTGAAATTGAAAGGAAACTGGGATTCTCCTACAATCGGAAGCTCCCGGTAAAGATCCAGATTAATGGATCCATAGCCTGCAAATACTCGATATTTCATCTGGTGCTTGGTTATCGCGCCTGAACGAAAACCTCCGACAAACCAGGATTTATTGGCCGTATACATACCTGCTACAGCGGTAATGTTGGGCTGGGTATAGCCCTGAGGATTGGGATATTTATTGGGTTGGATGAAAACCGGGGCCAATGCTAGCCCAATTCCTCCCAGTGCAGGCTCTGTGATCAATTGAGGAAGTGGGATAAAGCCGTTGGCATTGATTAAAAAATTGCTGAAATCAAATTGATTGTCGAGGGTATCCCTCATGGAGATTTTTTCCAGCTTTTGCTGAGAAAAAACCAGGCTGCAAGTCAAGCAGGCCAAAATTAGAAGGGTGAAAAGTCGTTTCATGGTGCCTTTGGCAAAAATCAGAATCCAAGTCAATTTACTCAAAGTCTTATTTCAGAACACGCTTTACCAATTCTCTTTTTACAAAAACAATAAAGAACCAGACTAGGAAGGCTACAATCACACCAATTCCTGCTCCTAAAATGATGTCAAAAGGGTAGTGGACACCCAAATAGATCCGGGTGTAGCTCACCAAGACAGCATAAAGAAAGAGCCACTTGAGGTACTTCATCCTGCTTCCAAGCTTGAGATTAAGAAAAGTAGCTACGGCAAACGTATTGGCAGCATGGGAGGATACGAACCCATACAAGCCTCCACAACGGCCATAATTGTGCATTTGCCCTTCCCATCTGGGATCGTGGCAAGGTCGTAACCTTTCCATGAGGGGCTTTAAAAAACCAGAAGTGAACTGGTCGGCGATCAATACACAAAGCATGATTCCGCCAAATATCCACCAACTGTTTTTGGGGTCCAATCTGTAAATTATATAAATCAAAAAAGCAAATAAGGGAACCCAGGTGAAGGTTTGGGTGAGCTGAAACATAATGGGGTCCAGCCAGTCAAAATGGTAGGAATTTAGCTGGAGAAAGAGCTTCTCATCCCATGCTTTGATTCTTTCTATCATATAGGGAAGCTTAGCCAGTCCATCCCTTTTTTTAGGTGCAATTGGGTAAACTCCTCAGCACTTCCGGCTGGAGTCTGATGCATATATTCCCAGCAGGCATGGGGTGGCATACTCATCAGAATACTTTCAGTGCGTCCATTGGTATCCAGACCGAACTTGGTACCGGAATCCCAAACCAGATTAAATTCCACATAACGTCCTCTTCGGAGGTTCTGCCAGGCTTTCTCTGGATCACCAAAGGACCGAGGGTGATTTTTTTTCATAAAAAAGCCATACACTTCAGGGAAAAGCTTTCCGATGGCCAGAGAAAAATCCAGGAGATGCTGAAATTCCCCATCTGATCGGGCACTCATCCGATCATAGAAGATTCCGCCTATTCCACGGGTTTCGTTTCGATGTTTGAGGAAGAAATAATCATCTGCCCAGGATTTGAACTTGGGGTAATAGCCCGAGTCGAAAGTATCACAAACCTTTTTTACTTCGGAATGGAAATGTTTTGCATCCTCAGGGACGATATAGTGAGGAGTAAGGTCTATGCCTCCTCCAAACCAGTGCACACCATTGTCCATTTCAAAAAAACGAATATTCATATGGATAATCGGCACGTGAGGATTGAAGGGGTGGAGGACGATGGATACCCCAGTGGCAAAAAACTCCGCCTTTTCCAATCCCAACTTTTGAAGGATTTTCTCGGGAGTAGGACCGTGAACGGCAGAAAAAGCCACTCCTCCTTTTTCGATGATTTTCCCACCTTCGAAGATTCGAGTACGGCCGCCTCCGCCTTCAGGTCTTTCCCATGCATCTTCCCGAAATTGTCCCTGACCGTCTGCAAGCGTTAATTCCTTGCAGATGTGGTCTTGCATCCTTCGGTAAATGTCCGCTACTTCCTCTTTTGATTTTCTCATACTGATTAGAAAGGATATCCTATCCCAAAGTTAAGTACTGTTTGTCCTCTTCTTCCAAAAGGACTTCTGAAGGAAACATTGTCAAAGACCCACCGTTCTCCCTCGGGTTTGGAGGGATCCACGGCTTTGGTGGCCAAATCCAGTCGAATGACCAAGAAATCAAAATCCATCCTAAGTCCTATTCCGGCTCCTACGGCAATTTCTTTATAAAACCTGTCCCAACGAAAATCCGCTCCAGGCCTGGCCGAATCCACACCAATCATCCAGCTATTTCCTGCGTCTATGAACAGTGCCATATCGAAATATCCGAAGAGATTCCTGCGGTATTCCAGCATAGACTCCAGGATCATTTCTGCGGGCTGTTCGTTGGTATAGTCGTATTCCCCACCTTCACCTGTCTGAGGAATAGAACTTCCCGGTCCCAATCTCCGGGCTTGCCAAGCTCGAATACTGGTCCCGCCTCCGGCAAAGAAGTATTTCTCATAGGGTAAAATTCCTGCACTGACGCCATAAGGCATTGCCCACCCGAAGTTAAACCGATAAGCAAAGGTCTGTTTTTTATTGACTGGGTAGTACCTTCTGAAGTCTACTTGAGTTTTTAGCCATTGAAAATTCGCAAACTCGATCCCGGGCTCGTCGTTGCTGGATACGTCGAAAAAATTGAGGGAAGTCCCCCCGCTTTCTACAAACAGCTTGAGGAGTGAGGCCTTTTTTGTATTAAAGTCCCCGTATTTGTTGAAATTGATAATGGTCTGTCCGGAAATACTACTGACAAAAGAGGGTAGGAAAGACCAGATTAGGTTGTTGCCTTCCTGTTGCAGCTGAAGCAGGATTTCACCAAATTCATCCTGAATTCTTGGGGTCCTGACATAGGAGATGTCTGCTAGGTTGAAGATGAAAATCTGTCGGCTATCCCGGGTTTGCCAGTTGTAGGATAGCTTACCATTGACCGAATTTCGGGTGTATTCAGGTCTGTTGGTATAGTTGTATCCAAATTGGGTCCGGGTATTGGGGTTGTATTTTCCGAATTTTTCAAGGGTAAATGGAGCGAAAGGAATTAAAAATCTCGGGAAAATCACCGCAAAACCTGCATTTACCTCGCTGCTTTGATAGACCCCTTGGCCTGTAGCGGAAGCTACCCCCTCCAATCCAGCTCTGAAATTAAATTCAAGGATTTCCCCGGCCCGAAAGAAGTTTCTGTTTCGAAGTGCGGTACTGAAGAAGGGGCCGGGCAGCTGTTCGGTGATGGTCAAACCGGCCTGATTGGTCAACTGGTATTTTTGGTTGGGTTGGGTGATGATATCTGCCCGCAGTTTAGTCCCTAAGGTGTCGAAAGTGATATTGACAAATCGAAACAGGTCCAGATTACTGAGCAGTCTTTGGGTTTCGATGGCATTGGTTCGGCTGTAGGTAGTGCCCTCACGCAGAAGGATTCGCGACGAAAGGACTTTTTCGGAATATCGATCCCGATAAAAAGAAAAATCAATTCCATCGTAATTTCTCTGAACTCGCTGATCTGTGAATTGATTGCTTGGGGCATTGATTCGGAAGGTAATGGAATCTATGGTGTAGGCCTGATGATTCTCAGCAAAGGTGGGATCGAGGATGATTCGTTCTACGTTTACTATTTTTTTTGCAGTATCCTTGTAGACGACATAGTTGATGTAGGATTTCGAAAACATAAAGTAGCCGTTGTTTTTCAGCACTTCTTCGATTCTATTTCTTTCTTTGATGATGTCATCCTGTACATAAATATTCCCTTTGTTCAGAAAAGTTTTTCCCCGATTGGCTTGGAGCAGGGCTTCTACCTCATCACTCGAAGGGCGATACTGAAGGGAGTCGATGCGGTAGGGTTCTTTCTCATTGATTTGGTAGATTACGGTAGCCTTTTGATTTTTAACCTTGACCTCATAATCGACTTTGGCTTCGAAAAAGCCGTGATTGACCAAATAGGCTTCCAAATTGGTGGAGGATTTCTGGGTAAGGCTGCTGTCCAAAAGGGTGACCGGATTTCCAGTACGCATGAGCGCATTCCCGTATTGAAGTTTCTTTTCCAAGCCTTCAATTTTGGAATTAACCTTTTCCTCCCGCTTTTCCAGCTTGTTGTTTTTGGGGTCCGACTCAAGTCCTGCCTCCAATTCCTGCTTTTCTTTTTTGTACTCGCTGAGCTTTTCGGCAATTTCCAAACTGTCGTAAAACTTGTTTCCCAGTCTGTAAATACTGACTCCCAGAGAAGTACCTAAAAATCGGGTGTTTGGCTCTTGGTCCAGCAGATTGTACAGGGCTTCTTCATCTGCTTTTTCCACCCCTTCCAGTTTATTTTCATATAGCACATACTGGTTTTCTTCTAAGTTTCGGGTCAGCGAACAGCCAAAACTGATTCCAAGCAGAGCAATAAAAAGTATATATTTGGAGGATTTCAAATTCGGAATAATCGGAAAGGATGCTGAGCAAAAATACGGTTAAGTTTATAAAATCCTTACATCAAAAAAAATACCGTACCGAGTCAGGGATGTTCTTTGTAGAAGGAGAAAAGAGTGTTTTAGAGGTCCTGGATTCGGATTTTTTGATAGAAATGCTATTGATCACGGAGGCTTTTGAGCAGAAACATGGGACTCCACTCCAATTCTTCACCGGGAAGATAGAACGGATAACCCAAAATCAATTGGAGCAGTTGGGGCAGTATCAATCCAATGATTCTGCCCTTGCCGTGGTCAAAATGAAGGAAAATCGTGCTTTTTCTCCTGCTGCAGGAGAGTGGACCTTGGCTTTGGATGAGGTGAGAGACCCCGGAAATCTGGGGACAATCATTCGGATCGCAGACTGGTATGGTATCAAGCGCCTGGTCTTTTCTCCCCAAACGGCAGAATTTTATAATCCAAAAGTCATTCAGGCCACCATGGGTTCCTTTACCCGGGTGGAGTTTTTTTATGAAAATTTGGGAGAGGTATTTGCTCGGTGGAGGCAACCGGTCTATGGCGCGTTTTTGGATGGAAAAAACATCCATACTCTTCAAAATGCCTTGCCGGGAGTGATTCTAATGGGCAATGAGTCCAAGGGAATTTCTCAGGAATCAGGACATTGGGTCACCGAAAAAGTAACCATTCCGGGGTTTGGTCGAGCAGAATCATTGAATGTGGCAATTGCAACAGCAATCCTCTGTGATAATTTCATACGCATTTCACTCCAATGAAAATCAAGCTGCTCCAAATCCTGTCCAAAGTCGGAATCAACGGGTTTTTGTTGGGCATCTTTGCTGCCATAGGACTGGCTTATCTGATTCCCGAATGGGGATCTGAAGAAGCTGGTGTGCCTTGGAAACCGCTGATCAACGGGGGCATAGCCTTGGTTTTTTTCTTCTATGGAGTCAAGCTTAATCCGGACCAAATCAAATCAGGCTTGTCCAATTGGAAACTCCACCTATTGATCCAGGTGGCTACCTTTCTGTTCTTTCCAATTTTAGTCCTGACCCTACTATTGATTGCCCCCTGGGTGAAAGAGGATTTTATTTTGGGTATAAGTTATCTTTCAGCTTTGCCGTCGACGGTGAGTGCTTCGGTAGTGATGGTATCCATTGCGGGAGGAAATATCCCCGGGGCCATATTCAATGCCAGTATTTCCAGCTTGCTGGGTGTGGTGATTACTCCGGCATGGATGGGAGTTTTGGCGGAGACTACAGGGACCCAAGTAGATTTCCTTCCTACTTTTCTGGAGCTTTGCTTCAAAGTGATCTTACCGGTGGTCTTTGGGGTTTTGCTTCATGGAGTTCTTTTTCCGAAGTTGAAAAATCACCTGAGCAGATTGAAGTATGTGGATCAGATCGTGATAATGATTATAGTATTTACTTCCTTCTCGGAGTCCTTTGCCCAAGGCATATTTTCTCCCTATTCTGCCTCTACCTTGGTACTTTTGGCCTTGACGATGCTTGGGATTTTTGTGTTCTCCATAGCGGTGATATGGGTAGCCTCTGGAATTCTCGGATTTGGTGTTCAGGATAGAATTACGGCTTTGTTTTGCGGTTCAAAAAAATCCTTGGTACACGGCGTGGTGATTGGAAAAGTTATCTTTCCAGATGCGGCTTTATTGGGCTTAGTGCTTCTGCCTGTCATGCTTTATCACATTCAGCAGTTGATTTTGGGAAGTATGTTGGCTGGATACTTTTCTCGCCGGACCACTAAGTAAGCACCATTTCTTTCGCCTCCCTTTCGGTCAGCAAGCGGAATTCTCAGCCCATGCCAAGCTTTTTACCAAAAAAGTCCTTTGGGTTTACTCCAAAGGACTCTTGATACCTGATAAGCTGAATCAAGCTAGGTATTTGCTGGCCAGCTGCTCGACCAGGTCCAGGTAGGCGGCAGTCGCATCTTCCTTGCTCATCCCCTTGAAATTTAGCCAAGCCATGTATTTGGCAGCCGCTTTAAAGTCAAAACCTCCGGGCCTTTCTCCTTCATTGTCTCCTTCTGTAGCCTGCTTGTATAGGCCATAAAGCTTGAGTAATTCCTCGTTGGTAGGTCTGGAAGTGAATTTTTTGGTAAGGCTCATGGCCTCGTCCAGTGTAGTTGGTTTCATGAAAACTGAGAAATGTAATTTGAGTTTCCAAATTTGCTACCAATCCTGATACCAGAAAAGGAGGAAGACAAAAAAACCGGCACTATACCGGTTTTTCTTTTTTATCGTTTGTTCAGACTTACGTAGTCCCTTTCGGTAGCTCCGGTGTAGACTTGTCTTGGACGTCCGATTGGTTCACCGTTTTCTCTCATTTCCTTCCACTGAGCAATCCAGCCCGGGAGACGTCCCAAGGCAAACATCACCGTGAACATATCAGTAGGGATGCCCAAAGCGCGATAGATGATTCCGGAGTAGAAATCTACGTTTGGATAAAGTTTTCGCTCTACAAAGTAAGGATCACTTAAGGCAGCCAGTTCCAGTTCTTTGGCAATGTCAAGGACCGGATCACTCACGCCTAATTTTTCCAATACATCATCAGCAGCTTTCTTAATGATTTTGGCTCGAGGGTCAAAGTTTTTGTAAACTCGGTGACCAAATCCCATCAGTCGGAAAGGATCGTTTTTATCTTTTGCTTTGTCCAGGTATTTTTTGGCGTCGCCACCGTCAGCTTTGATGGCTTCGAGCATTTCAATGACTGACTGGTTGGCACCTCCGTGAAGAGGGCCCCAAAGGGCATTGATACCGGCAGAAATGGATGCATAGATGGAAGCCTGGGAAGAACCAACAATCCTCACGGTAGAGGTGGAGCAGTTTTGCTCATGGTCGGCATGAAGAATCAATAGGGAATCCAAGGCTTTGGCGACTACAGGGTCTACTTCATACTTTTCAGCAGGAAGGGCAAACATCATTTTCAGGAAATTGGAACAGTAGTCCAAAGAATTGTCCGGGTAATTGACCGGATGTCCCATTTTGTTTTTGTAAGCCCAAGCTGCGAAAGTCGGCATTTTGGCGATCAGGCGAATGATGCTGAGGTTGGTTTCTTCCTGACTTCTATTGGGGTTGAGAGAATCAGGATAGAACGCAGAAAGAGAGCATATCAGGGAGGAAAGGACCCCCATGGGGTGTGCATTGGAAGGAAAACCGTCCAGAATCTTCTTGATATCTTCGTGTACCAGGGTATGGTAGGTGATTTCTTTAGTGAAGCCTTCAAATTGCTTTTGAGTAGGGAGTTCACCATAGATCAACAGGTAAGCCACTTCAATGAAGCTGGATTTTTCTGCCAGGTCTTCAATTCTGTATCCTCTATATCGGAGGATTCCCTGCTCTCCGTCCAAAAAAGTAATGGCACTTGTGGTGGCTCCAGTATTTTTATATCCCGGGTCCAGAGTGATTAGACCTGTGGCACTGCGAAGTTTGGCAATATCAATAGCAGGTTCGTTCTCAGTGCCGATAGTTACCGGAAACTCAAAATCTTGTCCGTTGTAGGACAACTTGGCGGATTCAGACATATCTCGTTTGTTTGGATTTTTATTAAGCGTAAAACTTTAAAATCGGGCTTAAGTTAATAAAACCGATGATTTTTTATGGATTTTATTCCTTGAGTAGAAGGATAATTATGCAAAGGATTACGAGGAAATCAGGGATAGGGTTAAGCATTTGGGAATGAACGGATTGAAAGTGTGCAATCCCATAGACTCACCTTATTGATTCCATAAAACCACTTTTGGATCAAAAAAAAAGCCCCTAAGGGCTAGTTTTACTCGCAGAAGTGTTCGAACACCTCCACCAAATGATCTCCGATCATTTTGGCATTTCTGCCTTCGATATGGTGTCTTTCAATGAAATGAACCAATTCCCCGTCTTTGAAAAGGGCCATTGCTGGAGAGGATGGCGGGTAAGGCAACACTAATTCCCTTACCTTGGCTACTGCTTCTCTGTCATTTCCTGCAAAAACTGTGGCCAGGTTGCTGGGCTTTTTGGCAGCGTTTTCCAGGGCATAACGAACCCCCGGTCTTGCTGCACCTGCTGCGCAGCCGCATACTGAATTGACCACAACGAGAGTGGTGCCTTTGTGATTGGGACCCAAGTGCTCAGCTACTTGCTCAGCAGTTCTGAATTCCTTGAATCCTACAGTGGATAATTCTGCCCGCATGGGAGCGATGAGTTCTTCAGGGTACATATGTATTTGCAGTTTATTTTTAGGGTTAAAGAAATCCTAATTCAAGTTTTGCTGCTTCGGACATCATGTCTTGGGAGTAGGGGGGATCAAAAGTCACCTCTACTTCCACGTTGTTGATCCCTTGGATTTGTTGGATTTTGTCCTTCACCTCACTGGGAATATATTCCGCGGAAGGGCAATTCGGCGAAGTCAGGGTCATCTGCACATAGACATTGTTCACCGGGTACAAGGTGATTTCGTAGATCAGCCCAAGCTCGTACACGTCTACTGGGATTTCAGGATCATAGACCTGCTTGATCGCCTGGACTACTTTGTCCCGAAGATTTTCTACTTGGGTAGTGCTTTCAGCTGGATTAGTTGATTCCATATCAGGCATTTTGCTTGGTTTGAAAGGCCAAAGCGTAGAGTTTCATTTGTTTGATCATTGCAGCTAAACCGTTGGATCGTTGGCTTCCGATGATATTTCCCATCCCAATCCGATCGATAAAGTCCAGATTGGCTGATAAAATCGCCTCGGGCTTTTGCCTGTCCAAGACTCGGATCAATAGCGAAATCAGCCCTTTGGTAATATCGGTGTTGGAGTCTGCCTGGTAGTGTACTTTTCCGTCTTCTTCATCGGCGATCAGCCAAACTTTGGACTGACAGCCTTTGATGATGTTTTGTTCCTTTCGTTCGGATTCCGGAAAAGCTTCAAGTGATCCACCCAATTCCATGATGTAGAAGATGGTGGATTCCCGATCATCTCCCAATACTTTAAATTCAGATACGATTTCGTCTTGAATTTCTTGAATGCTCATTTGTTTTTCAGTCTCGCGATTCGTTCTACTCCTTCGGCCAGGGATTCAATTTCCGATTTGGTATTGTAAACGGCAAAAGAAGCCCGAACAGTTCCCTCCAATCCCAATCGTTTCATCAAAGGTTGGGTACAATGGTGTCCGGTGCGGACAGCAATACCTCTGGCATCGAGCATTTGACCTACATCAAAAGGATGCATCCCCTGAATATTGAAAGACAATACCGAAACTTTTTCCTCTGCGGTCCCAACGGGTATGAATCCCTTGATTGGCAGCATCAATTCATTGGCATAGGCCAAGAGTTCATCCTCATGGGCTTTGATGCGCGATTTTTTTAGACTTTGGATAAAATCCAAGGAGGTCTTGAATGCAATGACATCCGCGATGTTTGGGGTTCCAGCTTCGAATTTGAATGGAATATCGTTGTAGGTCGTTTTTTCAAACGTAACCTCTTTGATCATTTCTCCACCTCCCAAAAAAGGAGGCATTTCTTCCAAAACTTCTCTTTTCCCGTACAAAATACCCAGTCCAGTAGGCCCGTATAGTTTGTGGGCCGAAAATGCCAAGAAATCGCAGTCCAAGTCTTGGACATTTACTTCCAAGTGAGAGGTGGATTGTGCTCCGTCCAAAAGGACTTTTGCACCCACTTCATGAGCTGCATCAATGATTTTTTTTACCGGATTGATCGTTCCCAAGGCATTGGAGGCATGAACTATACTCACCATCTTGGTTTTTGGAGAAAGCAGCTTTTCAAATTCTTCCCAAATCACCTCACCGGAATCAGTGATCGGTATGACTTTTAAAATGGCCTCTTTTTCTTCACAGAGCATTTGCCAGGGCACAATATTGGAATGATGCTCAAGGGTGGAAATAAGGATTTCGTCCCCTTTTCCTATGAATTTTCTTCCAAAAGTCTGCGCCACAAGATTGATGCTTTCTGTGGTCCCCTTCGTAAAAATGATTTCTGCAGACTCCTTGGCTTGGATGAATTTTTGGACGGTTTCCCGCGTATTTTCATAGTATCGGGTAGCCCGGTCTGCCAAAGCATGCGCACCTCGATGAATATTGGAATTGTCGTGCTCGTAGTAATTGGTCAGCGAATCCAATACAGACTGCGGCTTTTGAGTAGTGGCTGCATTGTCAAAATAAATCAAAGGTCTTCCATGCACTTCTTGATGAAGTACAGGAAACAACCCCCTGATGGATGCAATGTTTAAGCTCATGAAATTAGAATTTGCTTCCCAGCCTATCCTGAATTAAGGAAATGGCATAGGAACGGAAGCTTTCCTCTTCAATTTTCTCCAAAACCTCACCGGCGAAAGCATATAAAAGCAAACCGGTGGCGGTAGTTTTGTCTATTCCTCTGGCTTTCAGATAAAATAGAGCTTCTTCGTCCAATTGCCCCACAGTACATCCATGAGAACACTTGACATCATCAGCCCAAATCTCCAATTGAGGCTTGGTATTGACAATGGCGTCTTCGGAAAGCAAAATATTGTTGTTTTGCTGGAAAGCATTGGTTTTTTGAGCGTCCTGTCTGACAAAAATTTTACCATTGAATACCCCTCGGCTTTGGTCTGCGAGAATCCCTTTGTAAAGCTCATTGGACTCAGCATGGGGAAGGGTGTGGTCCACGTTGGTGTGGTTGTCCACATGGGTTTTCCCATTTAGAAGATAGACGCCATACATATTTCCTTCCGAGTTGCTTCCCAAAAGATTCAAAGTCAGGTTGTTCCTGACCATGTCACCGGAAAGGGAGAGGTTGACAGAAGTAAATCTGGAATCTTGGAATATATCCGTCTGAATATTGCTGACTTCGATTGCGTTGGTGCTTTCGTTCTGCAATCGGTAATAATTCACGTGGGAATTTTGCCCTCCTTTGATTTCTACCACTTTGTTGACAAAATAGGAGTCTTCGGTCAGGCTGATGCTCTGATCAATGAATGTTACCTCAGAGAAATCCCCCACTTCTATCCATACACGGGGCTGAATTACCTGGCCGGAATGGGCTTGATTGAAGGAAAGTAGGAGTACGGGCTTCGCTACTTGCTGTTTTTTTGGAACTCCGATGAAAATCCCATCTGCAAAGCTGGAAAGATTCAGAGCAGAAAATGTGTCTTTTTCCGGCTTAGCAATACTTCCCAGAGGAGTGGATTCCATCTCAGACAGAGCAGTAATCCTAAGCCCTTCAGGCTGGGATGAAAGCTCGGGTAGGAATTTCCCATTGGAAAACACCAAAATATCCCCTTCAAATCCTTCAAAAACAGCTGATTGGATTACATCCTTTGAAATAGCTATTGGTGCTGCAGGGCTAAAATCCTTGATTTTGCCGTCCAGTTTTTTGGTGATTGGAGTAAACTTGTACTCCTCCTCCTTCAAAGCAGGCAGACCGAGTCCCAAGTAGACTTCTTTAGCCTGACTTCTGATTGGAGCAAAAGAACTGGGTGCGGATTCCAGCAATAGTTGAAATGGATCTTGTTTGGTCAAGGTACTCATGATGGTAGTTTATGGGTTTAGACCGCTGTGGCGGAATCTACTTCTTCTTTGATCCAGTCATACCCTTTCTCTTCCAGCTCTAGGGCAAGGTCTTTGGTTCCTGATTTGACAATTCTTCCCTTGTACAACACATGAACATAGTCAGGAACAATGTATTCCAGCAAACGCTGATAGTGGGTAACCACAATAGTGGCAGTTTTGTCTGATTTCAGCTTATTGACACCATTGGAAACAATTCTCAAAGCATCAATATCAAGCCCTGAATCTGTCTCATCCAGAATGGAAAGGACAGGCTCCAGCATAGCCATTTGGAAAATTTCGTTTCGTTTCTTTTCTCCTCCCGAAAAGCCTTCATTGAGTGAGCGACTGAGTAATTTCTGGTCTATTTCCACCAGTTTCATCTTCTCCTTCATCAAAGTCAGGAATTTCACTGCGTCCAGAGGTTCCTGACCCCGATATTCTCTGACCTGATTGAGTGCAGTTCTGAGAAAATTGGTAGAGGAGACACCCGGGATTTCCACGGGATATTGGAAAGCCAAAAACACACCTTCTCTCGCCCGTACTTCAGGAGCCATTTCCAAAAGGTCTTTCCCTTGGAAAATCACTTCCCCTTCTGTGACCTCGTATTCTTCTCTTCCTGCCAAAACGGAGGCTAAAGTGGATTTTCCAGAACCATTGGGACCCATGATGGCATGCACCTCGCCGGCTTTTATTTCCAAGTTGATCCCACGGAGGATTGGAGTGCCTTCTACAGCGGCATGTAGATTTTTTATACTTAGCATAATTAGATAGTTGACATTTGAAATTTGAGATCAGGAAGCACCATTTTACTATTTAAACTTGTTTCCTTTGATTTCACTTTCTTTAAGATATTTGATGAATCCAGACAGAGATTTAGAAATCTCCAAACTTTTTGAAATCATTTCCTCAAGCTTTGGTTCTTGAATATTCCCTTCTGTCAAAAGCTCTGAAAAGTTGAGATCTTGTCTCTCCTGCAGATCCTTTGGCACTACTTAGAAATTGATAAACTCTTTGTTCCCAGCTCTTTCGAATCCTCGGCTATATTGTCTGCGATAGACCCGGAGGAAGCATTTATTTGATTTTTGAGACAGAAATCTTTTTCAAAATTTCCTATCCAGGCTAATTCGAAAATTTCTTTTGAGAACAAGCTTGACTTTTCCCAGATTTCTAAATCTTGGAATCGGCTAATGGTTCCCATTTTTTCAAATTTCTAATCTCAAATCTCAACTAATTTTATCCCACTGAGCCTTCAAGAGTCAACGCCAAAAGCTTCTGAGCTTCTACAGCAAACTCCATAGGGAGTTGATTCAATACTTCTTTAGCGTATCCGTTGACGATCAGGGCCACTGCATCTTCGGTAGCAATGCCACGCTGATTGCAATAGAAAATCTGATCCTCCCCGATTTTGGAAGTGGTAGCTTCGTGCTCTACCTGGGCGGTGGAATTGTTGATATCAATGTAAGGGAAAGTGTGAGCCCCGCATTGGTCTCCCATAAGTAGGGAGTCGCATTGAGAGAAATTTCTGGCATTGTCAGCCCGTTTCATCACCTGGACTTGGCCCCGATAAGAATTTTGAGATTTGCCAGCCGAAATACCCTTGGATACGATTCTTGATTTGGTGTTTTTACCGATGTGAATCATTTTGGTTCCGGTATCTGCCTGCTGGTAATTGTTGGTGACTGCTACAGAATAAAACTCTCCGATGGAATAATCTCCTTTAAGAATGCAGGAAGGGTATTTCCACGTCACCGCTGATCCTGTTTCTACCTGAGTCCAGGATATCTTGGCATGATCTCCAGCACAGATTCCCCGCTTGGTGACAAAGTTGTAAATCCCGCCTTTCCCATTCTTGTCTCCTGGAAACCAGTTTTGGACGGTGGAGTATTTCACTTCGGCATGCGCTCCGGCGTAAATCTCTACCACGGCGGCATGAAGCTGATTTTCGTCTCGCTGAGGGGCAGTACATCCTTCCAGGTAAGAAACGTAGGATTCATCTTCTGCCACAATCAACGTACGTTCAAATTGACCGGTATTGGCCGCATTGATTCGGAAATAAGTAGAAAGCTCCATTGGGCATCTTACTCCCTTTGGAATGTAACAGAAAGAGCCATCGGAAAATACAGCTGAATTCAAGGCGGCGTAGTAGTTGTCTGTCATAGGCACTACCGAACCCAAGTATTTTTTGACCAGTTCAGGATGTTCCTTTACCGCTTCGCTAAATGAACAGAAAACGATCCCCAGCTTGGCAAGCGTTCCTTTGAAGGTAGTGGCCACGGATACCGAGTCCAAAACCGCATCAACTGCAATTCCCTGAAGTCTCTTCTGTTCGTTGAGGGATATTCCCAGTCGCTCATAAATCGCCAACAGTTCCGGATCTATTTCTTCCAAAGATTTGGGCGTTTTACTTTGCTTTGGTGCGGAATAATATTTCAGTGCCTGAAAGTCAACTTTGGGATAGCGAACATTCGCCCATTCAGGCTCTTGCATGCTCTGCCAGGTTTTAAACGCCTTTAATCTCCATTCCAAAAGCCATTCGGGTTCTTCCTTTTTTGCGGAGATCCAGCGAATGATGGTTTCGTTGAGTCCGGCCGGAGCTTCATCGGCTTCAAAATTGACCGACCAACCATGTTCATATTCTTTGGAGGTGAGTTCTTCTAAAATCTGATTGTCTTTGCTCATCTGCCGAGTTATTTAGACTAATTACATTTTGCTTGCGAAGGTACAACATCTCAGTAAAAAATATTGTTCATTGCCATCATAAAAATCTATCGCATATAGAACCTTTGTTTCAAAAAGCGATTCAATCCTCTTGAATTGAGGTTTTTTCATTGACAAATACCAAAAAAAACAGGAAGGGTATTGCTCCCATTCCCGGTGTAGGCATTCAATGTATTTTATCTGGATTTAATCTAAATAGGATTACTTTTCCTTGCCAAAGAATTGAATTGGACGGTTAATACTCTCTTCCAGTACGATGAGCGTCTCTGTTCGGTCGATTCCGTCGACCTTCTGAATGCTATCCAATACCAATCGGAGGTGATTGGTATCCCTGCAGATGATTTTGGCAAAAATGGAATAATTACCGGTGGTATAATAGGCCCTAACTACTTCAGGAATTTCCTGGAGATTCTCAATCACATTATCATAAAGAGAACTTCTCTGTAAGTAAATTCCCAAAAAGGCGGAAATATCATAGCCCAATTTTGAAAAATCTATGTTCAGCGTAGCACTTTTCACCACGCCCATATCCTCCAGTTTCTTCATCCGCACATGGACAGTCCCTGAGGAAACAAAGACTTTCTTCGCGATTTCGGTGTAAGGAGTCTTTGCATCTTCATTGAGAAGAGAAATAATCTTTAGGTCGATGTTGTCGATATCTAAAATTTTATCCATTTTCTAAGGGAGGATTTAGATGATTTTTAATGAATCTCGCTGTAAATTAGAGATTGTTCAAAATATTGCAAAATTTATTTTTCAATTTGTAATTATATCGAAAATCCCTTTACTTTGGGATTGAGGGTTGCCTTCAGTGGAAAATTTGGTTTTTTTCAATATTAATTTCATAATAATTTGAAAAATATCAAACTTCCGAAGAAACCATCTTTCGTTAGAAAACTTTTATCTCTAAAGTTATATTTGGGTTTATATTCTGAAAAGGGTCTTGCTGCTGGCAAGACTTTTTTATTGCCCGGGTTTTTTTTGAAATACATTTTTTTGCATTTAAAAATTTATTTTCTGTATTTTTGAATTCTATCTGGTTTAAGTATGAAATCACCCTTTCCTTCCATTTTCTTCTCGGTTTTCCTAGTCCTTTTTGTCCTTCCCTATGAAAATCAAGCGGCCATTGCTCAGCAAAATCCCGAATATCTTGCAGTCAGTCCTATTTCAGTGAAATACAATCATTTGGAAATCAGTCGACTGGAAGTCAATTCATCCAATGAGCCCCCCTCATCTAAGGAAAATGTGAGCTACACGGACCTCACGGCAGTAGAAGAGCGAATGGCCAAAAATCTTAATTCCCACTGGGCTTGGCCGGAGTACACCTTGGATATGATCGACAGTTATTCACCTTTCCTTTTCAGAACCAAAAAATCCCAAAGCCTAGAGGAGGTAAGGGTTGTTCTGCAAGTGGATGCCAGGGGTAGAATCTCCGGCTTTGAAGTTTTGAGCGAGGTAGACAAAGGTCTGAAAGAAAGACTGGATTACATGATCCGAAAAATGCCGGATTGCAAACCGGTACCCGGCTATCAGGAATATGGTCCAGCGGCCTTTGAATTAATCATCAACAAATGAGTGAACTGATTTCAGCGGGGACGGTCTGACTGCACGGACAACCTGCGAACTCACTAGCCATATCCATTTTCTGAGGGGCACTTTTTTTTGAGCGGTTGTCTTCCCTTCACCGAAGCCGCTTATTTTTAGCTGAACATCCAGCTTCAGCATGAGACATATTTTACCAATCACCGCATCGTTTTTATTCCTCAGCGGAATGACCATGGGTCAGGTCAGGACTTTCCAAAATGAAAAGCCTTTTCCTGAGAAAAACGAGAAATCTAAGTTCTACACGGTTTCGGGAGAGCGTCATGGCCCTTCATTCTTCAAAAAACAAGTATTTCCTGAGGTGGAATATACACCCGGAGAGAGGCTGACTTTTGATAAATACCATACCGTCGATGTGATGTATCACTGGTACGAAAAGTGGGCTGCGTCCTATCCGGATATTGTGGATTTGTACATCATCGAGCACTCCTATGAAGGACGACCGATTTATCAGATGACTCTTACGAATAAAAAAACGGGCAAAGACACCGACAAACCGGCCGCCTATTTTGAGGGAGGACGTCACTCAGGTGAGATTACTTCCAGTGAGTCCATCCTATGGCTGACCCAACATCTGATCGAAAACTATGGAAAGGATCCTGAAATCACAGCCCTGATTGATACCAAAGCCATTTACCTTAGGCCTCAAAACAATCCGGATGGGTCCAACATGTACCTTTTTACAGAGCAGAGAAACCGAAGTACTGTAAAACCGGACGATACCGACAGGGATGGGCTACTCGATGAGGATCCTGAAGAGGACTTGGATGGGGATGGGATTATCTATCAGATGCGGAAAAAGGCCGTAACTCCCGAAGAAAAAGAAAAAGCCAACTTCATCATTGACCCCAAAGACCCCAAAGGTAGATTGATGAAAAGGACATTTCCCGGAAAAGGGGATTATCTGGTGTACACCGAAGGAATAGACAACGATGGAGACGGCAACTACAATGAGGACGGAATCGGAGGCTTGGACCTTCACAGAAACTATCCGGAAAACTGGCGTCCCAATACCGGTGGAGACCTCACAGGCAGAGGATTCACCCAGTTTGGAGCCGGTGAGTATCCCTTAAGCGAGATAGAAACACGCTCTACTGCCCTTTGGGTGCTTAGCCATCCCAATATATCCGTAGTGAACTCCATGGATACCCGGGTACCCATGCACCTGCGTCCACCCTCTACCTCCAAAAGCGAAGAGCGGATGTATCCCGAAGATTTGGCCATATACAAAGAAATGGATGAGCTGGGGCTTTCTTTTACTGCTTATCCCTGGGCAGGCGATGTATACGAAACCTATGCTACCCGTTATAAGGTCAATTCCATGACCGGAGACCCACTTAAGCCTCAGCCTTTGTTTGGTCATGGACCTGATTTTGGCTATTTCTACTACGGAAGCATCTGGTATGGGGATGAGCTTTGGAACAACGGAGCCATGAAGGACTACGATGGGGATGGAATTTATGATGATTACGATGGTTTGATGTGGGATGACGAGGCGAATGGTAGCAGAGGCTTTAAAGTCTGGACCCCTTTCACTCATCCCCAATTGGGAGAAGTGGAAATCGGCGGTTTTCACCCTAAGTTTTTTGGCCAAAATGGCCCCCCTTGGCAGTTGGAGGACTGGGCCAAAAAGCAAGCCTTGTTTAATCTGGCCATGGCCAAGCGACTGCCTCAGCTGAACATCACCGACCTGAAAGTTCAAAAAGTAGCAGCTAGTGAATTTGAAATTACCTTGGATTGGACCAATTCAGGAAAACTACCTGTAGCCTTGGAACAAGCCAAATTGGTCAAAATCGTACAGGAAGATCGGGTTTCTTTGAGTTTCGATAAGGAACTCACCAAAGGTTACGAAGATGCGAAAGTTCAGATTGTAAGTCCTGAATTGTATGACAAGACCATTTATTCCGGCTACACGGGAGTAGGGGAGCAGAAGTCGGCCAGCTTTCGGGTAAAAGTCCAAGGAAAAGAAGCCGTGAAAGGAAAAATCCAGCTTTCATCCACTAGAGGCGGTTATTTGGAAAAAGAGTTTACTCTCAATCAATAAACGATTCCCATGTTTACAAAACAAAATTTGAGTATCTTTTTGATTTTCTTTTTGCTTTGGCAAAATGGATTTGCCCAGCAAAAAAGATCCCTCAACCATTCGGATTACGATGGATGGGAGAGTCTTTCTTCAGAAAAAATCACTAAAAACGGAAAGTTTGCCGGTTACCAGATTTCTCCTCAAGACGGAGATGGCAGGCTGGAGATTTTCTCAACTTCTTCCCCCGGTAAAAAGACGGTAGTATATCGGTCTTCCGGTTTTAGTTTTACCCCGGATGATGCCTTCGCAGTGGGGAAAATCCTACCTCAAAAGGATAGTGTCAAGCTGCTGAAATTGCAGAAAAAGAAAGGGGACGATTTGCCCAAGGATAGCCTTTTCCTGATGAATCTTGCCTCCGGACAGATCGAAAAATTGGCTAGAGTCAAATCCTTTGCGATTCCATCTGAAAAAGGTAGTTGGATAGCCATTCAGTTTGAAAAAGAAGAGGATAAGAAAAAAGAGGAGGCTGATTCTACGGCCAAGGAAGAAAAACCCAAAAAGACAGACGGTACCAAACTTTTGGTCAGAACGCTCGATGGCAGGGAATCCTGGGAGTTTGATAGAGTCAAGGCGTTTGGCTTTGCTCCCAATGGGGATTTTCTTCAGTACACTCTTGCAGAGGAGGAAAAAGAAGACAATGCAGCGGTTTATTTGCTGGACTTGGCCACCGGACAGAGTAGATTAATCCACGAAAAGATGACCACATACAGCAATCTGGTCTTTTCTCCTCAGTCCAGCTATCTTTCATTTATCGCTACGGATGATTCACTGAAAGCAAAAAAACCACTTCATACCTTGTATGTGTACGACGTGAAGAAAAAGGACTTGGGCATTCAGTTGGAAAAGTCTGGGGTAAAGTTTCCCAACGGAAGAATCAGCCCTGATGGAAGTGTTCGGTTTTCAGAAGATGAATCGAGACTCTTTTTTGGGGTAGCAGATGAGTACAAAGCGTACGCCTACGAGAGTGATACCACCATTCTGGATGAAGAGCGAGTAAGTCTGGATATCTGGGGCTGGCAAGACGAGGAGATTCAGCCCATGCAGCTGAAGAATAAGGCAAATGAACAGAAAAAAACATACATGGCGGTATTGGATCTAAACCGTCTCGAGGTCACTCAATTAGCCACTCACGAGGTAGATAATGTCATTTTGGAGAATAAAATCAACAAAGATTTTGCCTTGGCATGGACTGATTCTCCCTACCGAAGGAGTTACAGCTGGGATATCCAAATCGGCAGGGATTTGTATTGGGTGGATTTCAAAACAGGAAATCAAACTCTGATCGAAAAAAATGCTTCCGGTTTTCCTAGGGTGTCTCCCGCTGGGAAATACGTGTATTGGTATGATGGTAGGGATAGTGCCTGGGTGGCATTTGATATGGCTTCCAAGGCCAAGATTAACCTGACCACTGCAATTCCTGTTCCTTTTTACGAGGAACTTCACGATTCTCCCTCTTTGCCGGGAAGCTATGGCTCGGAAGGCTGGATCGAAGGAGACGCAGCCATCCTGATCAATGACCGCTACGATATCTGGAAAATAGACCCCATAAACCCAAGCGCTGCTGTTAATCTGACTCAGGGACAGGGAAGGAGTAGCCTAATTACCTTCAGAAGAGAAGCCCTCAAATCTGACGAGCAATTTATAGACCCCAAAGAGACGCTGATCCTTTCCGCTTTTCATGAAAAGACGAAAGAAAATGGGTTTTTTTCCACAACCTATGAAGGAAAATCCGCTCCGAAACCTTTGCTCATGTCCTCTCATCGATACTATGGATTGACCAAAGCCAAAGAATCCACTCAAGTATTGGTTCGTCGTTCTTCCTATCAGGATAATCCGGATGTCTACCTGACTGACCTTTCCTTCAAAAACCTGAATAAGGTATCCAATCTCAATCCTCAGCAGGCTGGAGTGAAGTGGGGTTCTGTGGAGTTAGTAGACTATTTGGCTAACGATGGCACGCCTCTTCAGGGGCTCCTGTTCAAGCCTGAGGGATTTGACCGCTCCAAAAAATATCCCATGATGGTCTATTTCTACGAGCGAAACAGCGACGGACTGCACAATTACCGTGCACCTGCACCAAGCCGCTCTACAATCAATATCCCCTTTTTTGTAAGCAATGACTACCTGGTCTTTGTGCCGGATATCAAGTACGAATTGGGACTACCGGGACCAAGTGCCTTTAATTGCATTATTCCCGGCGTGCAGACCGTGATCGCCAAAGGTGGCGTGGATACAGACAACATGGCAATTCAGGGACAAAGCTGGGGAGGCTATCAAGTGGCCTACCTGATCACTCAGACCAACATGTTCAAAGCCGCTGGTGCCGGTGCCCCAGTAGTCAACATGACCTCTGCCTATGGAGGAATTCGTTGGGGTACTGGAATGAGCCGCATGTTCCAATACGAGCAAACCCAATCCCGAATCGGTGGTACCCTTTGGGAAAAACCGATGTATTACCTGGAAAACTCCCCGCTTTTTATGATGGACCGAGTCCAAACCCCTGTTTTGATCATGCACAATGACGAAGACGGTGCTGTACCTTGGTATCAGGGAATAGAAATGTTCATGGCCATGAAGCGATTGAACAAGCCAGCCTGGCTACTTCAATACAACGGTGAGGATCATAACCTGACTCAGCGAAAAAATGCTAAAGACCTTTCTATCCGCCTCAGCCAATTCTTTGATCATTACCTCAAGGGAGCTCCGGCACCATTATGGATGACTGAAGGACTTCCTGCCGTAGAAAAGGGCAGAACGCTAAAATACGAACTGGCCGATTGATCAAAAAAGCGCCTCGGATGTGGATATCCGGGGCGTTTTAGCTTATGTCCATAATTTTTGTGATGCCTTTTTGTCCAAACTCAAAAATCGATTTTCCTTCCATACGGATTTCCTGCCCTTTTTTGATTCCATTGGGAAAATCCACTGCAGCAATGGCCCAATAGGCAATCTCTATTTCTGTTTTTTCTTCCAGATGGATAATGGATTGAATCGTCTGCTTTCTGCTTGAGAAGTAGGATAGGGCTTCCAAAGCTTGACCTTGGAATGCCTTTTTTCCATGGAGAGCATGAGTTTTTTCCCCGGAAGAGAAATTTTCAAACAGCACCTCCTCTTCCAATACTTCCATCATTCCTTCCACATCCAGGTTGTTGTAGGCTTGGAGATAGGCTTGAATCAGTCTTTCCTTTTCCTGAGGGTTCATCAATTGTGTGATAAGTAAGAGTTAAACAGAGAGGGCTGAAAATCTCCTTTCAGCCCAATTTAAATTTTCAATTTCAAACGCTCAATGCTTAAACTGCGACTGGAGCCTTGATATGTGGGTGAGGATGATAGTCCAGTATTTCAAAATCCTCAAACTTAAAACCAAAGATATCCTTCACTTCCGGGTTGATTTTCATCGTAGGAAGAGGACGGATGTCCCTGCTCAGTTGCAATTCGGCCTGCTCGAGGTGGTTCAGGTACAAATGGGCATCTCCAAATGTATGGATAAATTCACCCGGTTTGAGATCACATACCTGAGCAATCATCATGGTAAACAGCGCATACGAGGCGATGTTGAAAGGGACTCCCAAAAACACATCCGCGCTGCGCTGGTAAAGCTGACAGGATAGTGTGCCCTCAGCTACATAAAACTGGAACATGGTATGGCAGGGAGGTAAGGCCATGTGGTCCACATCGGCCACATTCCAGGCGCTTACCAGATGTCTGCGGCTATCCGGTTTGGTTTTGATTTGGTGAATCAGGTTTTTGATCTGATCGATTTCCCCACCTTTTCCATCCGGCCAATGTCTCCATTGATAGCCATAGACCGGACCCAAATCCCCATTTTCGTCGGCCCACTCATCCCAGATGGATACCCCGTTTTCTTTTAGCCAGCTGATGTTGCTGTCTCCTTTGAGAAACCAAAGCAGCTCAATAATGATGGATCGAAGGTGCAGCTTTTTGGTAGTCACCACTGGGAAACCTTCGGATAAATCAAAACGCATCTGATGGCCAAAAATACTCAAAGTGCCTGTGCCTGTTCGGTCAGTCTTTTTTACTCCTTCCCGGAGAATTTTTTTCATCAAATCGTGATACTGCTGCATAATCGGTCTTGGAAATTCTTGAGGTGGCAAGATAGTAATTCGATAAAATTAAAACATTCCTATCCGGATTGGTTTTCTAAAAGAAGGATTATTTCCTTTGATGAATATCCGCTTCCTTACCTGTGAAAAAATAAGTTGGAGGGAGTACCTCCACTGGAGTTGCAGGGGACGGTGGGCTGTCGTCCGTGGACGATTATCCGCCCACTGTACACTTTGAACTTCCCCTGCTGGTAGGATGGAGGATAGTTACATTTCCACTTTCACCCGGTGCCAAAAAAGACTTCATGTTTAAAAAGAAAGGAGCATTTGTTTCATTAACCTTCGGCTTGCTGATCACCTTATTGCTGCTCATTTTCAGAGCAGAGCCTAAGTTTGATTACGACTTTGAGCAGTTTTTTCCCCAAGATGATCCAGATTTGGAGTTTTACCGGACCCATAAGTCGGTCTTTGGAGGAGACAACGATTACCTTCTGATCGCCTTGACAAACGGAAACCAGCCTTGGCAGGATTCCACTTTTCTTACCAAAGCCTTCACTGCCCAATCTCAGATTCAGGATTTGGAAAAAGTGGATACCTTGATTTCGATTTTGGACTTAGGTATTCCTGTGATCAGCCCCTTTGGCCTTCGTACCAAAAAAGTGCTGGACTGGGAATCTTCCGATGGAGTACAATTCTCTCCTGAGCTTTTGGATCAGTTCCGTTCTACCTTGATTTCCAAAGATGGAAAAAGTCTGCTCTTTTTGGTCCAAAACCAAGAAGGAATTGCCAAAGAGGAGGGAGATACTCTTTATTCTGATATTCAGGCAGTTCTGGAGAAGCACGCCTTGGACCCCGTGGCTGTAGCCGGCAAAATCCAAACCCAAAGTGATTTTGTCACGCTGATGCAGCGGGAATTCGGCTTGTTTCTTGGGGCTTCCGTTGTGTTGATCATTCTCTTGCTGATTCTAGTTTTTCGGTCATGGTGGGGAGTGGTGATTCCTGTTTTGGTTTTATGCCTGGGAATTTTGTGGACTTTTTCCCTGATTCTGAAATCCGGTAAAGCTTTGGATGTCATGTCAGTGATGCAGCCTACCCTGTTTCTCATTGTAGGGATGAGTGCCTTGGTCCATTATTTTTCCCTTTTGAAGAAAAAGCTAAAATCAGAATCTAAGGACCAAGCCATAGAACAGACTTTTGAAGAACTAACTCCTGCGGTAGCGTTGACCGTGTTGACGACCTCCTTGGGGTTTTTGTCTCTTTATTTTACGTCTATCCCAGCATTACAGGATTTCGGGCTATGGACCGGTCTGGGAATCCTGCTTCTTTTTTTCGTCATTTTGGTTTTCACCCCGGGCTTGATCTACTTGTTTCCGGTCAACAACAGGCCCAATGAACAAAACCAGTCCGGTTTTGGGTGGTTTCCAAGGCTTTTTTTGGGAGTCCTTAAATCCAAAAAGACCATTTTTTGGAGTTTTCTGTTACTTACTTCCTTGGCGCTTTGGGCAGGGACACAGCTTCGAGTCAATGGTTTCTTGTTGGACAATCTTCCCTTAGACCACCCCATACAGGAAGACTTTTCTTTTTTTGACCGGCAATATGGAGGCTCAAATCCATTGGAATTGTCCCTTGAAGCCGGGGAAAAGGCTAATTCCATTTTGGATTTCGAAGTTCTTGAGGAGCTGAATACCCTCGAGGAAAAGTTGGGAGAGCTTTTTCCGGGCAGTCAGTTTGTTTCTCCGGTGAGTTTGGTCAAGACACTCAATCAAGCGCAGAATCAGGGTTCCGTTGCTGCATTTCGTTTTCCCTCCAGAGGGCAGTATCAGCGGATGTCGCGCTACTTCGGTCAGCTGGATTCCTGGGGAGGAAATCAGGTGCTTTCAGATGATGGCAAATTGGGGAGAATCAGCTCCAGAACAGCAGATTTGGGAAGTTGGGAAATGGGGAAAAAGCGGGCTGAACTTTTGAGTTTTGTGCAGGAGGAAATGGATACCGACTTGCTGAGGGTCCGATGGACAGGAACAGGCTATTTGATTGATCGGGGCCACGCCTCGGTGACCTGGCAGATGGCCAAAGGACTGGGGGTAGCTTTTCTCATTGTGGGAATTATTGGCGGTTTCCTTTTTCGTTCCTGGCGGATTTCTTTGATTCTTCTCATCCCCAATACCATTCCTCTGATTTGGATGCTTGGCATGATGTACCTTTTGGGTATTGATTTCAAGTTGACTACTGCCATTTTATTTACTGTAGCCTTTGGAATAGCCGTGGATGATACGATCCACTTTATGACCAAACTGAAGCTGGAGCTGGAAAAGGGAAAAAGTATGCTTTATGGGATAAAGAGAACCTTCATGGAGGCGGGAAGGGCAATTTTTCTGACCACCTTGATTTTAGTTTCAGGGTTTGCTTTGTTGATATTCAGCAAGTTTGGGGTCACTCATTTCACCGGACTTTTGATCAGCTTCTCCCTGATTTTTGCCTGGTTGGGAGACATGTTTTTACTTCCCGTACTTCTATTTCCGCTCAAAAAGGTATGGGAATCCAAACAGGCAAAAAAGCAATCAAAGCTCCAGTCCATCCCAAGAGAAGGTAGCTGATACGGGATAATGGTCTGAATAATCAACCTCTCTATGAGTTTTGAAAAAAACCGGTTTCAACTTTTCTGAGGCAAAAATGTGATCAATCCTCAAGAAAAACAGGACTCTGTTGTAGGTAAATCCAAACCCTCTTCCCGCTGATTCGAAGGCGTTTTTCAGGAGTTGGCTTAGTCGAAAATAAGCAAACGAGTAGGGGATTTCGTTGAGATCTCCCAGGAGAATCACGGGATGCGGACTATTGGACAGGTGTTCGTAGAGCAGATCCAACTGCTCGGCCCGGGCAAGACTTCCCCTGTGGAGTTTGCCCAAGGTCTGACGGTATACCTGTTTGGCTTGTTCGTAGTTGTCCAGGGATTCGGCCTGAATCGCCATCGACTCAAGGTGGGTATTGTAAATCCTGATCGTGTCTCTTCCCACCTGAATATCCGCAAAAATGGCTCCATTGGTGTGCCGTGTATCAAAGACTACGCCTTCATGGAGTATGGGATATTTGGAAAAAATAGCCATACCCATGGATCTCCTGTTTTTATTCCCGTCTACAGGATGATAGCTTTGATAAAATTCCCCATCTCTGCTGATTATTTTTAGGGCATCTCGGCTTGGTGTGGTATTGTCTTGATAAAACTCCTGGAAAACCTTGACATCTGCAGGGTGTTCGGCAAGCCAGGTGTATACATTTGGGTCAAATTCCCCCGTTAATCTTCTTTTGTAATCAAACAGGTGGACATTGTAAGAGAGTACGCGGAGTCCGGGTGTACTCTCCTCTCCGGGATTTAACTGAACCGTGATGAGAAAAAAACGGTAGCCTATCCCCAAAGCCAAGATGGGGATCAAGGCGATTTTTTTTCCTGAAAGGATAAGAATGATGGCAAAAAAAAGATTGATCACCAACAAAAACGGAATGAGAAAGGGGAGCAGTCCCGCATAAGGAAAATAGGCCGGAGAGATGTAAACGCTGGAGTAAAGCAGCATGGAAAGGATAAAAATGGCCCAAAGAATAAACTTCATGAAAGGATCTGAGAGAGTGAATAAAAACAGCAAACAATTTTAGGCCCAAAAAAAGTAATATTCAATGAGATTTATTTTTCTTTAACCAAATTTGGGACAGAATGAGGAAGTTTGGAAGGAAATGGTCTTGAATCTATTTGGCAAACTTTTCGTAGTATGACATCATCATTCAAGATCGAAATTATACCAGACTGTGGAGAAATTTTTAATGCTGAAGTCAAGGTCTGGTATCGCGTACTTAAACAACTTATTTACAACCCTATGAAAAAATTGATTTTAGCAGTATCTGCCCTTCTTGCAGTGAACTTGGTCAGTTGTCAGCCTCCAAAGACAGAAACCCTTGACGAGTCAGTAGAAACTGCAGAAGCTGAAACCGCATCGGAGGATGAGCGTCCAAGTCCCACCGAAGTCAAAGAGGGAGCGATTGGCGGCAAGGCAATTCGAGTCACCTATGGTTCTCCTGCTGTAAAAGGAAGAACCATCTGGGGAGATTTGGTGCCCTACAACGTGGTCTGGAGAACAGGGGCAAATGAGGCTACTTACTTGGATTTGGCCCAGCCGATGACCGTAGAAGGAAAATCCGTTCCCGCTGGTAAATATTCCTTGTTTACCATCCCCAAGGAATCGGGAAAATGGACCGTCATCCTGAATTCGGATTGGGATTTGGAACATGGCCATTTTCAGTACGATGAAAAAAATGATGTAATGCGGGTAGAGGTAAGCCCGGTGTGGGAAGAAACTTCAGTCGAAAGACTTTCCATCGAAATAGAATCCCCGGGTTTGGTCCTGCGCTGGGAAAAGGTTAAACTACCCATCACCATCCAGTAGCAGACTATAAATGACTACCCGCTTATTTGCCCATGGATGAGTAATCTGGCACTGGAATTTCATTTGGAGATCGAGCGGACTCTTGAAGCTCGTACCTAGACTAGAATTCAGGTTTACTCTTTGAATTTTCTTTTCCGATACGACCGAAAAGGTTCTGATAAAAAAATCCCCGGCGAACTCCGGGGATTTTTGTTTGAATTTGTTGAAATTTCTTAGTTTCGGTTCCCTGATCACCCAGATTTGAATTTTCGACGGGTTTATCACCTCTAGTTCAAAGGCATATGAAATATTTCTCCTTCTTCTTTGTGTTGGCTATTGCCGTAGCTTTAGCTTTTGCAGCATCCGTTCCCTTAGGCCCAATCCCACCTCTTGCTCCCTTGCTGGATCCCAATCACGGGTTTTGGCAAAATACCCTAAGCGAGGATGCACTTGCCGAAGAAGAACTGGTCTTGGGGAATTTGTCTTCTCCGGTAAGGGTGGTCTACGATGAAAACCTAATTCCTCACATTTTTGCAGAAAATGAACCGGATCTGTATCGAGCACAAGGATACGTCACGGCCCAACACAGGCTATGGCAGATGGAATTTCAAACCCGGGCGGCGGCAGGTAGAATTTCCGAAATTGTAGGCCCGGTAGCCTTGGAGTTGGACCGAATGACCCGTCGGAAAGGATTGGCTTTCGGGGCGGATCTGGGGCTGAAATACCTTCAGGAAAATGATCCGGAAATGTACAAACTATTAGAAGCTTACTGTGATGGAGTCAATCAATACATCGAAAGCCTTACCCCTGCCCAGCTTCCGGTGGAATATAAGATTTTGGACTATAGACCCGAGCCTTGGACTCCCTACAAGTCCATTTTGTTGCTGAAATACATGTCGGATATGCTGGTGGGAGATCGGGATCTGGAATATACCAACCTAAGAGCTATCCTGGGAGAAGCAGGTCTTTCTAAGCTCTTTCCTGAATTTCCAAAAGAAAACGATCCGGTAATTGAATCCGAGCGGAAATGGGAATTCACGCCTTTGCCGGTGATCAAGCCTGATTCAGTCGATTATCCTGATCAATCGTTGATCATGACTCCACTGCCTCAGCCAATCGAAGGGACAGGCTCCAATAACTGGGCAGTAGCCGGGAAGAAGACCAAAAACGGAAATCCTATTCTGGCCAATGATCCCCATCTCAGCCTCAATCTTCCCTCGCTATGGTACAGCATGCAGCTGACTACCCCGGAGCATTCGGTCAAAGGCGCTACTCTTCCGGGGGCCTTAGGGGTAATTTCCGGATTTAATCAGCACATCGCTTGGGGCGTGACTAATGCGACCAAGGATGCTAGAGACTGGTATAAAATCACCTTCCAAGACGAGTCAAGAAAAGCCTATAAATACGGTCAAGAGTGGAGACAGACTGATTTCAGAATCGAGGAGATCAAGATAAAAGGGGAAAGTGCCTTTTTGGATACGGTCGTCTATACCCATTATGGTCCGGTGGTGTACGATCGTAGTTTTCGGTCCGATAGGCAGGATGTCAACTTCGCCCTGAAATGGACCGTGCACGAAGGTTCAAATGAGCAAAGAACTTTCCTCATGATGAATAAGGCAAAGGACCATGCGGGATACAATGCCGCTTTGGACCATTACACGGCCCCGGCACAGAACTTTGTCTTTGCCTCCCGAAGTGGAGACATTGCCATGAGGATACAGGGCAAATTTCCTTTGAAGTGGAAGGAGCAAGGCAAATTCTTCATGGATGGAGCAGATCCTTCCATGGAATGGCAAGGCTACATCCCTTTTGCCCAAAATCCCAATACGCTGAACCCTGAGCGGGGATTTGTTTCCTCTGCCAATCAGCATCCCGTTGATCCATCCTATCCTTATTATGTATTTGACAACTCCTACGAGCATTACCGCAACCGGAGGCTGAACCGAAGACTTCGGGAAATGGAGGGGATTACCCTGGAGGATATGAAAGCCTTGCAGTTTGACGATTACCATCTTCAGGCAGCAGAAGCCCTCCCGGTGATGCTCCGGCTCTTGGGAGATTATCAAGCCGATTCTCAAGAAGCTCAAAAATACCTTACCGAACTTAAATCCTGGGATTTTTATGCCGATCCCAACCAAAAAGCTCCTTCACTTTATGCGATTTGGTCCTCGGAAACTATGGAAAGCATCTGGAGAGAATTGGTCAGTCAACCCGCCCCGGTCGTACGCCCAAATTCCTACCAAACCATCGAGCTGATGACCCTCAGTCCCACGGATTCAGTTTTTGATATATCCTCGACCCCACAGACCGAAACAGCTGCTGATCATGTCAAGTTGGGTTTTGACTCCCTTTTGGTGGCGATGAAAAAGTGGGAAATGGAAGAGGGAGATTATTCCTGGGCGAATTATAAGCGTACCACTATTCAGCATTTGGTTCCGAATTTCAAGTCCTTTTCTGTCTCCAATGTGTACACCGGCGGAGGAAGTGGAATCCTCAACGCTACCGGTAGCCGACATGGAGCCAGTTGGAGAATGGTGGTAGAGATGGGAGAGGAGATTTCCGCTTTCGGAATTTATCCGGGTGGTCAATCCGGCAATCCGGGAAGTAAGTATTACTCTAACTTTATCTCCAAATGGGCAAATGGGGAGTATCTGAACTTTAATCTTCGCACGCCCGAGCAAGCTGAAGGTGTGCTATTTGAAACCATTCTTAAGTAAAGAGAGATGAAATTTATACTGCTGACCTTAGTGAGCATCTTGCTCGTCGTTTTTCTTGGCCCTTTTGTCCCTTTTTGGGGGCTGATGATTGGGATTGGATTGCTTAGTTTTTTGATAGCGCCCAATGGAATCGGGGCTTTTCTCGGTGCTGCCTTGGGGATGGGACTGGGCTGGATTGGAATCTGTACGTATTTGGGGCTTACTTCCGCGAGTCCACTTCCGGATCAAATGGGAGAGCTCATGGGCTTGGGTTCAGGAATGACTCTGGTAGGCCTAGTGGGGGTTTTAGGCTTTTTACTGGGTGGATTTAGCGGACTGACCGGAGTATTGTTTCGGCATATGCTTCGGCCAAATGATAAAAACATCTATCGGGGATAGGCTGTATTGAGGTTTAATTCTGTTTGATGATCGTCTGCAAGGATGGTTGAAGCCTAGTTTCCTTTGCAAGTCGAGCTGATTGTCCGATTTTCGATGCACGAAGAGGAAATAAATCGATCCTTTTCTTTGAATCCATGCTGGTTCATTTCTCTATTTGAAGCAATGGGGAAATACATTTCTGCTTTTTCACGGATTCTCAATGGAATTCGTCGGATTCTCAATTAGTAAGGTAATTTAACTCCTAATGTTTTTACGAAAGTCAAGAATGAGTACCTTTGTTGCTCATTTGGATTTTTTTATGCTCGAAACACTCATCACATCCAAAACCAGGCTCAAACTGCTGATCAAATTTTTTGTGAATTCACAAAATCACAGCCATCTGCGTGGGTTAGCCGATGAATTTGGAGAATCTACCAATGCAATCCGGAAGGAACTCAATAACCTCACCCAGGCGGGGATTTTGATTAGACACTCGGATAAGAACAAAATAGAATACCAAGCCAATATCAGACACCCCTTTTATACCAATATCAGGGACATTATCCGTAAGTATTTAGGATTGGATATGCTCTTGGAAAATATTCTCGAACGGATGGGTGCGGTGGAACAAGTCGTGTTGACAGGAGATATCGCAAGGGGAAATGACACCGGCACCATCGATGTATTGGTCACCGGAGAAAATCTAAATGATGAATACATCAATCATCTCACCAAACGAATTGAAGAGCTCATCGATCGAAAAGTAATCTTTACCCTTTCGATGGGGCGCACTACGGCAGGTGGGCTGGTGCTTTTTGATAGGCAAGCGGGAATCTGATTTTCGGATTTTCGATTGGCTGCTAAGTCCCGTTTGGGACTGAAAGGGCGAAGCTGTATCCTCTTGGTAGTTTTTTGAGGGATTTTGTGCAACTTAGCCCGGTTTAAATGACACTATGAACATCCGCTTTCTTATCGGTGAAAAAACAGACTAGAGAACAAACCTCAACCGGAGGTGCTGTAGACGGTTGTCTGTGGTCCGGGGGCGATCATCCGCAGCTTGTGGATGGAGTATTCCCTCCACTGCCAGGATTGCGGAGAAGCATAAATTATACTTATTAAGATTTACTTTCAACATCCGAAGAGTTTGAAAAAAATTATTGGATTCCTTTTGCTGTTTTTAGGCTTTACCTGGGCGGGATATGCTCAAAGCCTGAGCAACCTCAGCACGCTTAGAGTGGATAACCTTTCCGATGCTCAGATCGAACAGCTGATCAAAAGGGCAGAATCAAGCGGACTTACCCCCAACCAGCTGGAAGCTATGGCAAGGGAGCAGGGACTCTCGCCAATCGAAGCTGCTAAACTGAGAGAGCGAATCAATGGCCTACAAGATCGGGCCTTCTCTCCAAATCAAGGCTCAGGCTCCATGGCTAGTAGAAATATGCTCGGAAACGGGATGTCCAATGACCCCTTTGATTCTATCAGGAGAGCAGATCCATACTTTGATTTGACCCCATTCCAAAAAAAGATTTTTGGTTACAAACTTTTTCATAACCGGAATTTGGATTTTAATCCTAGTCTAAACTTACCGACTCCTCAAGGCTACGTGATCGGGTCAGGAGATCAATTGCTCCTGGATGTGTATGGGGCCTCCCAGCAGTCCTTTGATCTGACAGTCTCTCCGGAAGGAAGGGTGCTGATCCCCAATATTGGTCCGGTACAGGTAGGCGGCAGTACTATCGAAGCAGCCGCTTCCAGATTAAAAAGTGCTTTGAGCAGGATTTACTCCGGATTGGCTGGAAGCAATCCAAACACCTTTTTGGAGGTCAGACTTGGTAATATCCGTTCGATTAAAGTGTCCATGGTCGGTGAACTGACCAAACCGGGGACTTACACGCTTCCTTCCTTTGCCACCGTTTTTAATGGGCTTTTTGCCGCAGGCGGGCCCAATGAAAACGGAGCTTTCAGAAATGTTCAGGTCTACAGAGACAGCCGGCTGGTAGCTACAGTGGATATTTATGAGTTTTTGGCCAAAGGTGAGCAGTCTTCCAATATTACCTTGCAGGACAACGACGTGGTGATTGTGCCCCCGGTCCAAGCCCGAGTCGAAATCATGGGGCCTGTTCGTCGGGAAGGGTTCTTTGAAGTGAAGCCCAATGAATCCCTGGAGGATTTGTATAGCTACACCGGCGGGTTTTTGCCTACCGCCTACAAGGAAAGAGTCACCGTGAGAAGATTTGAAAATAACCTCAGGAAGGTTTTGGATGTAGTTCAGGCGAATTTTGGGACCTTTAGCCCCAAAGACGGGGACGAGATTCTCGTCAGTGAGTCCATGAATAGATTTGTAAACCGTGTTCAAATATCCGGAGCTGTTTTCCAGCCCGGAGAATATTCGCTGGATGAAGGTAGTTTGACCCTTTCTGAGTTGGTCAAAAGGGCAGAAGGTCTTAAGCCGGAGGCTTTTGTAACCCGGGCTACCTTATACAGAACCAATTCTGATCTTACCCTAGGAGCTGAAAGCATCGATTTAATAGGCATTTTGGAGGGGACAAGCCCGGATATCGAGTTGAGAAATGAAGATCTCCTTTTCATCCCCAGTCGATATGAGATTCAGGAAGAGTTTTATGTCAAAATCTCCGGGGAAGTCAATTTGCCGGGCACCTATCCCTATGCCTCCGACATGACCGTCGGGGATTTGGTATTAAGATCAGGAGGACTTTTGCAATCGGCCACCAACTCTTCCATTGAAATAGCAAGAAGGGTAAGGGATGCCAGTTCGGGGAAGATTGCTGAAATTTTAACCCTTTCCATCAATTCAGACTTGACCCTCTCGCAGGAAGAAAAAAATCTTGCTCTTCAGCCATTTGATCATGTATTCATCAGAAGGAGTCCCGGTTTTGAGCGCGAGCAATTGGTGAGAGTGACCGGTGAGGTGCTTTATCCCGGTGATTTTGCGATCTCAGGTGCAAATGAGCGGATTTCTGACGTAATCAAACGGGCCGGAGGCCTCAATCAGTTTGCTTATCCCCGAGGGGCAAATTTGATCAGGAGGACCGTTTATTACAAAGGAATGAGTGAGGAAGAAATCAAGGAAATGCTGATGAAAGAGATTCGGGCCAAACTGGACCCTGAAAAAAACAGAGAGCTAAACGAAGCAGAAAATATCCTGTTCGAAAGATTGTCGGCCAAGCTGGGAGAGCTGGAAGAAGTACAATTGGAGCAGGCCAAAAAGATAGCAGAACGAAGAATGGACCAGTTCTTTGTGATGGACAGCCTTCGCTTGGATTCAGCCTTGAATGCCGTTCGCCTCAAAGAACAAGATCTTGTGGGGCTGGATCTGGAGGCCATTTTGGCCAATCCCGGAGGACCGGAAGATTTCATTCTGCAGGAAGGAGATATAATCCAGATTCCAAAGCAGCTTCAGACCGTGAGAATGGTAGGAGAAGTCCTGCTGCCTACCACTACCCGTTTTGAAAAAAAACAGGGGCTGAGGGGGTATATCTCCAAGGCTGGGGGCTTTTCTGAAAATGCAAGGAGAAGCAAGACCTACGTGATCTATGCAAACGGGGATGCACGACGAACACATTCCTTTCTTGGATTGAAGTTTTACCCAATGATTGAGCCCGGTACCGAAATAGTCGTACCGGAGAAGCCGGTCAGAGAGCGGATAAGTACTGCAGGGTGGATTGGAATTGCCTCGAGTCTAGCTACAGTGGCAATATTGGTTCAGACTATTGTTAACAATTCAAACAATCCATAATTCATGAAAATTGCAGTAGTGGGCACTGGCTATGTTGGCTTGGTATCTGGTGCCTGTTTAGCAGATGTAGGGATCGAGGTGACCTGTGTAGACATCGATCAAAAGAAAATTGACCAGCTCAAAAGCGGGATAATGCCGATTTACGAGCCTGGATTGGAAGAAATTGTTGTCAGAAATCATAAAAGTGGTCGACTTCGTTTCAGCACAGACTTAGGAGAGGCCATTCAGGGGGCGGAGGTAGCCTTCATCGCCGTAGGGACTCCTCCAGGGGACGACGGTTCAGCCGATTTAAAATTTGTTTTGGCGGTAGCCGATGAGATTGGCCGGAAAATGACCGACTACCTTGTGGTGGCTACTAAAAGCACAGTGCCGGTAACTACCGGTGAAAAAGTCCGCGCCACGATCAAGGCAGCTTTGGAAAAAAGAGGGGTCAACCTTCCTTTTGCAGTCGCCTCCAATCCGGAGTTTTTGAAAGAAGGTGCCGCAGTTGAGGATTTCCTCAGACCTGACCGGATTGTGATCGGGGTGGATGATGAGCGGGCCGAAAAGATCATGCAGCGCTTATATAAGCCTTTTCAACTCAGTGGAGAACGAATCATCTATATGGACATTCCTTCCGCTGAAATGACCAAGTATGCAGCAAATGCCATGCTTGCCACCAAAATCTCATTCATGAATGACATTGCCAACCTATGCGAGCGTGTCGGTGCAGATGTCAATATGGTAAGAAGGGGAATTGGTGCTGATCCCAGAATCGGAAAAAAATTCATCTACCCGGGGGTGGGCTATGGAGGTTCGTGTTTTCCAAAAGACGTAAAGGCAATTATCAAGACCGCAAAGGAATACGGATATGATCTTCGGGTTCTCAAATCGGTGGAGGAGGTAAACAATGACCAAAAGCAGATCTTGGCGGCGAAAGTGAAGGCCCATTTCGGAGATAAGCTAAGCGGAATGACCTTTGCGATTTGGGGATTGAGTTTTAAGCCCAACACCGATGATATGAGAGAATCTCCTGCTGCAGTGATTATTGATGAATTGCGGGCAGCTGGAGCAAAAATTAGGGCTTATGATCCCAAAGCCATGGAGGAAGCCCGGGCACATTACATTTTTGACAAGGTTACCTATTGCCAAGATGCCTATGATGCCTGTGTGGATGCCGATGCCTTACTGCTGGTGACCGAGTGGTCTGAGTTTAGAATACCCAGCTGGGAAGCCATTGGAAAGCTCTTGAAAAACAAGGTCGTGTTTGACGGAAGAAATATCTACGATAAGAAATACTTGTCCTCCCTAGGCTTTATCCATTATGGAATCGGATCCAAGTGAAACCAACAATTTAAAACCTGGCTTTTTCCGATGCTGATAGCAGGTGCCGGCGGACATGCCCTCGAGGTCAAAGAGGAGCTAGAGAGGATAAACTCCTCTTTTCGTTTTGTCTTTTTTGATGAGACGGGACCCCAATCCAACTTTCCTTTGGCCGATTATCCGGTGATTTCTCAAGTGGAGGATTTAATTCTTCATTTAAATACCTCCCCTGAGTTTGTTTTGGGATTGGGTAAACCCGAAATTCGCGAGCGGTTTATGGGTTTGTTTGAAGGGATGGGAGGAAGCTATTTTCCCCTGCATGCAAGGACCTCACAGATTAGCCCAACAGCCGCAGGAGATTTTGATGCCTTATCTTTTTCCTTTGTTGGGCCAAGTACTCATATCGGCAGAGGAACCTTGATCAATTCCCGGGCACATGTTCATCATCAGGTGCAGGTAGGTGATTTTTGCGAAATAGGCCCGGGAGCTTTGCTTCTGGGAGCGGTGAAAATCGGGAAAAAGTGCAGGATAGGGGCCGGAGCCATTCTTCTCCCGGGAGTAATTCTGGGCGATGAGGTGGTAGTAGGTGCTGGAGCTGTAGTGGCAAAGAATATAGGTTCAAAAATTACCGTGGCAGGGGTTCCTGCAAGGCCTTTGAAGAATTCATAATACTATGACAGATAAGGAAAAAGAAAGTAATTCCTCGCAAAACATGAACTATCTAGCCTTGATCAAAGAGATTTTTGACAAAAAAAGAAATCTCAAGATTGCCGTGGGGATAGCTTTATTCCTTGGACTGATTATTGCCTTTACCACGCCCAAGGAATATCAATCCACTTCTTTTTTTCTCGTGGAGTCTGAGGGGAATACCAATCCTATAGGTCAGTTTGGTGCCTTGGCAGGATTGGCCGGAATCAATACCTCTCAATTTCAGGCAGGGCAAATGGCTCTGACCTCAGAAATTTTCCCGGATGTCATCCAGAGTAGGGACTTTCTCAATTCTATCGGAAAAGAAGAGTTTGTCTTTGAATCCAAAGGGGGGATATCCCAAAGCCTCAACGATTACTATTACGAAGAAAAGCCTGGAAATCTAGTAAGCAAGTCTTTCAATTTTTTGCTGGGAATTCCAAATGTAGTGCTCGCTTGGTTTACTCCGGCACCTCCTGTACCCACGGAGTCAACCGCTGTCCAGGCAGTAGAGGAGGAGAATTACCTTCGTTTTTCCAGCAAGGAATTGTACGCGATCAATCAGCTGAAAAAACGAATCTTGGTCGATGAGAAAGGAAAAACAATCCGCCTCACCGTAACCATGCCCGAACCATTGATCTCAGCTCGGGTCAATGCCCTGGTTATGGAAAAATTGATTGCTTATGTAACCGAATATAAGCTGAAAAGGCAGCGGATCAACATGGAGTTTATCCAACAACGGGTGGCGGAGACCCAAGAGAAATTTAATCAGGCCCAATTGGATTTGGCTTCTTTCCGGGATGCCAATCAAGGGTTAATTTCACAGAGGGCAAGGACAAGGGAGGAGAAATTGCAATTCGAATTCAACATTGCATTTAATGTGTACAATTCCCTCAAGCAGGAGGCAGAACAAACTCAGATTCAACTGAAAAAGGAAACTCCTGTATTTACTGTTCTGGAAAAAGCGGCCATTCCCTTGGGACCTTCGAAACCCAATAGACCCTTGATCCTGATTTTTTCTGTTTTCCTGGGCTTTTTTGTAGGGGCGGTTTTTAACCTCTACCTGATTTTAATCCAACATTTAAAGAATACAAATTGATGAAATCCATCCAAATGGTTGATCTCCGTTCACAATATGAGCGGATCAAACCTGAAATTGATTTGGCAATCCAAGGGGTAATTGAAAACTCTGCATTCATTAACGGACCTGAAGTCAAAGCTTTCGCCAAAGAATTGGCTGAGTACACCGGAGCCGAATTTGTCATCCCCTGCGGCAACGGAACCGACGCCTTACAGATTGCCATGATGGCCTTGGATTTCAAACCGGGACAGGAAGTAATCGTCCCGGCCTTCACCTATGTAGCAGCGGTAGAAATGATCTCCTTATTAGGATTGAAGCCTAAATTCGTAGACGTGACGCCGGATACTTTTGAAATGAACCCTTCCGAATTGGAAAAGGCCATAGGTCCCAATGTGGTCGGTATTATCCCGGTTCATTTGTATGGGCAATGCTCCAATATGGAGTTTATACTGGATGTAGCTAATCGAAATAATCTAAAGGTGATAGAAGATACCGCCCAGGCTATTGGTGCGGTTTATTCTTTTTCCAATGGCAAAAAAGCCCAAGCCGGCACCATGGGCCATGTGGGGACTACTTCCTTTTTCCCTTCCAAAAACTTGGGATGCTATGGGGATGGTGGAGCAATGTTTACCAATGATCCGGATTTGGCGGAACGCCTGAATAGGATCGCCAACCATGGACAGAAGAAAAAATATCATCATGAGTCCATAGGAGTAAACTCTCGACTGGACACGCTTCAGGCAGCTATTTTACGCGTGAAATTGAAAGAGTTGGATAGATATTGCGCAGCCAGAAATCAAGTGGCCGATCGGTATGATCAAGCTTTTAAAAATCATACTTCTATAAAAATTCCAAAGCGGGCGAGTAATTCCACTCATGTGTTTCATCAATATACAGTACAGATTGAAGGTGCCGATAGGGATGCGCTCAAAAGTTATCTTCAGGAAAAAGGGATACCAACTATGATCTATTATCCAATTCCTGTACCTAAGCAACAGGCTTACCTCAGGTACGGATATCAAACTGGAGATTTTCCTGTTTCAGAATCTCTTTGCGAAAAGGTTCTTTCCTTTCCTATTCATACAGAAATGGACCCCGCTCAGCAGGACTTCATCATTGATTCTATTCTGAGTTATTTTTGATGAAGGTCTCAAGGAT
Organism: Algoriphagus confluentis; assembly: GCF_036245625.1. NCBI lineage: Bacteria > Pseudomonadati > Bacteroidota > Cytophagia > Cytophagales > Cyclobacteriaceae > Algoriphagus > Algoriphagus confluentis. The sequence continues at coordinate 181,947 of NZ_BTPD01000006.1, forward strand.
CTGTTTCTGAAATCATTATCCCTACATAATCAATAATTAATGAAAGCTTACTACGCACACGAAACTGCAATTATCGACGATGGGTGTACAATCGGAGAGGGAACCAAAATATGGCATTTTTCCCATATCATGCCTAACTGTACAATCGGAGAAAACTGCAACATTGGACAAAATGTGGTGATTTCTCCGGAGGTGGTTTTAGGAAAAAATGTAAAAGTTCAAAACAACGTCTCTATTTACACCGGAGTAACCTGTGAAGATGATGTGTTTTTAGGACCCTCCATGGTGTTTACCAACGTGATCAATCCAAGAAGTGCAGTCAATCGTCGCGGACACTATGCCAAAACACACGTAGGCAAGGGGGCCTCTATAGGCGCAAATGCTACTATCGTATGTGGGCACGATATTGGTGAGTTTGCTTTCATCGGGGCAGGTGCAGTAGTGACCAAAACTGTTCCACCCTATGCCTTGGTCGTGGGAAATCCTTCTAGGCAGGTAGGTTGGATGAGCGAATTTGGGCACAAATTAATCTTTGATGAAAACGGAATGGCGACTTGTCCAGAATCAGGTGAGCAATATCAGCTTGTAGAGGGTAAGGTTTCCAAAATTTCATAGACAGGAATTTGGTGCAAAATAGCGCTACCTTCCTTCATAAAGAGCTTGGAAAATAGACTTTTGTTGCTCAAAATTTGCCTTGTATAACCACAAGGCTTCAATACGGACCATTTTAAAATTTAGCTCTTAGCAAGTGGAGAGCAGATATTTCAACTTATAGAAAATGAAGAATTTTGCGTTGATTGGGGCAGCAGGTTACATAGCACCCCGGCATTTAAAAGCCATTAAAGACACAGGAAATAGGCTTTTGGCTGCCTATGATAAGTTTGACAGTGTGGGAGTAATGGATAGCTACTTTCCGGATGCAGACTTTTTCACGGAGTTTGAGCGTTTTGACCGTCATGTTGAAAAGCTAAAACGTGCCGAAAACAAAATCGATTACGTAAGTATATGCTCTCCCAACTATTTGCATGATTCCCATATCCGGTTTGGACTTCGAGTAGGGGCAAATGTCATCTGCGAAAAGCCTTTGGTGCTAAACCCATGGAATATAGAAGCCCTGAAGGAAGTGGAAAATGAGCATGGAGGCAGGGTGTACAATATTCTCCAACTCAGACTTCACCCCTCCATCATTGCACTAAAAGAAAGAATTGAAAAAGGACCAAAGGACAAGATTTACGATATTGATCTGGCCTACATCACCTCCCGTGGGCATTGGTATTATACATCCTGGAAAGGGGACGTAAGCAAGTCAGGAGGGATCGCTACTAACATTGGGGTTCACTTTTTTGATATGTTGACCTGGGTATTCGGTCCTGTCAAAACAAATCAGGTACACCTCCATACCCACGATCGGGCTGGCGGATATCTTGAGTTGGAGAAAGCCCGGGTGAGGTGGTTCTTGAGTATCAATGCAGACACGCTGCCTGAAGTGGTAAAAGCAAGAGGAGGAAGAACCTTTCGGTCCCTTTCCATGGAAGGGGAGGAAATCGAGTTTTCGGATGGATTTACCGAGCTTCATACCCATAGCTACCAGCATATTTTGCAGGGTAAGGGGTTTGGATTGGATGAAGCAATGAACAGCATTCAGCTGGTTCATGATATTCGGCATTTGACTCCTCTGGGTTTGATTGGGGATTTTCACCCCTTGTGTAAATTCCCCTTGTCCAATCACCCCTTCCATTAAGTATGCAGATTGAATCAGATTTTATTTCTGTAGGGGTAAATACGTTTATTGATCCCACTGCCAAAATCCGGGGTGTCCATGGCAAGGCAAAAAGAATTCTCATCGGAGACAATTGCTTCATCGGAGCGAATGTCCAGATCATTTGTGATGATTTTGAATTGGGGGACTATTCCAAGCTCCAAAACAATACCACGGTTCATGGGTATAAACCCTGCAAAATCGGTCACAATGCCTGGATTGGGCAGTTTACGGTGATTGACTCCATCGGGGGGATGACTATTGGGGATAATTGTGGAATCGGTGCACACAGTCAGCTGTGGAGCCATATCAAATACGGAGATATGCTTGAAGGATGTCGATTTTTATCCGAATCGCCGATGAAGATTGGGAATGACGTATGGTTTGTCGGGCACTGTATTGTATCCCCTATTGAAGCAAAAGATAAGTCCATGGCTTTGGTCGGGTCGGTGATCACCAAGGATATGGAGGAGAATTGCATCTATGCCGGATCACCGGCCAAGAATATTTCCGAAAAAATTGGCAATCAGTTTGTACCTATTTCCGTTGAGAAAAAAGTAGAAATGATGAGGACTTATCTGGAGACTTGGGGCGAGGATGTAGATTCCATACAAATCATCCGCGATTGGAGGGAGGCTGAACTTGGAAATTTTTCAGTTTCCTATTTCAATGTTTCTGACCGAAAATATACCAAGCGACTCACGGATTCTGAAATCAGTTTTATGAAATTCTTACTTCCGGAGAAAGCTAAATTTACCCCTTATACTTTCTGATGATCCCCTTTAATAAGCCTTATATCACCGGTAAAGAATTGGACTATATTGCTGATGCAGTAGGAACAGGGAAGATTTCTGGCAATGGAAAATATACTAGACTTGCTCAGCAATTTTTTGAGGAAAAATTCGGAATCCGAAAAGCTCTTTTAACTACTTCCTGTACCGATGCTTTGGAAATGTGTGCTTTGTTGCTCAATATTTCTCCCGGAGATGAGGTGATAATCCCAAGCTATACCTTCGTTTCTACGGCCAATGCATTTATGCTGAGAGGGGCAAAGGTAGTTTTCGCAGATAGCAGAGCAGACCATCCCGGTATGGACGAGGATTCCATAGAAGAATTGATTACCCCTAAAACCAAAGCCATTGTAATTGTGCATTATGCAGGAGTAGCCTGTGACATGACAAAAATTATGGATTTGGCTTCGAAATACAATTTGGCAGTGGTCGAAGATGCCGCCCATGCGATTGATTCCTATTTTCTAACTCCTGCCGGAGAGAAAAAACCATTAGGCTCTATTGGCCATTTGGCTACCTTTTCCTTTCATGAGACCAAAAATATTTCTTCAGGTGAAGGTGGCCTTCTCGCGATCAATGATGAAAAATACGTGCATCGGGCAGAGATCATTTGGGAAAAAGGAACCAACAGGGCCTCTTTTTTTAGAGGAGAAATCAACAAATACGGTTGGGTAGATTTGGGGTCCTCTTTTTTACCTTCCGAGGTGACAGCAGCTTTTCTTTGGGCCCAACTTGAAAATATGTCTCAAATCCAGCAAAGAAGGATTGAAATCTGGGAAAGATACGATCAAAACCTACGTGGTCATGTGGAAAATTATGGGATAAGACTTCCTGAAATTCCTGACTTTGCGACCAATAACGGGCACATGTATTACTTGATTGCAGAGGATGGCTTTCAAAGAGATTTTTTGCTCAAGGAAATGAAAAGTGAAGGTGCTTTGGCAGTTTTCCATTATTTGAGTTTACATAGCAGCGAATATTTCGCATCGAAGCATGACGGAAGAGAATTGAAAAATTCCGACCTTTATTCAGATCGCCTAATTCGACTTCCTTTTTTTTATGAATTGGCCATTGATGAAGTGGATAGAATAGCATCAAAACTGACAGAAATTCTGGAGAGATATGCATTCGCATGAAAACCTTGTTTTCCTTCCTGATTCCCCTTATTCTGAATGGATAATCAAGCGATGCGAAGAATTATTCCCTCATCTGAATCAGTATGTTTTATTGGTAGATGAGCTAGGACAGCCTACCCGTCTTCGTTATCCTGATTTGTTGATTTTAAAAAACAATCAACTGGAGTCTTTGGAGAAACTTCATCTCCAGAAGCCCTTTAAAAGAATCATCGTTAACTACCATACTCCGTTTATCGGTCATTTTCTAGAATGTAACAAAGATAAATTTGGCCAAACCAAGGTCATTTGGATCATTTGGAGCGGGGATTTGTACAAGCACGGGAAGTTTTTGAAACGTGCCTATACTCCCTTGACTTTAACTATCCTTCCTCCCAAGGGAAGATTTAAAAATATTCGCCAGGGAATTCATCACCGGATGCTCCAAATACTCGGTAAACCCAACCAATACACCTTCGAAAAATCCTTTTCACGCTTTGACATGGTCGGCTCTTTTTTTGAAAAGGACACCATCGAAGCCAAGGAGGTATTGGGCGTCAATGCAAAATGGATTCGTTTTGCTTTCCTTTCTCTTGAGGAGCTTTTTGCAGAAAAAGATCTTCTCAAAAATCCAATTCTTGGGAATAAAATAATGGTAGGGCATTCCGGTTCTCCTGAAAACAATCATCTCGACGTTTTTGAAAGACTTCGAGAATTAATTCCTCAAAATGACCGAGTTGTGCTCTCTCCACTTTCCTATGGCAATCCCAAATACTTGGGTTTTGTCAAAGCAAAAGGAAAGGAATGGTTTGGGAAAAATTTCGAATCTCTGGAAAAATTCATTCCACGAGAAACCTACTACAATAAGCTGTCTGAGGTGTCAGTTGCGATATTTAACCATAAAATCCAACAGGCCTTTGGCAATATCCTTGGACTGATTTTTATGGGAACCAAGGTGTTTTTGAATCCTGAAAATCCTGTTTACATCGAATTAGTCCAAGCGGGAATTCAGGTTTTTGACTATTCCCAAATGACGAAAGAGGATCTTGATTCTCCTCTTTCTAAAGAGACTATTTCACGGAATAGGGAATTGATGCAGCAAATTTTCAACGAAGAGAAAATCCGGAGCTTCTATAAAGATATTTTTCTGTCTTGATGACGGTTCTTCAAAACATCAAAAACCTTGCATCAGACAGTCTCATTTACGGAGTAGCAGGAATAGCCACCCGTTTGATGGGGGTATTATTGACTCCGCTTTATACTCGGGTTTATACGCCGGAAGACTACGGGGTTTTTGGTGTAGTAAATAATGCCTATTCACTTATTGCCTTATTGATGATTTTGTCTTTGGATAATTCTACAGCCAGGTGGTTTTATGATTCTGAAGAGTATGAAAAGCGAAAAAGAATAATCAGTACTTGGTTTTGGTTTTATTTGATTCTGTCTGCCCTGGTAGGGGCATTTTTCTTTTTTAGCTCAAATTATTGGTCGCAGTTTGTTTCCTATCAGCCCGAACTGGCGGGGCAGTACATCCAAATCTTGGCAGTCTCACTTCCTGTATCAGTGGCTACTGTGGTGGCTACTAAAGTGCTTCGCTTTGAAAAAAGGCCAAAAAGCACAGTTGTCCTGACTTTTCTTCAGGCCCTGAGTCTGATCTTGTTTAATGTACTTTTCGTATTGGTTTTGGATTGGGGACTGACCGGAGCATTTTATGCCAAGTTGGTGGCTGGGATGATTATGGTTCCTCTTTCGATTTCCTATATCAAACGATGGATAGGAAGGTTCAATCTTTTGGATTGGACTTTATTGGCCAAAATGATCCGTTACAGCCTACCCTTTATTCCGGCTAGTATTTCCATCTGGATGATCAACCTCTCCGCCATTTTTTTTCTAAATGGAAAAGTTTCCGACAATGACTTGGGTTTGTTTCAGGTTGCATTTACCCTTGCCTCTTTTGGGGGTTTGATTGTCAATTCATTTCAACAGGCATGGTCGCCATTTGCTTTTTCAATAATCCACCAGGAAAATGCAAAAGAGACCTATGGGAAAATCCTTTTGGTCTACCTTATGGTTGTCGGATCTCTGACCTTATTGATTTCGCTATTTTCTTTGGAAGCTTTGATGATCATCGCTACTCCCTCTTACTACGGCGCAGCCAAGATCGCGAGTATTCTGGTTTTTAGCGGGATGTTTGCCGGGCTGACCAATATTGCTGACCTAGGGTCTGCTATCAGTAAAAAAACAGCTCCTTTGGGAATGGTTTATTCCTTCTCGGCCTTCCTTTTGATAGGATTGAATATCCTTTTAATTCCAGAATTTGGGGTAATTGGAGCAGCCTTTGCTGTTTGCTTCTCTCAGCTGGTTTCTCCGGTTTTTGCCTTTTATTTTTCTCAAAAAGTATATCCCATTCCTTATGACTTTATCCGTGCAGGAGTATTCGTGGTACTGATTTTCCTCATGGGGTATTTAGGATTTTATTTTTCAGAGCCTCTTTCAGTATTCCTTTCAATAGGTGTGAAAGCTCTGGCCTTTATAGTCTTTGCTGCATTGGCCATATGCCTATTTAACAGAGAGTTTCTTTTGGCTAGAAATCTGATACTAAAGCGTTTTAAAGGTTAATTTCAAGCCAGAGACAAATGATGTTTTCTGTATCTGAATGAGGAAACTGATTTACATTTCTTCCTTCTATCCTGAAAAAAGCCCTGGAGTAGTTAACAAAATCCAAGGCACCTTGGAAGCTGCAAGTCGGATAGGCTATTCGACTTCTTGGATCAATATAGTTCCCGAGCCAGGATTTCTTAGCAAGTTAAGTCAAGCTTTAGACCAAGCTCAGGCAGAAGTAATTCTTTTTCGGAGTATTTGTCAATACAATTTTTACCTGATTCCAGCATTTATTCGGGCTAAAAAGAGAGGCATAAAATTGGTAATGGACGTACCTACCCCAAATGGCACCGCCATCAAGGAACTTGCCAAATCATCTAACTCCCTTATCAGAAAGATTAAAGATTTGGCTTATCTCATTGTTTCAGGCCCAATTCCTTACTGGTTTGTCACTCGGATTTTGCAATATGCTAATGAGAGTTCCTGGTTTCTCTTAGGGAATAAGTCGAGAACCCAGCTTTTGGGGAATGGAATAGAGGTCAACTCGATACCAATCCGCAATTCAGTTCCTAAATGGACGGGAGACCGACTGGACTTGGTCTGTGTAGCTTCTCTTAATTATTGGCATGGAATTGATCGATTAATAGATGCCATGGCCCAGGTTAATTCCAAAGAATCCAAGCTCAAGATCTTTCTGAAGGTAATCGGTGAAGGCGCTGTCTTTTGCCAGTTGAAGGAAAGGGTAAAAAAATTGGGTTTGGATAGCTATGTGAACTTTCTTGGTTTTTTAAAAGGGGAGGAACTCTATACTCATTATGAAAGGGCACATCTTGCTGTTGGGTCACTTGCCTTGTATCGGAAAAACCTTTCTACAGCTTCCGAATTGAAATCCAGAGAGTACTGTGCTGCGGGATTGCCCTTTATTGTCGTTGGGAATGATCCCGATTTTGGAAAAGAGGCAAAATTTAGAATTCAGCTGGCTAATCACGAGCCGATTGATGATTTGGTAAAGTTTTTTCAAAACTTCAACCCAGACCTCATTGATTTCAGCCCTGTTGAGATTAGAAAGTATGCCGAAAAGCATCTTGATTTTTCTGTAAAAGTCCGACAGATCTTGGACTGAAGCTAAAAGATGAAAAACGTACAAACTCTTTGCCTATTGACCCAAAAATTCCCCTTTGAATCAGGGGAAGAGTTTTTGGTGCCGGAGCTCAAACAGTTAGCAATTGAGTTTGAAAAAATTATCCTAATTCCCACTTCGGTCAGGGATTATTCTTTTCAGAGAAAAGTTCCCGAAAATGTTCTAATCCAACCCATCAGAAATCCGGAGTCTCCTTTTCAGGTCGCCTCCGCTTTAGTCCAAAACTTCCCCCAATTTCTAACTTTATTGAAGGAGCAGATTTCATGGGATGGTTTGAATTTCTATCAGCTAAAATATTGGGTCTATCATATCCCATTTGCGCTCAAGATTAGAAATGAGCTGGAGAAATTATTGAATCGAGAAGAAAACCCTCTCTTCTATTCCTATTGGGTAGATACAAATGCCTTCGCGATTTCCTTGTTAAAGAGGAAGTATCCCAAAGTCAAATTTGTAGTAAGAACACATGGAGGGGACCTGTATAATGAAAGAAGTCCTTCAGGAAGGATTGCATTCCGTAACACGATCTACCAAGAAACAACAGCTATTTGGCCGATTTCTTCCCATGGGATGAATTACATTCTGAATAATTTTTCAGAGCATAAGGAAAAGGTAAAATTATCGCGTTTGGGAGTGGAGGATTTCGGTATGGGGCCTATTTCCCCTTCTGAGGACCGATACCATATCGTTACCTGCTCTTCCCTTATTCCACTCAAGCGGGTAGAATTGATTGCCCAAGTGCTATTCAATTCGGTCTTACCAATCCGCTGGACTCACTTTGGAGGGGAAAATAAGGAGTTTGACCGAATCCTTGGCAAATTGGGAGAAAGACCGCAAAACTTGGAAATTTCCTTCAAAGGGAAAGTTAGTAACGAAGCCCTTATGCACTTCTATGCTACTCAATTTGTGGACTCTCTGGTCAACTTGAGTGAGTCCGAAGGAATTCCCGTTTCGATGATGGAGGCGATTTCTTTTGGGATTCCCGTTTTTGCCAATCGGGTAGGAGGCATTGGGGAATTAGTAGTGGATTCCACAGGTTGCCTTGTCGAGGAAGGGCAAAATGTAGATGACTTGGTAAGACAATTCGAAGATTGGATCAAGTCAGGGAAAACCCGAGACCCTGAATTTCGGAAAGGAGTCAGAAGGTTTTGGGAATTGAATTTTAGAGCGGAAACCAACCTTTCAGGCTTCATGCAAAGAATTACCGCTGCTCAGGAGGAAGCTTTATCCTAAGCTTTTGCAAAAGATCTTATTACTTTCTCATTATTTCCAACCCTGTACCCTCACTCCTGCACAACGGATAAGTTATTGGGCAGAAAACTTCCATCGTCTCGGTTATTACCCGGTAGTGGTCACCCGAGCATGGAATCCGGACATCCGAACCCATCAGGATACCAAATTGCCTTTGGGACGGGAGGTTCGAATGGAAAAGTTTCCTACCCATGAAGTTCACTATTTGCCGTTTAGGCCCGGAATGCTCGATTGGACCTACCTCCATCTCGGGGAGACTTGGCTCAGACCGCTTTTTCTGCTAGCCAAGTTAGTGGATGTTGGTTTGGTTCGCTTTTCCCTTCGGTTTACTTCCTATGCCAACTACTTGCCTTATCTGAAGAACCTGATCAGTCAGGATCATTTTCACACCTTGATTATTTCCGGAGAACCTTTCTACCTCTTTCGGATAGGATACTCCCTTCAGAAACACCTGAACCAAAGATGGATTGCAGACTACAGGGACGATTGGAGTACCAATGAACTGCAGATGGAGAAAAGCGGGAGTTTGATCCGAAAGTGGGTGGCTAAGTTGGAATCGAGGTATGAGAAAAAATGGGTGCAAACGGCTGATTCAATCATTTCAGTTTCCGAGCCCTACACGGAGCGAATCTGCAAATTCCTGAACAAAAAAGGAATTACCATTCAAAACGGATTTGAGGAAAGGCTGTTGGAATTGCCGGAATCGGAGCTTGACGGGCAGTTTACCCTTATCTACAGCGGCGTGCTGTATCCATCTCAGGATATCAGTCTGATTTTGGAGGTTCTCAGCCAATGCCATGCGATGAATCGGCCTTTTCGCTTGATTTTTATGGGTGCAGGATTTGATTTGAAGGAAAAAAAGCGGATCGAATCCTTGGTTCCAGATCAGCTTAAGCCTTGGGTCCAAGTCACAGAACGATTTCCTCGGTCCAAAGCACTGGAAATGCTACAAAAAGCCCATGTATTCTTGGGTATAGCTTATGGGAAAATGAAAGGAATCCCGTCTTCCAAGCTCTATGAATACCTTGCTTTGGGTAAGCCGGTTTTTCTTTGTCCTACTGATGGAGACCTGATGGAGCAAATCCTGACCGATTCGGGTTTGGGATATTTTGCACAAAACACCAAAAATGGAGTAGGAATCCTTCTCCAACTTCAGGAATTATACTTGGACAAAAACAAATTGGCCGAAAAGAAAGCAGCATCCCGTGAGCCTATCTTTAAGTATTCCAGATTTTCTCAATTAAAAAAATTAGCAGAACACCTTGGATAATAGCTCCACTTTGGCAGTTGGCCTAATGAATCAAATGGTCCGTATCGGGTGGATTTTGGTTTTATTCCTCACCTCCTGTACCCAGCTTGTCAGCTTCCAGTTGGATAAGGCCCTGATGACTCTGGTGGTGGGCGCTTTGCTTTTTCATTCCATACTGTCTGGAAAAAAAGTGCCGGCCAATTCCTATTTAATTTTGGTTTCCAGTCTTGCCTTGGTCCTGCTATCCTATTTTGTCAATCTTCCGGAATCTTCCCTGATTATCTTCTTTCCGATCATTGGCTTGGCCTTTGTCACCTTGATAGGGGAGGAAGAAGATTTCCTTAGTCTGATTCAATGGGCTGTATTTCTCCATATTTCAGCAGGTATTTTCTTCGTGATCGCCAGCTATATTTTTGGACTCAATTCCTATGTGCACCCCATGTACGACAAGGGCTTACCCTTTCTCCATGCAGCAAAAGGCCTGACTACGACCGTACAGGCTTTTGGGACCTTGATTATCAGTTGGTTTTTGATCTATTATTGGAAAAAAGATCAGGGAAAAGTCAGCTTAATAGACCAATTTGCCTACGGGGTGGTGCTTTTAGGGTTGATTTTAACCTTCAACAGAAACAGCCTCCTGATTTATTACATCATTCTGTTTTTTAAGCATAAAAGAATCTTTGGGTTCAGCGTGATTCTGGGGATAGCTTTCGTGATATACTTCTTTGACTTTATCAACAAACTGATATTCAACCTCACGACACTGAGCTCCAGATCGGATCTTTTGGAGGCATTTCGAATTGCTTTTTTTGAGCATACGAGCTGGATCCAATACCTCATTGGTCATGGGAACAATATGGTAGATGACAGTATTGCCAGGGGTACTTTTTACCGCACGGGTTATATCGAAAACGGCACTTCGGTGCTGTTATTTACCTATGGATTTATCGGTTATTTTTTCTACCTGGTATCGGTATTTGTGTTTTCTTTTCTTTTTTGGGCCAAAGGAAAAATTTTCTACGCGGCCATGCTCTTTTACATATTTATTGTAGCCCAGCAGTTTACGCATGAATTTTATTCCACCACCATTTACCTCCTGCTTTCTGTCTTTCTCCTGATTTTACAGAGTTATCCAAAAATTGAAAAAAAAGATCGTCTTTTTTCACCTGCTGAATAACTTCACAGGAAGTCCCCAAATCCTTCGGAACGTAATCGAGACGGCCATCAAAGAAGGGTATCCGGTTGAGCTGTACACGAGTTCGACTCAGGGGTTTCTTTCGGGTATACCCGGGGTGAATTATCGCCCCAACTTGTATCGGAGATACCCCAATCGCTGGATAACGCTCTTTACTTTTTTTACCAGTCAGCTGATCCTGGCTATAGTCCTGTTGAGGCATTTGGGTGAGAAAAGTATTTTTTATACCAATACTATTTTGCCTTTTTCGGCCATTTTTGCAGGTATAATGATGGGCAAAAAGGTGATCACGCATGTTCATGAAAATGAAGTCAGTCCCAGGATTTTGGATAGGTTTTTATTTTGGTGGGTAAGAAATTTAAGCACTACAAAAATCGTGGTTTCGGAATTTCTTCGATCCAATCCCAAATTAGGACAAAAAGACATCATTCTTTTGCCCAATGCGGTGAATTCCAGGATTACGAAACATGCAGTCCCTGTGACTTGGTCCTCAGCATCTTTTACGGTCTTGATGTTGGCCTCCTTAAGGCCTTACAAGGGAATTGACGATTTTGTACAATTGAGTCATCGACTGCCCGGGATCAGATTTATTTTGGTACTGAGTGACACGGATACAGAGGTGGGAAAATGGAAGAAAAACCTAGTATTGGGTTCCAATATTGAGATTTTCCCGGTTCAGGAGGAAGTGATTCCTTTTTTCAAAAAATCCCATCTTCTGCTCAATCTCGCCCATCCTGACCTATGGCTGGAGACTTTTGGAATGACCGTCTTGGAAGGTTTTTGTTTTGGACTCCCGGCTATTGTTCCCACCCTGGGTGGAGTAGCCGAATTGGTCGATGATGAAGTCAACGGGTATAAAATCGATTATACCCAGGCGGATTTGATTGAAAGTAAAATCCAAGATCTGGCAAAAAACCCGGACCTTTGGGAAAGATTGAGTAAGGGGGCTTTGCTTACCTCCCAAAACTATACTTTGCAGGAATTCGAACGAAAAGTCTCAGGAATTTTGAACTCATGATGTCGAGTAGGAGGAAAACCTCTACTTGCAGGCATAATTTTAAAAGCAAAGGGAATCTCCTCGGGGCAGTGTAAAGACAAAGGATAAACTCCTGAAACCGGGTATAACCTACGGGCCACACAAAGGAACAATTATCACCCCCGCGAGATTCTACCCGACCATTGATAAACGATAACAAACATATGAAGTGGTTAATTTTTTCATTTTTGATGATATCCTCCTCAGTCTGGGGACAAAAGGCTGAATTCATCAAGCTGGAAAAGCTGTATGAGCCGGCTCCTTCTTCAGGCACGTATTCGGCATGGCGTCAGGAAAGTCTGCTCATTCCCTTCCGATATGAGTCCACCAATACCGCCCCTGTCTCCATACAGGTTGCCTCTCCGGGACTGGAATTCTTCCAGGAATGGTTTGAAATTCATTCGGTTTGGGCTGATTTTTCGGCAGGAAATTGCGGGCAGGCCAAAGCGAACGGTTCATTCAGAGAAGCCTTAATTCCCGACCGAGTAAGACCACTGAATTTACCAAAACTGGAGGCAGATTCTACAGTGAAATGGGGCCTCCTAAAATTACAAATCCCAAGGTGGGCCAAACCCGGACTCTATGATTTGAGCCTCAGCTTTTCCCAAAATGGAAAGAATTCCCAGCTCAAAGGAAAACTCACCGTGTTGGAACAGGTGGCTCCCTTGGTAGAAGAAGTCTCCTTCGGTGCTGATTTTTGGCAGTTCCCTATCAGCGTAGCAGACTATCATGGAATCAAGCCTTGGTCTGCCGAGCACTGGAAAAAGGTCGGGGAGATGCTTCATACGCTAAGAGCCATCAACCAGGAATCCCTGACCGTCTCCATCTTTTGGGATCTCTACAATACCAAACTCAGGCCCTTGGATGAAATGATGATTCAGGTGACCCGAAATGAGGACAATACCTACAGCTACGATTTTTCAAATTTGGAAGCTTACATCCAAATGGCGCAGGATTTGGGAGTGGACAAACAGATTTCCATCCATAATCTATTCCCTTGGAACCAGAATTTTTACTTTTTCGATGCAAGGAGCAGGCAGGTAAAAGCCGTCAATGCAGCTCCCAACTCCGGCCCTTATCAGGACTTTTTCAAGCCCCTCATTCAGGCGACTTCCGACTTTTTGGAAAAGAAAAAATGGAAGCAAAAGACCTATTGGGTGATCGATGAGCGGGACCCTACTCAGACCATTCTGTTGAAAAATTGGATCAATGAAATTGCTCCTGGATTCAAGTTTTCCTTCGCTGGGAGGCTGAGTCCGGCTTTGGCCAAGCAGATGGAAGAATATGCCTTACCAGTCAATGTGAGCCTAACCGAGGAACAGTTCACTTCCCGGGTGAAGATCAATGGAAGGACCATGATGTACACTTCTTGCTTTGAGCAGGCCAATCAGCCCAATTCGCTATTGACCTCAGACTTGAGAGATATCTATTTTTTAGCCCATCTTGCCGACATCCGAGGGTATCAGGGTATTCTGCATTGGGCGTATAATCTGTGGTCACGGCAGATAAAGACTTCAGCTGTTTATTCGGATGTACCTTCAGGAGATGCACATTTTGTATATCCCGATGGAGAACTTTCGGTTCGATATTTGGTGTTTCAGGATGCGATTGAGGAAATAGGAAAATTCCGATTGATTTCTAAAGTAAAAAACCCCGGCACAATCAGGCAGTCTTGGGGACGTTACTTTTTGATCAATGTAGAAAAAGAGAGATTTCTTGCATTGGAGGCCATGAAAGCGTATTTGAATGATTAAGAAAAAACTTGCTATTCTTGGAATCGTAGGTGTTCCTGCGAATTACGGAGGGTTTGAGACCTTAGTGGACAACCTTCTTGATCTTTTGCCCAAATTCTTGGATGTAACTGTTTATTGCGAAAGTGACGCCTATCCCGAAAAATTGGACACCTACAAGGGGGCCAATCTGATCTACGTCAATAAAAAAGCCAATGGAGCCCAGAGTATAATCTATGACGCGCTGTGCCTTTTCAAATCCTACAAAAGCCACGATTATATTCTCTTGCTAGGGGTTTCAGGAGCCATTGTTCTTCCCTTCATCAGACCATTTACGGCTGCCAAAATCGTAACCCATATCGATGGCCTGGAGTGGAAAAGAGACAAGTGGGGTTGGTTTGCCAAGAAGTTCCTCAAGTTTTCAGAACGCCTGGCGGTCACTTTCTCACATGGGGTCATTTCTGACAATAAGCATATTCAGGATTACGTGCAGGAGGAATATGGCAAACCCTCTTTTTTGATCGCTTATGGAGCAAATCATGTCAATTTTGTCAATTCAGAGCCTTACCTGAAAAAGTTTTCCTTTTTGGGTTCTCCCTACATCTTCACCGTCTGCAGGATTGAGCCCGAAAATAACGTGGAAATGCAATTGAGAGCGTTCAAAGAGTGTGACATCGGAATGCCCTATGTAGTCGTAGGCAACTGGAACGCCAACGAGTACGGCCTGAAACTGTACCACGATTACTCCACCGTGGAAAACATTATTTTGTACAACCCGATTTATGAGACAGACGAATTAAATGTCCTTCGATCCAATTGTTTCTTTTATCTCCATGGCCATAGTGCGGGAGGGACCAACCCTTCCCTTGTCGAGGCCATGTATTTAGGACTTCCGGTGATTGCTTATGGAGTAAATTACAACCGTGAGACGACCTTCGGTAGAGCACACTATTTTGCAGATTTTGAAGAGCTCAAGGAATTACTTTTGAACATCAGGGAATTGGATAGAGAATCCATGATGGATGATCTCTACAAACTGGCAAAGAAAAACTACTCTTGGAGGGCGATTACCAAGAAGTACATCAAGATGTTTAATTCAATTGGTTAACAGAAAAGGCAGGGAAAAAATCGGCTTGCAGATTTGGATGAGAAGAGGTTTGGTTTGAAGATACTAAAAGGAATACAGGTGACCTTGGAGGAATGGGCTGCCCGGATTGCTGCTATGCCAGTGCCTGGTTCAGGAAGGATTGGAAGGAAGGCGGAGAGATGGGGCTTAGTGATTTGCCTGAGTTTAGCCCTATTTCCCCTTTTGCTAGTGGGTCAGACTATTCCAGCAGGCTTTCCTGTTTTGGAGGAACAAGCCCGTAGAAGTCAGCTTTTGGGAAAAAATTACCTGAATTACTCCTTTTCTTCCAGACCGATACGATGGGAACCGGGCTTTTCGGACTCCTTGATTCACAATTCTGAAGTTGGGGAAAGGCCAAAGAAGAAGGAAAATCCCAAAACTGTTTTCAAAGCCCTTCCTATTTTAAACACCACTGTATTCAATTCGGTAAGACCTTATGGATGGGGTAACTATGGACTTCAAAATGGGAGAGGAATACAAAATCTGTTTTCCCCAGGAGTTTTCCTCAAGTTTCACCTACTTGAAATCCAGTTAAGGCCCGAAATTGCCTTCTCTCAGAATCAGGCTTTTGATGGGTACCCGGATATCTTCTCTGACAACGTTAATTTTGCCAGATTCAGGTATTGGAATTTTGGGGATCATCCGGAGCGTTTTCAAGGGGAATTCAATCGGTTTGTTGCTTTGGGGCAGTCCTACTTTTCTTTGTCCTTGGGAAAGGCTGAAGTAGGTTTTGGAAGTCAGAATATTTGGTGGGGACCGGGACAGTTTTCCTCCTTGCTTTTCAGCAATAATTCCAGAGGGCTGAATCACTTTTTCCTAAAAACCAAGTCGCCTGCCAACATCGGGATTGGTCTCCTTGAAGCACAGATGATTTTTGGAAGAGCAGAAGACTCCGGCTTGAATCCATCCCAAAACGTTCGGCTGAACGAACAATACTTCAGAGCATTTAATGGGGATTGGAGATACATCAATGGGATTTCAATTGCTTTTCAGCCCAAGTTTTTAAAGGGCTTGACCATGGGGTTCAACCGGGTGTTTCAGCAATACAACGAGGATGTGGAAAACAGCTTTAGGGGAAGGGTTCCCGTTTTTGAAGTATTCCAGAAAGAGAAGCTGTTTGAAAATGGAAATTCGGTGATTTATGACCAGCAGGCCCAGGACCAATTGGTATCTGTCTTTTTCAGGTTTCACAATGCCAAAGGAAGATTTGAGGTTTACACCGAATTCGGCAAGCACGACCATAATTTCAATTGGAGGGAGTTCATTCTCAATCCGGAACACACCAGAGCCTTTCTTTTGGGATTTCAGAAGCTGATTCCTTTGGCATCATCCGATAGAATGCTCCAAATCAAGGGAGAGATTATTCATCAGCAAGAGTCCGTCAACAGGCACATTCGGTATCCTGTTTTGGGGGTGATCAATACCAGCTGGCAAACCCACTACCAAGTTAGAGGTTTTACCAATTACGGTCAGTCTCTCGGGGCTGGGATAGGCGTGGGGTCCAATGCTCAGATTTTGGAAGTCGCCTCGGTAAAAGAGGTCTCCAAATGGGGAGTGATAGTGAAAAGAATAGAAAATCATCAGGATTTCTATTACGGAGCTTTGGCCAATTCCTTCGCGAAAAAGCCTTGGATTGATTACAGTTTGGGGCTGCTTTGGGATCATCAATGGAAGCAATTGATCCTCAGTGGAAAGGCGGAATTGGTCCAAGCCAGAAATTACCAATGGCAGGACGAGGGAATCTCTACCCGAGACTTCCATTCCGGATACAATCCTGTCTCCTTTTTCGGGCAGATCAATCTCATCTATCTGTTTAAAAACTGATAGGCAAAGAATGGATCGCCACATCAACTCCTCCCGAGGTAAAAATGGATGATTTTCTGGTTCCTGAATACAAATCAAGACCCAGGTCCCTTTGGAATGAAAAAAAATGAATAGGAAAATAATCTGGGGAATGGAGAGAAAAATGAAATTATTCTTTATAAGAAATTAGCAGTTATTAAGCTTTGGCAAATGTTTTGAAGGATATTATTTTGCTTAAAACACTTTCAGGGTGTTTTTCTCAAAGTTCGAACCTAAACCTGAGGATAATTTGGCTGATTTCTATAGAAAGCAAAAGATTTGACCGAGTAAAATGATTCAATAAGTTGCTGATGACAGGTTATCTTTATCTTTGAAAAACCACCCGGTGTGTTGCATTTAAAATGACGCAATCCAACTACAAGGCAAATTTTAAACGACTTTATTCTTTCCTAGGGATATTTTTCGTCATTTTTTTGCTCTTGCCAAATCGGGGAGATGCTCAGGTTTCAATTTCCAGAGAGGGGTATCCCTATTGTGAACCTTTTATCGGGGGCATAGATGCTATAAGAAGGCCCGATGTGACGCTGTTCGGGGATGGAAATGGGCCCGGCAATCTCGCTTCAGCACTGACTGGACAGTCTATCCGTTTGACTGAAAATGAGCAATACAAAGATGGCTATGTTTATTTGGATTTGCCCTTTTCTCCCGAATACGGCATCCAGGTGTCTTTTGAATACCTAAGTTACGGGGGAGATGGCGCAGACGGAATTGTATTTTTTATGTTTGATGGGGCTTATGGAGACTTGCCTCCTGCACTTCCTTTTAATATTGGTGGGTTTGGCGGATCCTTGGGCTATGCACCGAGAATAGAAGGTGCCATTACGCAACCCGGATTGTCCGGAGCTTATATCGGTGTGGCCCTAGATGAATGGGGTAATTTTATCAGCTTGGAATCTACTCCTCCCAATAAGCCCAATGGATTGGGTCCCAATCCTAAACTACCGGGTTTTATGAGGTATCCTCACACGGTTGGGATCAGAGGTCCTGCTTCAAATAATTATCAGGTTTTTGATTACGAAGAAGTAAATATTTTTCCAAGACCTCCTGCTGATCAGTTTACTATCGACACAGGACCTTTCCCAGGCTTGACCTGTGCTTCACCCGAATACAGAAAAGTATATGTGAATCTTTCTCCCCGGCCTGATGTAGGGTATGACCTTACGGTGGATGTACGGGTTGGTGCCAATGTTTACCGGGTAATTGGCCCGACTCACTATAATTTTGCTGCTCCTGAAAACATCAAATTGGGTTTTTCAGCCGCCACTGGCGAGAATAAAAATTTTCATGAAATCCGAAATTTGGCGGTAGACGTCTCTAAAGTAGAGGAAGCTCAACGCCCAGAAGCCTCCGATGAGTTCTATAGAACCTGCGTGGATGAGGAATTGGAGATTTTTATTGATGTGGATCTTCGCAGTTCGGATAAGGCCTTTATCCAGTGTATTCAGCTTTACGAAGACGGACTGGATATCAATGACCCAACCGCACCTTGGAATACCTTTTCCTCAGACATTGATCATACCCAATGTGGTTTGACGCCCATCTGTCTCGCCTGTACCAGTGATTTATCTGAAAAACCTACCCCTCTCGGTACATTTACAGCTACTATAGAGGATCTTGATGATTCTAATTTTGATGATCTGAGAGATCGGGTACAGATTGTGTTTACCCCGAATCCAGGCGCTACCGGAAGATCAAAAATCTACTATACCATCACGGATAACTTCGGTTTGACTTCCAAGCCTAAAGAGTTGGTGGTCATCATCAATCCGATTCCTGAGTTTTTATCCGAACCGGTGATCCAACTCCCCACCTGTGACGGTCAAAATGATGGGAAAATCACTGCTGAAGTAGGAAATCTAATCCCAGGATTTGAACATTTCTGGTTGTATACCAATACAGCGGGGGTGGAAACCAACTTGGGAGAAGGGACCGTCATCGGTTCAGTTACCAACGACGGCGATGCAGCTACTTTTGAATTGGATGGAGTAAATGTGGGTCAATATGTGCTGGTCATCCGAAACCCTCTGGACGACGGGGCAGGCGGCTATTGTGAGGACAGACTGATCGTTCCTATCATTGAAGATGAGCTGGGTACACCGGTTACTGTAGACCAAGATACCTTTGAGATATGTGAAGGGGAGACCGTCACCATCGTACCTGAAGTCGATCCAATCTATCTGAATGGGCGGACTCCACAATTCCTTTGGTATAAAGATGCGGCCAAGACCCAACCTATCACTTCCAATCCATCTGCTCCTGCGGCTGATGGATTTACCTACGAAATCAATGCTCAGGGTCAGTTGATTGTAAATGGACTGCTTTCCCAAGGGGGAAATCCCTTTGTTTATACTTATTACGTCGAATTGAGAGAAGACAGAGGGGGCGCTCAGAATCTCTGTTCCATATTGGGCGACTTGGAAATTGCTGCCACGGTCACTGTTTTTCCCGCGGTAAGTTTTGATCCGCCTGTGATAGAAAACGATTGGTGCTTGGGAAGTTCGGGAAGTATTGATATTGTTTTCCGTAGAGGAAATGAAGTCTTGACTCAATATATCCTCTTTGATGCAGCAGGAAATGAAGTAAGGCCTGTTCAATCTACCGGTCTTTTCCAGGGTTTGAATAAAGGAAACTATACCGTAACTGCCTATTCCAACAACCCTGATTGTGAGCTGTCTTACGATTTTGAAATTCTAGGTCCCGATGACACCCTGGCACTGGATGTGATCAGCTTTGTCAATCCTAGTTGTGAGCTGAACAACGGTGCTGTCAGATGGCAGGCTTCGGGAGGCAATGGGACCTACAGTTTTGTCTCGATTACCGGATATCCACTCCCCACACCACCGACAGTAAATCAAATTGGAGCTGACGTATTTGAAGTGACCGGACTGGTTTCGGCTCCTCCCTACACGTTAACCTTGACCGTTCAGGACGCGCAAGGTTGTTTGAGCAGTAGCGACCAATTGATTACTCCTCAGATCCTTCCTGTCTACGAGGTCAATGAGGTGACCGTCTGCATAGGAGAAGCGGCTTCCATCAATGTATCTACTTTGAATACCGGCTTCCCGGATCCCAATGCTCAGTTTAGATGGTTTTCAGACGCCTCAGCAACTCAGCAAATAGGAGGGGGCAACCCAAATCCATGGGGAATTGATTTCACAGTAGATGCTGCCTCAGGGACCTTGACCGCTTCAAATTTTCCTGCTTCGACTTCTGTTCAGACATTCGAAGTATTCATGAAGCCTTCCATTGATCCCTATGATCCCAGCAATCCTGTAATCTGTGATCTTCCGGTTTTATCGGCTACTATCACGGTCAATCCTTTGCCGGCAATAGCAATAGTGAGGGCGCAGTCTGCCTCTTGTTTCGGAGGAAATGACGGTGTTATTGAAGTGAATGTGACCAATGGGGCCATCGCCGATTTTGAATTTATGCTGGATGGGCTTACCGGCTATCAAGCCAGTCCTGTATTCAACTCCGGCATCACTGCCGGAAACTACACGGTAAGGGTTAGAAATAGAGCCACCTTCTGTGAGGATATCCTTCCCGTGTCCATCCAGGATCCTTCCCAGTTGATCTTGACGGTCACCCAAGAAGTAGATCCTTCCTGTGAATTAGACAACGGATCCTTGATTTTTGAAGTAGTGGGCGGGACTCCTTCTGCTTCCGGTACTTACACCATTCAGATCAATGGGAATGCCCTAAGCACTTACAGCTTCACCGAGCTTTCTCCGAATGTTTTCCAAGTCATTAATTTGCCCGGAGGTAATTATGAAATCCTCGTCCAAGATCAGAATGCCTGTCCGGCAACTGCAATCCTTGATTTGGTGCCCCAGGTCTTACCGGAGTACACCTTGCAGGATTTGGAAGTCTGCGAAAACGAATTTGCCAGCATTTTGCCCACTGTGGTCAATCCGGGTGTGCCTGATGCCAATCCGGTCTTCAGATGGTACCGGGATGGCGCAGCCACAGATGAGATTCTGTCAGGTGTAGATGCAACCTTGGGAGTGACTTTCAATGTGGATCAAAGCAATGGACGCTTGGATATCAGCAATTTTGCCGGGGCTGGAACATTTACCTTCTACCTGAAACCGGATATCCTAAACGGCTGTCCGTTGGATCCTATTCCGGTGACCTTGACTGTAAATCCGCTTCCGACGGCAGACTTTACCCCTGTTTCGCCCCTTTGTTTTGGAGAGGCCAACGGCAGGTTGGTCTTGAGTGCAGGAGCTTCTCCGGACTATTCCTATGCCTTGGTGGGTAATCCTGCGCCATTTGACAGTGGAACCGGTGCTTTTGAGGGCCTTCCTGCAGGAAATTATCAGATTGAAGTCACCAATACCGTCACCGGATGCGTTCAGCTGATCGATGTGACGATTGATCCTACTCCTGAGCTTTTGGTCAATTTGGTTTCACAACAAGATCCTACCTGTAAGTTGGACAATGGCCAATTTATCTTTGAAATACTCGGAGGAACTCCCCTCAGTGCCGGGGAATATACCGTAGCAATCAACGGAACCCCACTAGGAAGTTTTAATCCAACCGAAACTTCTGCCAATGTCTTTCTGGTAGAAAATCTTCCCGGAGGGGCGTATGAGATCAGGGTGACGGATCAAAACGACTGTAGTGTACAACTCTCCTTGGATTTGGTACCTCAGATCTTACCGGAGTATACCTTGCAGGATTTGGAAGTCTGCGAAAACGAATTTGCCAGCATTTTGCCCACTGTGGTCAATCCGGGTGTGCCTGATGCCAATCCGGTCTTCAGATGGTACCGGGATGGCGCAGCCACAGATGAGATTCTGTCAGGTGTAGATGCAACCTTGGGAGTGACTTTCAATGTGGATCAAAGCAATGGACGCTTGGATATCAGCAATTTTGCCGGGGCTGGAACATTTACCTTCTACCTGAAACCGGATATCCTAAACGGCTGTCCGTTGGATCCTATTCCGGTGACCTTGACTGTAAATCCGCTTCCGACGGCAGACTTTACCCCTGTTTCGCCCCTTTGTTTTGGAGAGGCCAACGGCAGGTTGGTCTTGAGTGCAGGAGCTTCTCCGGACTATTCCTATGCCTTGGTGGGTAATCCTGCGCCATTTGACAGCGGAACCGGTGCTTTTGAGGGCCTTCCTGCAGGAAATTATCAGATTGAAGTCACCAATACTGTCACCGGATGCGTTCAGCTGATCGATGTGACGATTGACCCTACTCCTGAACTGATCATTACCCTGATTAATCAGGAAAATCCTACATGCGGAGCAGCAAATGGCACGTTTTCATTTGAAGTCAACGGAGGTGTACCCGCCTATTCCCTCACCATAAACGGTCAGCCAATAGCTGATTTTGATTTTAACCAAACGGGAAATTCCTATGAAGTAAGGTCTTTGGCACCAGGATCCTACGAAGTTGAGGTCATGGATTCCAATGCTTGTGTCAAGACACTGCCTGCCGTCACCTTGGTCAATGACGATGGCTTGACCGTAGATGTCACGCCTCAGGATCTAGTGCTTTGTGAAGGTGCCGTTGCTCAGATTCTCCCCGATATTCAAGCTCCGGCAGGTGCTGTATTTGTAATCCGTTGGTTTAAAGATGCTGCCTACACTCAAGCCATCTCTTCCGGAGATACGGATGGAGATGTTTCGTATGAAGTGTTGGCCAACAATTCACTCCTAGTGAGTGGCTTGAAAGCCGGTACCTACACCTACTACGGAAGACTGCAAGGGGCAGGAATCTGTACCATCCAATTCCCTTCTTCTGTGGAAATACTGCCTCCACTTGAAGCATCGCTGACAGCAACTCCAATCACCTGCTTCGGTGATTCTAATGGATCTGTTTTGGTGGAAAATGCAAGTGGAGGAAGTGGTTCGTATGAATTTAGCATTGATGGGGCAACCTGGCAGACCAATCCTCTTTTCGACAACCTTCCTGCAGGTACCTATCAGCTGGAAATGAGAGATCAAAACGGAGAGGCGACCTGTTATTTTTCGGAACCTTTCGAAATTCTGGGCCCTGCAGGTCCTATTGTCTTGGATGATTTTAATCAGTTTGTGGCAAGTTGCGGTCTTGACAATGGAGAAATTTTCAACATTGAAATCTCTGGTGGCTGGGGCAACTATGCTCATCAATGGACGGTAGGCTCTCCGACTGGTGCCCCCATTGCCGGAAGTCTGGACAAAATAGAAAATCTGGCTCCGGGCACGTATTATCTGACGGTGACAGATTCCGGCGGATGCCCAGAGGTCTTTGAATTCCAAATCGGAACAGCTCCTGATCCTCAATACACCGTGGTACCGCCTGGAGATAAGTGCTTTGGAGAACAAGTTGCCTTGGAAGCAGTCCATACGCCTGCTGACCCCAATAGCCCGGTAGCAAGAACTGAAATTGCTTGGTACAAAAATCCAAATCAATCCGGACTGATAGCAAATGGACCGGATCCAGGCAATCCGAATATTGTCTATTCGATCGTAGTTGATCCTAATAATTTTGTCAATTCCACGCTTTTGATCGATGGTTTGGCACCGGGAACCTACACCTACTACCTCTTTGTGGTCTGTACAGGAGTGGAAATTCCCGTGACATTCGAAGTCTTTGAATTCCCTGATTTGACCATCAACGCTGAGGACGAGAGCTGCTATCAAGCCAACGATGGCAAAATTGTCGTAACCGGTAATCTGGAACCTGGAATGACTTTTCAAGTAGGATCCGTTACCTATACGGCAGCCGAACTGGCCAATACCTCCTTTGCTCCGGGGAATTACACCATCAATGTTCAGGGAGCAGTTTGTTCGCGCATTTTCCAGACTAGTATTCAGGCTGCTACTGAAATTAAGGCGGTACTCATAGATTCAAAAGACGCAGCTTGTGGGGTAAAAGATGGGTTCCTAACCTTCGAATGGGAGGGAGGTAAAGCACCGTATTCGCTCACTTTGACTTCGACGAGCGGAGAATCTTTCACCCATCAGACCAGTGACCTTACGTATTCCTTTGCGGGATTAGGGCAGGGAGATTATATCCTACAAATCGTGGATGACAACGGATGTGATTTCAATCTTGCCAACCCGGTTTCCATCAACAATGGTCCTTCTGAAATCATCGTCGACCGGGTTTATTCTACCTGTGACGGAATCCCTGTTTCCATCGTCCCATCCGTCAATCCATCCAATCCTAATCCGGTTTTCACCTGGTATTTGGGTTCTATCTCGGCTGCCAATGTATTGAGAAATGGATTCCAACAAAATGGATTGACATTCAATCTTAACGCAAGGGGCAACTTGACCATTAGTGGGATTACCACAGCCAATGCGCCTTTCGACCTTTGGGTAACCGTAGATGGTCCAAATATCTGTGTGGGAGACCAAAAGCAGGTAACCATAGAAGTTTTTGGTAATCCTGAAGTGCAAGTCACTCCGGTTCCGGAGCAGTGTTTTGGGGATGGTGGAAGTCTGTTGCTCAATATCCCTACTAATCAATCTATTGAATTCAGCCTGAATGGTGGACCTTATCAGGCCTATCCAACTTCCGAAATAAATGGCTTGGCCCAAGGTACCTACTCCTTGTCGGCACGAAATCCAAGCGGTTGCGTGATTCAAATCGGAAGTTACACCATTACGGGTCCGGCTGGACCTCTGGAAATTCAGAATCTGACCGCAATCGGTGCTACCTGCTTGAGTCCAAATGGGCAGATTTTCGGAACTGTAGCCGGTGGAACAGCTCCATATTCACTGGTGGTCGACAGTGATTCTGGTCCAATTGATGCTTCATCTATCCAATGGACAGGAAACAATTTTGTCGTAGACAACCTCCCGCTTGGAGCCTACTCCATGACCTTGACTGACGCAAATCTCTGCGTGGTCAACGAAACCGGGCTCACCATTTCCAATGAGCCGCTTAAAGTCGCTACCGATGACGTGACCATTTGCGAAGGTGAAGTGGCAGTTCTGACCCCAAGAGTGACGGGCGGACAAGGGGCCGGACTTACCTATTCCTGGTTTAAAGATGCCCAGGGGTTGGATGAAATTCCTGTAGGTACAAGTACGGACGGATCGATCACTTACAACCTCACAGACAGGGGAATATTGTCCATCACGGGTCTGAAGAGTTCAGACTCTCCTTTGCCTTTCTATGTGGAGTTGGATATCAATGCCGCTTGCGGAAGAGAATTGGAAGAAGCCTTGGTGACTATCAACCCCATTCCCAATCTCCGAACCAGCAACCCTTCCATAGTTTGTGATCCAACCCAAACGGTAGATTTGTCCTTGTATATTGACGGATTTGATCCCAATAGATACGACTACGAGGTTCTTGATGGTTATGGCAACGCCCTGAGAATGGATGAAATCAGGACGATCTCGGAAACAGGCATCTACCGCGTGAGAATGAAGAACAAAGGTTCTAACTGTTATACTCCTACAGAAAGAATCCTGGTAAGAATCGCTGAGGTGCAGTTGGTGGCTAACTTTGACTATCAGGTAGAAATTGTTCCCGGGCAACCTTCTCCAAATGCAGAGGTAGGTATCGGGGATCAGGTAGTGTTCAATGATCTTTCATTAGGAAATCCTATCCGCTGGGAATGGGATTTTGGAGATGGAACGACTTCTACGCTTCCCTCTCCCAACCATACCTACAATGAAATAGGGACATTCTTGGTTATTCTAAAGACTTGGGATGATCTTGGATGTGAGAGCGTTGCGATCATCGAATTGGTAGTGTCTGATAACTTTGACATTATTTTCCCCAACGCATTTACACCAGACCGCTCAGACGGGAAAAATAACCTGTTCTTCCCTAAGTACCGTGGACTTGCTTCCTTGGAGTTCTATGTATTCACCACTTGGGGAGAACTCATCTATGAATCAAGCAGTTTGGAGGCTCAGGGATGGGATGGGACATTCAGAGGTAGACCTGCAATCAATGGTAATTACGTGTACAGAGCAAAATATAGAAGTAGAGGAGGTTTCGTTGGAGAAACTGCTGGTGTTTTTGTTCTAATTAGATAATTTTACGCTCCAATTTGATTTACTTTAAAAAAATATGAATAATTCGACCCCTTTCATCAACCGAAAAACCACCCAATTTTTATTTTTCCTTCTTCTTTTTACCGTCCTTTTTGCTTCTTGTATTCCCAACCGTAAAGTTATTTACCTTCAGAATGAATCCAATAATCCCAGCTTAGAACCTGGAAACAGGATTCCTTATCAAATGGTAAAGTATGCCTTGCAGTTTAACGACATCGTAGATGTGCAGGTGATCACCAACGATGAAATCATCAGAAATGGATTCAACATCACGAAAACGGACGTATCTCCGAATCTCGGGATGCAGCAAGGACAGGGTGGGGGAGACGTATATTATATGACAGGCTACACCGTCGATGAGGACGGGATGATAGAGCTACCGCTTTTGGGAAAAGTCAAAGTCGGTAATTTGACCCTGGATGAGGCAAAAGAGGAAATAAGAAACAGGCTCACCAATTACATCAAATCCGATTTTTACGTAAGAGTCAAGCTGGGAGGTATCCGATACAGTGCAATAGGGGAATTTAGAAACCCCGGTAAGTATGTCGTTCTGCAAGACAGAATGACCATTTTTGAGGCCATTGCCAATGCCGGAGACCTGACCACGATTGCCAGAAGAGACAAGCTCCTATTGATCAGACAATACCCTGACGGAAGCCAGGTGTATGAGGTGGATCTAAATGACCGGTCTCTGCTCAACAGTGAGTTTTATTTTATTAGACCCAATGATCAGCTCTACGTGGAGCCTTTGAAAGTAAGGGAACTGGGTGCAGGAGAAAATGCCGCACAGACGATTACCTTATTGATCTCTCTCTTTACTTTTGCAGCCTTGATGCTAAATCTTACTCAGTAATCTAATGTCAACCAATCAGAATAATATTCCATTCAATTATCCGGTTTTTTCTGTTTCCAAATCCAAGGAAGAGTTTGATCTCAGGGCGATAATTCTTACTTACCTGAAATATTGGAAGTGGTTTGTCATCAGCGTAGGTGCATGCTTGGCTTTCGCTTTTCTTTTTAATAAATACACGGTTCCGGTCTATGTAGTGAATGGAACGGTGGTTCTCAACGAAGAAAAACCTGACATCACCGCTGATCTGTTCAGCTCCGCTGGACTGGTCAACAATAAGGTCAATATCCAAAATGAAATTTGGATCCTCAAGTCTTATTTTTTGGCAGAAGAAGCGTTGAAAAACCTCAACTTCAATGTCACCTATTACCGGGTGGGGACTTTTCAAAAGAGTCAGATTTATGGCAATACCCCCGTCTTGATCGAAGTGGACTGGAATCATGCCCAGATTGTAGGGGGCATGTTCAAAATAAAAGTGCTGGAAAATAACAAGTTCCTACTCGAACTGGAGGAAGAGGGCATTTCTGTATATAATCCTTCTGACCCATTCTACAATACGAGCATTGCCGATCAAACGGTATTTGACGGAGAATATGCTTTCGACTCTCTGATTGTCAATGACTTCAGCAAAATCACAATCAAGAATGCCGGTGCACTTCCCGGTGAGGAGATTTTTTTCTCGGTATCTGATACTCCTTCCCTTGCTCTTCAGCTTGCCAATGACCTCTCCGTTCAGCTCGTGGACGAAAAATCATCCATCCTTTCGCTTTCCTTGCAGACAACCATCAGAAAAAAGGGAGAAAACTATCTGAACAACCTGATGGATGCGTATCTCGAAAGGGAGCTTGCTGAAAAAAACAGAGCCTCTGATGCCACCATTTTGTTTATCCAAAACCAACTCAGCGGAATTACCGACTCACTTACCTTCTTTGAAAACAGGTTGCAGCAATACCGAACTGACAACAAAATATTTAACCTCAGTGAAGAAGGGTCTAGAGTCTATGACAACCTGCTCGTTCTGGAAAACGACCGAGCCAAAGCTGAAATATCTCTCAGGTATTACAACCAGTTGAGAGATTACCTTGATAGAGAGGACTTTGATGCCTTGATGGCTCCTGCCATCGCAGATTTGGATAACAACCTCCTGACTACGCTTGTTGGAAACCTCATTGAACTTCAGGCAGATAAGACGAGGCTTACTGCCAATTTTAAAGATGAAAACCCTGCTGTTCAGGAAATAAACAGGAGAATCGAAAATACCAGAAAAGTCCTCTCCGAAAATGTGAACTCCGCCATCGCCAACATCAGAGCGAATATTGCCCAGTTGACAGAGCGGATCAATACCATCGATAAGGAAATCAATCAATTGCCTGAAACAGAGAGAAGGTTGTTGGGAATCCAGCGCCAGTTTCAGATCAATGAATCCATTTACGTTTATCTTCAGGAGAAGCTGTACGAGGCCCAAATTACCAAAGCCTCCAATTTCCCTAAAAATTCCATCCTAAATGGTGCTAGATCCAGCTTGAGTCCCGTATTCCCCAAAAAGTCCCTCAATCTGATCATTGGCTTATTTATAGGTTTGGCCGTCCCTTTCCTAATCATCACGACCAAAAATTACTTCAACAATAAAGTAGACGATCCGAGGTTCCTGGAGAAGCATCAGGACATTCCCTTCCTGGGAATAATCGGAAAGGCAAGCCTGGACCATGCCAGAGTGGTACTTGAAAACCCCAAGTCAGGGGTGACCGAGTCATTCAGATCCCTCCGATCCGATATGTCTTACTTGGTTCCGGAGAAAAACAAAGTGGTGATTCTCTTCACTTCATCCATCTCCGGGGAAGGTAAAACCTTCTGCGCCATCAACATGGCTTCCGTGTATGCGCTTTCCGGGAAAAAAGTAATTCTTCTCGGTCTTGATTTGAGAAAACCTAAGATTGCCCAAGACTTCGGGCTGGAAAACAACGTGGGTATCAGTACCATCTTGAGTAAGGAATTGGACTGGAGAGAGGCTGTCAAAAGCAGTGGGTATGAGAATTTGGATATCCTGCTCTCAGGTGCTATTCCTCCAAACCCAGCCGAATTGATCCTTCAGGACTCCTTCACCCAAATGATGGCCGAAATCAAGGAGAGCTACGACATCGTAATCATGGACTGCCCTCCGGTGGGATTGGTTTCCGAAACCAAGGAGCTCTTTAAATATTCAGACATCAATATCTTCGTATTCAGGCATAAGTATTCCGACAAGTCCAACATCAAGGTGGTGGAAAGCTTAAGGGAAAAAGAAGAAATCAAAAAGATCTATACCATTCTGAATGATTTCCAGGTGGATCATCGCTACGGCTATGGCTACGGTTACGGCTATGGCTATGGCTACGGCAAAGACTATGGATATTATCAGGAGGATAAAGCAGGGCCAATCAGCAGACTTTTAAAGAAAAAATAAACTATCTTAAAAGCTATCTGAAGTTTAAGAAAAGTTTTGGCTAAAGTATTAATTATTTCTCCCTCCTTCGCCCCTCAAGCATTCGTAGGTGGTGTTCGTACCACCATGTTTGCGAAATACCTGACGCACTTGGGTTGGGAAGTTTGGGTTTTGACTCGGATTATTCCTGCAGCGGATGAAGTAACCAATTCCGGGCTTCAGGTGACGCTTCCTGATTTCTTGGAGAAGAAAATTATCCGGATTCAGAGTCCCAATGAACAGGAGTATTTGGCAAAAAGAAGCTTCAAAACCAAAATACGGGACTTCTTTTCCCCTGAATATTCCTCACCTCCTGGTTTTTTGGATCAAGCCCTGCCCATAGGAATGGACCTGATTCAAAGGGAAAAATTCGATGTAATTCTGTCCTCTGCTCCCGATCAATGGGGCATTACCTTAGGGCATATCCTGGCCAAATCTTTGAAATGTCGATTTGTGGTCGATTTCAGAGATATCTTTGAGCAGGAAATTTTCGAAAAAAGGTCGCTGCAGGAAAATATTCACCGAAGGAGAATGCTGAGAAAGCGAAATAGAACCGCCAACCAAGCAGACTTGATTACTACCGTGTCCCTGTTTCATCAAAAAGTCCTCCAGCAAAAATTCGGGATCAAGACTGCTGTCATCTACAACGGATACGATCACGAGCTTTTCTTTCCCTTCAATTTGAAGCCAAATGACTCCTGCTTTAGGATTTCATACCTGGGAAGAATCCTGAGCGAGTGGTATCATAATCCAAAATTGCTTTTCCAAGCTTTGGATGAAATAGGAAGTGAATCCCAGCTCAGTCCGGAAGACCTTCAGGTCAATTTCTATGGGGTGGAAAAAAGTAAATTGGAAAAACACCTCACGGAGAAAAACAAAAAATTCATTGCTTTCCATCCTCGGGTGGCCACCTTGGAAGTACCCCGAATAATGAATGAAAGCCAGGCTCTTTTGCTGATAACCAACAAAGAGCGCCATGGAGTCATGACCACCAAATTCTTTGAATATACCGGAGTCAAAAAACCTGTTCTCTGCATTCCCGGAGATGGTTCCGAACTTCAGGATTTGATTGATTCCCAAGGGTTTGGTACAACGGTGGATTCCGTGGAAGAACTGAAAAAGTATATCTACACCAGTGTGGAGGCCTTCCGATCCGGAACATGGCCCAATCATCTTTCCACCGATCCGGAATTTTTTACACGAAAAAATCAGACCCAGATTCTCTCATTCCATTTAAATGAACTTGTCTAGGAGCCGAAAAAAAGTGGGCATTGGCATCCCTTGCCTCTTGATTGGAGGTACGGAAATCCAGACGGTCCACCTGGTAAATGCCCTCATTCAAGAGGGCTACGGGCTTACCGTGGTTTGTTATTTCGAATATGATCCTTGGATTGTAAACAAGTTGGAGGACTTGGGGGCTGAAGTGGTCCTCTTAAAGTGGACTAGAGGGATTCCTCCTTTCCGGTTTATCAATTCTCTTTCCAAAGAACTCAAAAAATACGCTTTCGATATTTTTCATGTGCAGTATGTGGCTCCGGGAGCCTTACCCATCTTAGCTGCCCGATTGGCCAAAATCAAAAAGGTATTGGCCACAGTGCATCAGCCCAAAACCAAGTCTCATGGACGATTTGCGGGACTTATCCTGAAAACGGCCGCCAGGTTTTGTGATTCTTTCCTGGCTGTGTCCAAGAGCACAGAGAAGTCCTGGTTTGGCTCTGTCCAATTGATGGATTCCAACTTTCATGCAGAAAAAATCCCGGCTCATTGCACAGTTTACAATACCCTCGACACGGATTGGATGGATCAGCAGCTGTCCAGTCGACCGGATCAACCCATTTCGACGGTTAGGCCATTTAGAATCGGAACAGTATCCAGACTCAACTATGTAAAAGGTATAGACATCCTCATTCG
Source organism: Algoriphagus confluentis (assembly GCF_036245625.1). NCBI lineage: Bacteria > Pseudomonadati > Bacteroidota > Cytophagia > Cytophagales > Cyclobacteriaceae > Algoriphagus > Algoriphagus confluentis. The sequence goes on from NZ_BTPD01000006.1 coordinate 213,031, forward strand.
GGCATTTCAGCTGATGGATGAAAAGAAAAAGCTTCAGGCAGAGTTGGTGATTTATGGGGAAGGCGAGGAGGAAGCCCGATTGAAAAAAATGGTAGCTGATTTTGGGCTGAAAAACCAAGTGCATTTCAAAGGAAAATTGAATCCCTCAGAGGTAATTTACCAAACCGCTCAGCTGGACTTGGTGGTGGTTCCTTCCAGATTCGAAGCATTCGGATTGTTTGCTGCTGAAGCCATGTACCTGGGTAAACCGGTCATCGCTTCCGAATCCTTCGGGCTGCTGGAAGTGATTCAGCAGGGAGAAACAGGTATGTTATTCCCTGTGGAGCAGGTAGAGAAATTAGCCCAAGCGATGGAATGCCTTTTGGAAAATCCTGATTTGAGAATTTCATTGGGCCAAAAAGGGAAAATTTCCGTCAAAGAAAAGTTTGGCTTCCACTCTTTTCAACAAAATATTGCCAAGCTCTACCGCTTACTCTGAGGGAATCATCAAATTCTAGTACCTTGCGAAAAAATTCCGGATTGGCTTTCTTTGCTGGTCCAGGATCAAAAATGGATGGATGCTACAAGCACTGACTCCAAGGAAGAAAGCAGAAGATTTGGATTGGCATAGATCGGTGCCCAAGTGAATTTGTCGAAAGGAAAAAATAACGATCAGGCAAGCTGGATCTTTAGTTTTTAATCAGTAATGGAACAGATTATTACATTCTTTAGTATACGAACCGAAATTCCCGACAAGAATTTCAAGGTTTTTTTCAATACGCTTTTCTTTTGTTCCTTCCTGCCCTACATGAACTCCATCATTCCGGTGCTACCGGGTTTGTTTTTTGGATTCAACTGGACCGGAATTGCTTGGATTATCTGCCTCATGATGATGATCTACCTGATTTTCAACATGACTGACCGGCCTTTATTCCCCTTGGTCAATTGGATTTTCTGGGTGATTTATTTGATTTTGGCGCTCTCGGTAGACTTCTCTGTCATTGGATTGCAGCTGACCATTCAGTACGTATTACCAATCCTGGTTGGGATAGTGGCTTCTTCCTTTACTTACTCCTGGCCTAAGCTCTTTTGGGCATTCCAGCAGTTTGCCAGATTGATTATTGTAGTATTCTTGGTTTTTGCTGTCTACAAGGCCCTGACAGGGTATTCTCCTCATATGGCGTCCACCCCTATGCTGTTGTATGTGATGGCAACCTTGTCTTTGGGGGCATACTATGTGCTTCAGCAAAAGAAATACTTGATTATTTTTCTGATTCTCTTTTTAATGCCCTTCCTGTCGGTGACCCGAATGGCAATTTTGGTATTTGTGACCTCTTTCGTCGTTCATTTTTCCAATCGAAGTATATCCTCCAAAATTCCCTATGCCTTTTTGGGGGCGGTACTTTTTGCTATTGTATTTACTTCTGAGTCCTTCCAGAAAAAGACATTTTACGATGGTAAAGGAGAAATCAGCGACCTCTCCCTGAACTATTATGAAAGCAATAGTGGACTCAATACCAATGGAAGAACAGCCTGGCAGGTAGGTTTGGAACCGGGTCTGGAAAAAAATCCAATCTTCGGCAACGGCCCCAGGTCTGATAATGCGGTCTTGAGCGAATTAGCCGGAGAAGATAATGCCGAAGCGCACAACGATTACCTTTCCGTTAGGTACAATTACGGATGGTTGGGTCTATTGTGCCTGTTAGGGGGATTCGCTTCCACTTTTTTTCAATTGTTGAAAGTCTACCTTCAGGACAACATTCCCCTCTTTTCCATCATGATTGGCTCTACGCTGACCTTGTTTGTGGGATTCTTGTTCTTCATGTATTCAGATAATATTCTCAAATACACCATTTTCTTCCCCAATTATTTTTTCGCAATGATTGGAATCACTTATTCAGTTAGCCGAAGGGGATTAGCCTATTTATAAAGATGAAGATTTCTTTGATCATTCCACTTTTTAACAAGGAGAGTACCATCATTCATACCTTGGAATCGGTGTTCAATCAGCTGGAACGTCCCGATGAAATCATTGTCGTGGATGACGGCAGCAGCGACTCCTCCAAGGAGATGGTTCTAAGTCTAAACCATCCCTTGGTCAAATTGATTTCCCAACCCAATCAAGGGGTCTCTGCAGCCCGAAACAGAGGTGTGGAGGAGGCTTCCTACGAATGGGTCACCTTTCTGGATGCTGATGACCAATGGGATGAGGAGTTTTTGAAGGAGATCAGACTTCTCAATAGACTGTTTCCAAATGAAAAAGTATTGGCCACATCCTATACCTTTTATTATCCCTCCGGCAGGACAGAATTGGCCATTCTAAACCATATCCGGTTCAAAGAAAGCCAAGGCGTGGTAGAAAACTACTTTGAAGTAGCAGCCGCATCCCATCCCCCGATCAACTCCTCCGCCATTGCCATGCAAAAACAGGCCCTCAGGGAAGTGGGTGGATTTCCGGTGGGAATCAAATCGGGCGAGGATTTAATCACTTGGACTCGCTTGATGCTTCGCCATCAATTGGCCTATTCCACAAGGCCTTTAGGGAAGTATATTTTCCATGTGGCCAATCAGGGCGTCACCTCCATCCGGGAGACAGACCATGACCCGGTGGGCAAAGAAATGTTGGAGCTCTTGCCCATGGCACAGCGGGTAGGAAAAGTAGGCTACAGCCGATACTTGGGAAGATGGCTGAAAAGTAAAGGAATTCTGTTACTGGAAGTGGGGAAAAACGCCAACGCAAGGAAGAAGTTTCTCCAGGCTTACCCTTACTCAGGGGAAAGATTCAAATTGATTGTTCTTTTAGGGATATCCATTCTGCCTGTCGCTTTTTCAAAAAAAATTATTTCTAAAATCTATCAACCCGCTTAAATGAAAGTTCTTTGGGTCAATCCTTCTTTTTTAGATTACCGAGTTCCACTTTATCAGGAGTTAAATTCCAAATTGGAAGGAGATTTTCATGTTTTGTTTTCCAAGAATAGAATCCCGGAGCGGGTCATTTCCAAAGTGGAAAAGGCATTAGGACCCAATGCACATGGCCTACAGGGAGAAAAATACCTCAAACTGGGAAAGCAGGGGGAGTTTTCCAATGAAGGTCTTCAGATTCCCTACCAAAAAGGCCTCTTTAGGGCCATGAAAAAAATCAAACCGGATATCATTATCGCAGAAGGGTTTTTTCAGTGGACACCTACAGCCACCCTTTATGCCAAGCTTTTCAGCATCCCCTTTTGGATCGCCTACGAGCGGACCCACCACACGGAGAGAAACTGTCCCTTTTGGAGAAAAAAATACAGAATCCTGGTCAATAATTTTGTCACCGGCTACTTGGCCAATGGAAGCCTGACCTCGGCTTACCTCGAGGCTGAAATCAATTCGGGAAGCAGGCCCATCATCAAAGGATGCATGTCTGCAGACAGTGCTACGCTTTCAGAAAGAGTCCATCAGATTGCCAAGGCAGACAAAAAAGAGCCTGGCCAAGGATTGAATTTTCTTTTTGTCGGTCAGTTTATCCATAGAAAAGGCCTATTGGAATTGTGTGAAGCATGGGTGCTGCATACCCAGACCTTCCCTGAAGATATCCTGACCCTGATTGGGGATGGAGAATTGATGGATGTGGTCAGAAGCCATTACTCCAATATTTCTTCCATTCATATCCAAGGTCTTGTGGATTACGACCAAATTCACCTTTATTACGCTTCGGCAGATGTTTTTGTAATGCCTACCTTAGAAGATAATTGGAGCTTGGTGGTGCCGGAAGCGATGGCTTGCGGCTTACCTGTGGCGACCACGCTTTACAATGGCTGCTATCCCGAACTGGTACAGGATGGGGTAAACGGAAAAGTCTTTGATTCTTTGGACAAAAGTTCCATTACCGAAATGCTTGCCTATTTTCATGAACAGAATTTGGATAGGATGGGGGCGGCTTCCAAAGCCATCGAGGCGGAATATTCCCCCCAAAAAGTAGCCAACAGAATTGCAAGTGGAATTCTCGCTCTCTCCAAGAGCTAAATTGACTGAATCTAAGGCATGCATATAGTATTTGTTTCCAGGGAATATCATGACTCAAAAAGGGGAGGAGGTATCGCTACCTACCTCTACGATTTGATTACCCTGATCCTGGAAGAAGGACATCAAGTCACCTTAATTACAGCTTCTGACGATACCCGGGAGGAGTCCGTGGAAAAGAAGGACAACTTCACCAAGATCAATCTCTCCGGGGGGGATTTTGTGATTCCCCAAGTGGAATCCGGCTTCCTTACTTTCAAGAAATTCCGCATCTTTTTCAGATTTTTTTCCTATCGGCTCAAAGTCCTGAAGGAAGTACTTAAACTGAAAAATGTGGATATAGTGGAGGTTTCTGAATTCGGCGCAGAATCTGCCTTTTTTAGAAAATTCGATTTCCCGGTCGTGTATCGTCTCCATACCTCCAGTTTGCTGGACCGGAGTACAGGTGGGGTTTTCCAGTTCAAGCCCGGCTTGATTCCCAATTTTTTCACCGGATATTTTGAGAAGAAAGTCCTGGCTCATGCCGAATACATCACCTCCTGCTCCTTGAGCTTGAAAGAGTGGACTTCCAAATACTTTTTGATTCCCAAGCAGAAAATCAAGGTTCTCTACAATCCCATCCATCTCAACAACTGGCATTTTGATCGGAAGGAGCAATCCCTTTCCACCATGAAAATTCTCTTCGTAGGCACAGTCTCTTACGAAAAAGGTGTGGGGGATCTGATAGAGGCCTGTAGAATCTTATTGAACAAAGGGATGAACCTCTCCCTGACCATTGCCGGCAAATTGGGCAATTATGGCTTGAGGATTCAGAAAGAGCTGGAGGAGGAAACTTGGTGTACTTTCTTGGGGCATATTGGAAAAAAAGAGTTAGCCAATGTGTATGAGTCGCATAGCGTGGCTGTTTTCCCTTCCCACTGGGAAGCCATGGGTTTGGTGGCCTTGGAAGCGATGTATTCGGGCGCCTTGGTGATCGGAAGTAGGGAAGGGGGAATGAGTGAAATCATTGAAGAGGGAAAATCCGGCTTTTTGGTTAATCCCAAAAACCCATCAGCTCTCGCAGAAAAAATAGAGGAAGTGGTAAATCTGCCTTTGGAAACAAAATTGCAAATTTCCAAGAACGCCATAGATCAGGTAGTCCATAGTTTCTCCGACAAAAAAATCGTTCCCAAATTTCTTTCCTACTACGAGGAAGTGATTAGGGATTTCAAGAAATGAGGGGCATGCCACACGCGCTCACATCCCTGACCCTGTCCCTTCAAAAAAGGACCTGCCGGGTAAAATGGGTATATATTCCCGTCAATTTTCATAGGAACAGCCCTAAGTATGCAGGTTGGGCGCATAGGGATTGATCTTGGACTTGGATTAATCATTTGCCGGAATTAGGTGAAGCGGTTTTATTGATCTACCTTTGCCACCCGGAACGGAAAATCAATGCAAAAAGCACTTTTTTTACTATCTATCCCGCCTCCTGTCCATGGTGCCTCGATGATGGGGCAGTACATCAAAGAAAGTCGATTGATCAATGAATCTTTCCAAATCACCTACATCAATCTGAATACCTCTACCACGGTAGATGAGATTGGCAAAAATGGACTGAAGAAGGTAGTAAAGATGGCAGCCTTGCTTGGTAAGGTAGTAAAAGTATTGTTGACCACCCGCCCTGATTTCACTTACATGACTCCTACTGCCGCCGGAGTCGGATTTTACAAGGACTGGCCTTTGGCCATGGCTTGCAAGCTTTTTTCCCGACAATTGATCGTCCATTATCACAACAAAGGCATCTCCGATTACCAAAACAAAACCCTGGATAATTGGCTGTACAAAATCTTTTTTAAGAAGACAAAAGTGATACTTTTGGCTAAAGAACTCTTCTCGGATGTACAGAAGTATGTAAAAAAAGAAGAGGTTTATTATTGCCCAAACGGAATTCCAAATCCGGGGTATTCCCGGTCTGAGAAAACAGAAAAAGAACCTTTGCAGGTACTTTTTCTTTCAAACTTGCTGAAGGAAAAAGGAGTTTATGATTTACTGGACGCGGTAAATCTGCTGAAAGAAAAGGGAGCGGTGTTTACTTGTATCCTTGTCGGAGGAGAAGGTGATATTTCCGAGGCGGCACTGTATCAGAAAATAAAAGACCTTCGTCTATCAGAAAATGTGCATTATCTAGGGAAAAAATACGGAATGGAGAAACTAAGTATCATCCAATCTTCAGATATTTTCGTATTTCCTACCTACTATAAGAAAGAATGTCTCCCCTTAGTGATTTTGGAGGCCATGTCCTTTGGCTTGCCGATTATTACCACCACGGAAGGAGGAATTCCTTCCCTAATCGAAAATGAAAGAAATGGGCTATTGGTTGAGGCAAAAAACCCTTATAAATTGTCTCTTGCAATACAAAAATTGCTTAATGACCAAGAATTGAGATCTTTGCTCGGGAATTCCGCAAAAATGGATTTTACGACTAAATTTACTCTTGAAAAGTTTGAAGGAGAGTTTCTGAACATGATGAAAAAAATTACCTCCTAACCTGCAGTAAACCCACGTAATGGAAATCAAGTTCAAAGATTACATTATTCATACCCAGTTACCCTCCTCTATCGAAGTAGGGAAAAAGTATATTATCAATACGATCAATCCTCATTCTTATTGTATCGCTGAGGAAGATGATGAATTTAAAAGTGCGCTGACTTCTTCGGATATCCTGATTCCCGACGGAGTGGGTATTGTGTGGGCTACCCGCTTTATGTATGGGGCAAAAATCCGGAAAATTTCAGGCTATGACCTGCACATGCATTTTTTGAATCTTCTGGATAAGGAGAAAGGAAAAGTATTCTACCTGGGATCTACAGGCAGCACCTTGACGAAAATTCAAAACCGACTGCAAAGAGAGTTTCCAAACATTGATTTTTATAGTTTTAGCCCTCCATTCAAGCCTGTTCTTGACAAAGAGGACAATCAACTCATCCATAAAATAATCAATGACATCAAGCCCAACATTCTCTTCGTGGGCATGACTGCTCCCAAGCAGGAAAAATGGGTTCACCAAAATAAAAGTTTCCTGGATGTGGATGTAATTTGCTCCATAGGTGCCGTATTCGACTTTTATTCAGGAAACATCAAAAGACCGGGCAAATTCTGGATCGACCTAGGCTTGGAATGGTTTCCCCGGCTGATTCAAGAACCCCGAAGGCTTTGGAAAAGAACATTTGTCTCCAGTCCAAAGTTTTTGATGCATTTGCTGATTTCCAAATTCTCAGCCTCTTCCTGAACGGATGGGCATAGCGGCTGAAACATAAATTTTCCTATTTTTTTGGTACTTCTCTTAAAATGCACCATCATGCTGTACGTAGTGCAAATTACCCTGGCTTCTTCTCCTTCTCCCTTTCCCAATCCAAGCTATAGCTTGCCAAAAAAAGGCATGATCCATTATGTTTAGATTTCCCCTTTCACCGAGTACTCACCCCTTTTGTAGTTCAGTAAATGATGGATAAGTGGATCAATAAGTTTCAGCGCTATCCCAAGATTTATGCGTTATTGACCAAAGCGTCTTCTTCCGAGATTTTTAGACGAATCCTTCGGGGATCTTTTTGGAATGCCATACTCAATTTTTTCAGCAAAGGAATTTCATTTGTCGGTACAGTCATCATCATCCGACTGATCGGAAAAGAGGCCTATGGGGAATTCGGTATGCTCAACAGCACCATCGCCATGTTTGGGATGTTTACCACCTTCAGCATTTCCCAAACGGCAACCAAGCACATCGCCGAATACCGGTCCAATAACAAACCCAGGGCTGGAAGAATTATCGGTTTGTCCTTCCTGTTTTCGGCAGCCCTGGGATTTTTGATTTTTCTGGTGCTTCAGGCTTCTGCGGGCTACCTGGCAACCACTTCCCTGGAAGCGCCCCACTTGGAAGGCAGTCTCCGTTTGATGGCCACAGGAATGCTCTTTGGCTCCTTGAATGGAGCTCAATATGGGGTCATCAATGGCCTGGAAGCTTTTAAGGAAAATTCATTTCTGGGAATAGTCCTGGGGATTTCCCTGACCTTGGTCAAAATCGGATTGACTTATGGGTATGGATTCAATGGGGCAGTTTTGGGAATGACGGTGGAGCCCCTGATTACCTATCTGGCCACGTTCTATCTGGTGCGAAAGCTGCTCTACCGCTCCAGCCTGCAGGTCCTATTCAAAGGTGCCCTCCAGGAGTCCAAAATCCTCTTCAACTACAGCCTTCCTTCCCTGCTCTCGGGCTTATTGATATTTCCGACCAATTGGTACACCATGTCCCTTTTGGCAACCAACAAGCAGGGAGGATACGATGATTTGGCTGATTTTAACGTAGCCAATCAGTGGTTTAATGTACTCATATTTATCACCTACATTCTGGTAAGTAGCTTTTTACCGATTTTTTCGGACCTCTGGGCCAGAGGAGAAATCAGAAAGGTGAACCAAATCGTAAAAAATGCCTCCTGGACCATTCTGGGAATTTTTATTCCCATCAGTATCATCTTCCTCATTTTTGGGGAGGATATCGCCAAAATATACGGGGCAGAATATGCCGGGGTCGGTCTCCTGATTTTTGTGTCGGTATTTACCCTGATTCCTCAGTCCTTAGCCATTGTCCTGAACAATGTGCTGGTCGCCACAGGTAGGCTGTGGACCAGTCTCCTGGTGTTTCTGGTCTGGAGCATCACCTTTATCGGATTCACCTTTGCCTTGTTGTCCTATTCTTCCATGGGATTGATTATGGCCCGTTTAATTGCATTTTTGTGCTATTTGGGGCTGCTCTTTTTCATTTACAAGACCTATTACCGAAAATCAGTCTTAAACCTGCAAAGAAGTTGAAAGTAGCTATCCTTACCTATGCCCTGAAAATAGGGGGTGTAGAGCGCGTGATCCTAAACCTGTACAAAGGACTGGAAAGCCAGGGTTACGAGCCTGTGGTCTATGAAATCATGGCCAAGGGGGAATGGAGTGACAAGTTCAAATCCATGGGCCTGCGCGTACACCGGATTTTGCCAAGACCCTGGGAAAGCAAAAAGAAGCACGCCCTTAGGATGCTGTCCCAAATCAAAGCTTATCCGCTGATCTTTTTGAATGATGTGCAATATGCCCATAGCATCCTGGGATTCCTTCCAAAAAGCTCCCGGGTATTTCCTATCATCCATGGCAACCTGGAGTCCATGCTGCGCAATGCCTCTTTCAATGGCAGCCAGATTCAAAAGATTATCTGCGTCAACCCGATTTTGGCCCAAAGATTAAACAAAGAATACGGGGTCAAACCCGAAAAACTTCACGTAATTCCCAATTGCTTGGATACCTCAGCCGATCAGGTGGTTTTTAGCCAAAAAAAGGATCGATTCATTTATTTGGGTCGTTTGAACGACTTTGAAAAAGGAGTGATGGATCTGCCGGAAATCATCCGCCTGATCCTACCCAGACTTCCCCTAGTCCAGCTGGATGTGTTTGGCTCGGGTACACACGAGGAACCCCTCAGGCAAAAAATCAAGGAGTATGGTTTGGAGAAAACCATCTCCCTGAAGGGAGAACTGCCACTCGAACAGGTCAATCCTACCTTGGCTCAATACAAATACTTGCTTTTTCCTTCCAAATTCGAAAGCGGCGCTTTGGTATTGAAAGAGGCCATGCTCAATGGTCTGATAGCTTTTGCCTACAGACTGGAAGGGCAGACTGATGACATCATCGCCCATGGGAAAAATGGATTTATGGCCGAGCCGGCACGGGTCACCGAGCTGGCAGCTCAAATTATCGAAGTACTGGAGCAGCCTGAAAGCCACTCATCCCTGAGCGAAAATGCCAGGCAAACCATCCTGGAAAGGTTTTCCCTGCAGGCCATGATGAATGAGTACCTTGCTGTCATTCGGGAAGGCTTGGAAGCTTCCGATCCGCAAAGGTCCCATCGCTTGGAGCCTGAAATCCTGGAAGAATTCCCGTCTCTTCCTTTATTCCTGATCAGACCATTGAGAAAGTCCCTGAGAGTATTGGGCTTATACCATGAAAAATAAGAGAATCCTGCTGTTAACCACTGCCTTTCCTCCTTTCGAATTTTCAGAAGGAATCGTCAACGCCAAGTTGGTATTGGCCTTGAAGTCCAGAGGACACGATGTGCAGGTGATTTCCAGGTCGGCTACCATTGCCTATGCTCATTCCTGGTCAGAATCATGGCTCCCAATCCAAAGTCAAACCCATTACCCGGCCCAAAATGAAGTCAATAAGCTGGCACTTCTCCTTCAAACCCTACAAGGCCTCCTGCGGTATGGCTATCCCGTCGAGGGAATTCGATGGGGACTACAAGCTGAAAAACTAGCCGCAAAACTACATCAGGAGAAGCCATTTGATCTGATCCTGTCCCGAATGCCCTCCCTTTTTCCCCATTTGCTGGGTGAGAAGTTGGCGTCTGCTTGGAAAATCCCTCTTATTTCAAATTGGAATGACCCAACCGATGATATCCGACCACTAGGTCATCAGGTTTCTAGGTTTCAGGCTTGGTTGATGAAGCGTATTTCCCGAAAAGTATTCCAATCTGCCAATGTCAACACCTTTCCATCTCAGGAGTTGATGGAGCATTTTCTCCTCACCAATCTCAAAGGTCTTCAGAGTAGGGTCGAAATTATTCCTCATATAGGTTTTAAACCCCAATTTACCCTCGACTATTCAAAGGGAAAGGTGGTAAAAATTGCCCATGCCGGTAACATGCTATCCAATATCAACTTGGATTTGTTACTTGCTGCTTTTCACAACATTGCCCAAAGAGGACTCGATTTCGAGTTTCATGTTTTCGGCATCGTCCAAGATCAACTTAGAGAAAAGCTTGACCAACTGGGGTTGAAGGAGAAAATAATTATCCAAACTCCCTTAGGTTATTCCGAAATGGTCAAAAAGTTGGTTGATTATGACTACCTCCTACTTTTGGAAGCCCAATACCCAAAGGGAATTCTCATGCTGAGCAAATTATCGGACTATGCTTCCTTGAGAAAGCCAATCATTGCCGTAGCACCGAAAATTGGAGTTACCGCATCTTATCTCGAGGGTGAACCCGGTTTTTATTTGATGGATAATACCAATCAAGAGGAAATTGAAAGAGGGCTCGAGACCCTTATCCGAAAATTTCCTGAGATTGATTCCCCTAGTCCAAGCAATAGACTTTGGGAAGCTGTCAATCCGGAAGCTATTGCAGACCGCTACGAAAGCTTATTTGAGAGTCTCGAATAGCTAAATATGATCTGGCTTGATTCTGAAAAATTAAATTCCTGATTTTTCCAATTTGAAGAGGGTTTATCCCTCTTTATTTTTTTCTGGTGGCTGCATCGATCACATAGAAGTCCCCGTGATTGTCCACGTGATGAAATCCTGTCAGTTTTGGAAAAAAAGTCGGGGTGGCAGTGACTATGCGTTCCTCCCGGTAGTTTTCCAGATTGAGCTCAAGGATTTTGTTGATATTGACCCCAAAGCCATACTTTCCATACACATTCCTTTGGCTGGGTCTGAAATACTCCCCGTTTCTCTGATAGATTTTTCCTCCATTTCTCGCACTTCGTGCATCGATGATCACGGGATTTTGGAGATGTGGGATCAATCGATTCATTTTCAGCGAGTCAATTTGGTAGAGGTAGAGGTCAGAGTTGAGATCAAACCAAAACCCCTTGCTGAAGAAAATCCAGGCTATTCCATCCTGATCCCTTAAGAAGTTGACATCCGCTACTTCCTCTCCCTCGAATGCGGTGGAGTAAAGCTCCCATTGGTAAGGGAAGTCAGTCGCCTTATACACCTCCAATCGGGTATTGGCACAGGATTCCGGAATCATATATATCTCCCCTTCATCCTCAAACACATTCGGATAGGACCGATGAGCCCCGTCATCAATAATGTCGGTTATCCCGGTCACTTTTCCTTTGTCCAATATTCCCACACTGATACAGGCCTTCTTTTTGTCGTAGAAAAAACGCTCAAAGAACAAATACCTCACCCCATCTTTTTCAAATACAAAAGGATCTGCCCAGAATTCACCCTCAGGTTGCGGGATTTCTTTGGCTCTGAACAGCGGGGCTTGGATAAAATCCCCCTTGCCTAGATAGACCTTCCAAAGGTTTTCTCCCTTGGATTCAAACATCCGGTAAAAAAGAATCGAAGAAAACTCCCTGTAAAATTTCAGCAGGTAGAGGAGGGTAGGCTTTAGTCCGGGAGAACGGTAGAGCGGATAGCTGTAAGTCAGGGAGTCCTGCAGGGCAAATTTGCCGTGGATTACTTTCCTCAGGTTTTTTAGAACCAGTTGTATGGATGAAAACTGGACAAACTGTTGATTTTTGGTGAAAGACCAGTGGATATTGTAGTAAGCTTTTTCGATGATTTTGCCTCCATCCAATTCCGGGGTTAACTTTTGCAGGGTAACTCCGATCACTTCATGATTTTCTACAATTTCCCAAAATCCCGCAGGTCCGCCTCGATTCACATCATTGTCTCCATGATGGAGACTCCAGATGCCATACTTGGGTACCTGAAGAAGGGCACCTTTGATGATATTGAACTCATGCCTAAGGATCAAATCCAAGCCAAAAGGCTCCAGCTGTGCACATTCCTTTTCTTCGAAATAATCCACAAAGCCCTTCCTGATCGGATGCATGGAGATCTTTGGAGTCTTTTCAAACAGAGCTTTTACTCGACTGGGGTCAGGGTCGAAAGCTTTAAACAGCTTTTTCTCCAAAGATTTTTGCCATTTCCATAAGAAATTGCCCGGCCAAAGTCTTCCCAACCCGGACTTGGGTGCAGCATCTTCCGCAGGTACCCGACCATCCACAATCAAAAGGGCAACTTCAAGAAAATCCAGATCTAAGAGTTGATCGAAAAGCGAAAGTTCCCATGGATCCAAGTCCGGAAGGGATTTGGTAAGAATCCCTATTTTTAGCTTTTTTTCCAAGGTAATGGGGTTAAATAGGAGAGGGGGCGTACGCTGAGATTAATTCATGTTGATCGGCCACTTCTCAAAATCTTTGGAATTTACGGCCTTTTGTTTTTCCGCAGGCTCTTTGGCCTCCATAAATCTTGGAAGGGCCTTCATGATTTTTAATTTCAAAAAGTGCGGGGTGACCAATTCCAAGATGATGGCAAATACCAATACCACCAGGAATACGATTGGCAGGACCAGATTATCTGAAAAATCCCGAAGAATCAAGACCGATAGGATAATGGTAATCTGTGCCAGCACCAGAATGGAAACCACCTTGGGCTGCTTCATCCCAAAGCGCATCAACAGGTGATGAAGATGGTTCTTGTCTGCCTTCATCGGATGCTTGCCTCTGGAGATTCTTTTGGCAAATACCCGGGCCATATCAAAGGCCGGAATCAAAACCATAGCCAATGAAAAGCTGAAGTTGGGGGTGAACTTGAATTCATCGCTGGCAGGGAGGTCAGCATTGATATTCATAAAGGCCACCACCACGATCGCCATGGAAAAGCCGATCGGCAGAGACCCGGTATCCCCCATGAATATCTTGGCCGGATGCCAGTTGAAAGTCAAAAAGGCTACAATGGCCCCTAGCATGGCAAAGCAAAACACGGAATAACCCAAGTGACCCACAGAAGCAAACCAAAATCCCAAGATGGAAAAGGGAAGAAATGCGATGGTACCGGCTAGCCCATCTATGCCATCAATCAGATTGTAAGCATTGGTGATGGCAAAGAGAACAAAGAAGGTAGCCAAAATACTGGCCAATTCATGGAGCTCATAGACCCCGAGAAAACCGTAAAAATTGGTAATTCGCACGTCTGCGAAGAAGTAAATCAGAAATAGAGCCCCCAATTGCATGACTATTTTTTGCATGGGGCTCAGTGGAGACAGGTCATCCCGCAACCCTATGAAAAACATCACCGAAATCGCCAGAATCACAAATCGCATCGTACCCGGAGCCAAATACCAGCCCCAGATACCAAAAGAAACAATACTTGCGAAAATGATGGCAACTCCACCCATGGAAGGGGTTACCTTGAGATGAATCTTTCTTCCTCCGGGAATATCCCCGATATTGGCCTTATTCAGTATAATTATAAGGATTGGCAAAATTAACACCCCTAGCCCCAGCGAGGAGATGAAAGCTAAAAATTGGTTCATTTAAATAGTGGTAAAGTTGTTTCAATAACTAAAATTTAAGACTTTTTCCAAACGTCAAAATAAATTTAAAACCAAGAGAAATGCAAAACCTCATTTTCTCATTTTTTGCAGATTTCAAATTTTTTTTTGGATAAAGTCCATAATTAAATCGATTGTAAGGAATCCGGATTCCATTTCATGGATTTTTTTACTGCTGCCACGGACTAAGGAAAAGGGTAAAAAAGCTTGCATTTGGCTTTCAAACCCCCAAAACTACCAAGCTACGCTTTTGCAATAGCACTCCAGTCGCCTTGACCGTCTGGATTGGATGTACGAATTTCCTTGCTGCTTTGGATGGTTGACCTCCATATATAATCGACGAAATTGTTTTTGGATTCGAATTCTCCTGCCCTGATAAAAATTTTCTCCAAAAGGAAGATACCTTTTTTTCCTGACAAGTCTGTCCCTTACTTTAATCTAAATTCGTTTTTTTTAAATAGCCACCTACGTACAGCGCAAAGCACAACCTAGGGATGAAAGCGCAATGGGCAAACAACCTGGGGTAGACCCTCCGCTGTGTTTTGTTGTAAAGTACCTGCTATAGGTACATCCTGATGCTTCTCTTCAGATAGAATTGCGGATAATCCGTTTCCCTCTCCTGCGATAGGCTAGAAAAAAACCCTTTGGAGATCCAAAGGGCTTTTGCACTGGCTATTGCCTGAATTAAAACTTAACACATTCAAAATTGAAACAAAATTATGGGCTTGGAAATACCCTATATAGGGTATTTTTGGCCCATTTTATGATATTAGTGTATTGAAAATATTCGTTCCTTTGGTTTGCAGGGGCTTTTTGCATTTTTTAACTTAACAAACAAAATCTTTTCTGCGTACTCAAGTCTCAAATGAGGGATTAGGCCCGACCTTTGCACGAAATTTCTTCAAAATCGCTTACTTTGTGCCCTGTAAAGGCCACCCAAAACCAGGCATAAACAATCTACTATCCAAACAATCCAATTTATCCAAATGAAACAATCTGTATCCACCCTGTCCGTAAAAAGAATTCTTTTTATGGGTCTTGTCCTCACTTTGGCCATGGGAGCTTGTAAGAGTAAGAAGAAGGCTGTCCAGCCGACTCCTCCTCCTGCACCTGTAGAGCAAGTGGTAGAACAAGCGCCTCCGCCTCCCCCAGCAAGATCCGCTGAGGAAATCGCCGCTGAAAAGCTGGAAAACAGTTTCAATGCGGTTGCCAATGCAGGTAGCCTCAATGCGGCCGACCAGTCCATTCAGCAGACCTTGGCCATGTTTTCCAATCAGGAAACCCCTGTTCTGATCGTCATTCATGAAGAAAATGGCATCAAAGACTACGATGAACCGACCACGATCAAAAGATACCTGGAGTACCTGAAGGACACCAAGAAAAACCTCAACTACATTTCAGACATCCGTCTGGATGCAAATGGAAAGGTGTCCGAACTTGAATTGAGAAGAAAATAATCACTGCTAGAACTCTATCCAAAATGAAAAATAAATTTATCCTTTCCCTAGGCTTGCTCCTTTCTATCTCTCTAGCAGCATTTGCTCAGGACAATATCAGCCCTGCCAGAAAGCAGGCCATCGACTCCTTGGCTTTGGAAAAAGTAAAGGACCTTTCCAAATACATCGCCATCATCGGAAGCAAGGAAACCCAGTTTTCTGAAGCGAACCGCGTAATGGACCGCGCCGAAGAACTCTTCGCTCCCGGTGCGGAAATGGGCGTCTCTTCCATCAATACCAATGAAATCGCTTACTATAAGGTAAGAAACTATTTCGAGCGACTGATGGCCTTGAACTACGACCGGGTGAATATCACTTGGTACGATATCCAGTACATCTCCGATTTGGAAAGACAGCCTGACGGACGATACGTGGGCGTAATTACCATCTATCAGCGATTTGAAGGTACTTCTATCGAAACAGGGATGAACTACAGAGATACCACCAAGAAGGACATCACCATCTACGTTGAGAAAAAACAAACTCAAATTGCAGGTCGCACGATCGAATTTTGGGATGTAATGCTCGGAGATGTTCGAGTGACTGAAACCTCAGCATGAGAAAAACCTTTCTGATTTTTGCGTTTTTTATCGCAATCATCTCTTCTGTCCCGGGACAGGGCCTCGGCGGTCCCGGGACAATCAAGGATGACGGCAGATTTGCAGCTTCTACCAAACAGCTCAATCAATTTTTCAGAAGATTCAACGGAGAGGAATCCGTAGATGGCAATATCCGGTTCTACCCGGGGGACTCGCTGTACCAGAATCCCGCGCTCAGAAAGGGATTCTTGACCATCCTCTTCGACAATCAGACTTCAGGTGTTTCCCCCGAGGTCAAACAGAAGTTTACCCAGTTTGTCCTTTCTGATATCTATCCTCAATACCTGAATTTTCACCGGGAAGGATGGTATGCCGAAGTGGACACGGAGTTTATTTTCAAAGGCAAAAGAGAAAAAGTCACCCTGATCATGAAAATCCAAGCCGAAAGATTGGGTTTTGAATGGGTGATCGATCAGGTGATTTTCCAACCCTTTAAAAACCTCTTCAATAAGCCGGTGGGAGAAGCCAAGGACTTTCTTCATCCACTGAGTCATGAACTGGGATTCATGAACCTTCGCAGGGCATTTCAGGATTCGAAATTGCCGGAATCCTTCACGCCCAACTCCTACAAACCGGACTATCTATCGATATTTTTGTACGAAATGAAGCAAAATAACCTCCGATTTGATACCGTCACAGGAGTTAAATTTCACTTCTTCCAGATAAATGGCTGGTATTTTGAAGTAAATCAATTCAACAGACCGGGCTTTAATACCGGTTGGCTGATTTCCAACTTGGTCCAATTGGGACCCGGAGATAAAGAAACTATTCTCAAATACATCTATGACCAGGATTAGATTCTTCCTGATTCTTTCTGCACTGATTGCCTTTCCTTTCGCAGCCCACACTCAGACCCTGAAGGGCTACACCAAAGAACAGCAAAAGGAGTTGACTTCCAAGGTGGAAGATCAAATCCGGTTTTTGGAGTTTCTGCTCAATACTTTGGGCAAATCCGAAACCAGCGCCAGAGACAAAGATGTAATCATCCGGGAAAGCTACCTTAAGATTTTCCGGGATGAAAAAGTACAGGTAGAGGACGACCTCCTGGCAGACAGAAAAGTCGTCACCAACAAGGACGTCACCGCCTACCTGAAGGATATCGAGTTTTTTTTCAAAACCGTTGAGTTCAAATTCAAAATCCGGGAAGTCAAACCCGGACAAAAGGACAACGGAGAAGTGTACTTCCTGGCCTCTCTGGACCGAACCATCACGGCTCAAGGAAAAGCAGGAGAGAAAATTACCAATACCACCCCAAGGTTTATCGAGGTCAACCTCAATGAAAAATCCCAGGAACTCAAAATCGTAAGTATCTATACCACCAAGGTAAGCCGGGATGAGGAATTGACCGCTTGGTGGAAATCCCTCGACCTCCCTTGGAAAAACTACTTTGCCTCCAGATTTAATTTTTCCCTTCAAGATTCCATGGAGCTCGATATGCTCTACCGCTTGGTGAGTATCGATACCCTGAATATTTCCGGCCGACGAGATATTCAGCACCTCCGGCCCCTTGCTGAATTGCGAGACCTCAAAGTCGTCGATATCAGTCAAACCCAAATCCGGGACCTCAGTGCCATTTCCAATGTGACCTTTCTGGAAAACCTGGACATTTCCAATACCCCAACCCGGGACATTCAGTTTATCAAATACGCTGACCGGCTGCAGACCCTCAATATCTCCAATACCCAAGTGGACAGCATAGGGGAGCTGCTCAACCTGAAAAATCTCAAAACACTACGGGCTGAAGGTGCCCCAATCAGCAGCTTTGCCGTATTGAACGAGTTCAAGAATTTGGAACACCTCTACCTGAGCAACAGCGGCTTTAACAATCCGGAAAACATCAAGGGATTAACCTCCCTGAAAACCTTGGATTTGAGCCAAAACTACATGGTGAATTTCTCTTCCTTGGCTTCGCTTACCTCCCTGCAAAACCTCAATCTAGCCCAAACCAACATCCAAGACCTAAATCCCCTCCGGGAGTTTGAAAACCTGGAAACTCTGGATATCACGGCTACTTCGGTATCGGATATTACTCCGCTTCAGGAGTTGCCTGCCCTGAAAAAAGTATTGGCGGATCAGACCCAATTGTCCACCGTCGCTGCGGATGATTTTGTACGGAAAAATCCCGAAGTCTTGCTCATTCACCATGTCAAAGATTTGGAATCTTGGTGGGCTACCCTTCCCGCTGCTTGGAAAGAGGGGCTCAAAAGAGCCAATCCAGCCATAAAAGGAGAAAATCCAGGAATAGAAGTGTTGACACAGACAGTCAATATCTATGAGCTGGATATCAGCGAATTGGAGCTGACCACCCTTAATCCCATCGTCCGCTTCATTAACCTCACCAAAGTCAACTTCTCAGCCAATCCCGTAGAAGACCTGTTGCCCCTTTCTGAAGTGAAAACGTTGAAGCAAATCCTGGGTAAAAACACCCAAATCTCTGACCTTTCTGCCCTTCAGTCCAACGAAGCCCTGGAATCCATCGATCTTCAGGGAAGTCCGGTGACAAGTATCAAAGAGGTGGTAGGTCTGCCCAACTTAAGGTACCTCAACGTCGATCAAAGCCAGCTGGACCAAACCCAGATTCCAGACTTTCTTTTCCAGAGAGCCGAAGTGAATGTAATTTACCGCTCAGAAGAATTGAAAACCTGGTGGGAAGAATTGGATACCCCATGGAAAGACCTGTTCAAAAGAGAGTTTTCCCTTCCTGCAGACCCCAATACCGAACAGCTTCATTCCCTTACAGCCAAGTCGGAGCTGAGTTTTCAGCGGGTATCCATCGAGCATTTGATCCCGATTACCGCCTTTGTCAACCTGAGGTCTCTCTCGGTATTTGACGCCCCGCTATCCAGCATTGCCCCGGTCAGCGGAATGGTGCTGTTGAAAAAACTGACCTTGTCCCAAATGCCGGTAAACGATTTTCTCCCAATCTCCAGCTTGGTCAGCTTGGAGCAATTGGATCTATCCAATACAGGAATTGAGGATTTGAGCGCGATCTCCAATATCAAAGGCCTGAAAAAACTGAACCTCTCCGGCACCAATCTCAAAGCCCTCAAAGGGCTGGAAAATCTCTATGAGTTGGAGGAACTCGATGTGGCCAGTACCAATCTCAGATCTTTGAAACCCGTGGAAGGCCTGATGCTGAAGAAGCTCTCCTGTTTCAATACCCGCTTGTCCTCACGGGCAGTGGATAATTTCAAATCTTCCAATCCCAACTGTGAGGTCAGGTTTTATTAACTAGGATTATCCGCAATGAGGTCAATTGACGGATTCCCCTTGCTGGTCTGGCTGGTAGACCGAAACTTCCATATCCTGAACCTATGAGCTTAAGTTGGCCGTATTTTTCCTACTGGCAAAAAAGCGGAACTACAACGATTAGATAAAAGGTGCTTCCGCTTATTTGCAAGTTACTTGGCTAAATTAGGTTTTGAGGTTACAAATAGGCGGATTCCCTTTGCCAAAGGAGGCTGGGAGATTTTTCATAAAGGAAAAACTGCTACTTGAGACCTACGCGCAAGGTTACGGATACACCCGTGGTATAAATAGGATAATTCACTTTTCAACCGGTAAAATCCTTTCCCCTTGCCAAAATCGTAACTTCCTGTACCCTAGGCGGTCGTCTGGGGAAGATCATTCACTACAGGTGCCTTCTCCACTTTCCTTAACTGCTTGGATTCCGGAAAATCCCCCTTTTTTGAAAGGAAGAAGAGAAAGGGGTAAAAAGTGGGAGAAAAATCCCTTAATGATGTTCTAGAAAAAATGATGAGAAAAGTTGCTTAATCACCCTGACCAAAATTACCATCGGTGCATAGAATAAAAATACCCACTAGTGGGTATTTTTCTGTTTTTGAGCGGATATTTATCCACATTTTATCACTATTCCTGGGTAGAATTAGCTTATTTAAAGCGATTTTTTACTAAACAATCTTTTTTCATTTCAAATATTTCCTAATCCAATGATCTACTTTCTCTCCACTTAAAGCAAGGCCCATTCCTGGATTCTCAACTGCCAGACCGGTGAACAACTAGCAGTCCCTTTGGGTGGATTCTCCCCAATGGATCCATCCGAAATTTCCCTCTCCCAGGTTTTCTCTGCCTTCCCCGATCTACAGTTTTCCCTGCCCAAACGGTCCGATTTTTTTGATCCTACCCGATCTTCCGGGAATCCCTATCCAACCGGAGTAGAGCTTGACTTCCACTTGTCTGGGATGCCTGACTTTCAGTGGCCGACGATTGGAAAATCTCATTTTCCAGTCCTTTCTTCTTGCTTGGACTGGGGATGAGTATCCTGCTTTTTGAATATATTGCCTCAAAAATCCAGCAATTAAGCCCATCGTTCACATATCTGTCGTCGTCCCGGTCTACAAAGGGCGTCAAACACTCCCGGAGTTGGTCGAAAGGTTGGAAAAGGTATGTCAATCCCTGAAATCCAATTTTGAGGTAATTTTGGTGGATGACGGTTGCCCGGAAGGGTCTTGGGATACCCTTGCAGCACTGGCAGGGAAATTCCCTGAAATCAAAGGAATCAAGCTGACCAGAAACTTTGGGCAGCACTATGCCATCACCGCAGGCTTGGACCATGCTCAAGGGGAGTGGGTAATGGTCATGGATGGAGACCTTCAGGACCGCCCGGAGGAAATTCCAAATCTCTATCGGGAAGCCATCAAGGGGTTTGATGTGGTTTTGGCAAGGAGGGTCAACCGAAAAGACAGCCTGCTTAAAGTAGGATTGGGTAAATTGTTTTTCCGCCTATTGTCCTATCTGACTGGGAATACCTTCGATCCCTCGGTGGGCAACTTTGGGATATACCACCGGAAAGTGATCGATGCCTTTCTAAAAATGAAAGAACCCGTCAGAGTATTTTCTGTCATGGTAAGTTGGATGGGTTTCAGCACTTCCTTCGTGGAAGTAAAGCACATGCCCAGAACAGACGGAAAAAGTGGATATTCCTTCCGCAGAAGATTGAATTTGGCCTTGGATATCATTTTGGCCTATTCAGACAAGCCCATTCGCCTCATGGTCAAAGTCGGCTTGTGGATCGCTTTTTTGAGTTTCCTCTTTTCATGCATCACCTTGTTCCGATATCTGTCAGGAGCCATTACCGTTTCAGGGTACACCAGTTTGATTCTTTCCATTTCTTTCTTTTCGGGAATCTTGATGATGATGCTGGGGATTGTGGGGTTGTATGTGGGTAAAATCTTCGAAGGGGTCAAAGGCCGGCCTTTGTACCTGATCGATAAGACTATTGAGAATCAGGAAAAAGACAAATGAAGAAAGACACAAGACACAAAACAAAAGACTTAAGACCAAATCTATTAACCCTTAACCCTTCCAACTCTCAATTAAACAGTTACTCAATTCCCTGATCCAAACTTTGCCACTTTGCAACCTTGCCACTTTAAACTCCTAAATTTTCCAATCTTTAAATTTTCCAATCTTCCAATCATTCCCAATGCCTAAACCTCTCCTCGGAGCCTCGATTCTCGTTGTAGCTATCGTCTTAGCAGGGGTCAACCGTGGATTTGACGTATCCGATGAGGGCTTGTATGTGTTGCTGGCGCATCCCCTTCAGGAAAATCAGGGAGGAATATTCAATTACGACCTCTTTTTTAAGCTCATTCATCAGGTCACTGGATTTCATTTTGGCATGGTAGGATTACGGGTACTTCGTCTGCTGATTTACGGCCTAGGAGCTTTTGCCCTGGCCGTTTGCTATAAAAATGTAAAATCAGAAACTCAGCTTTCCCCAACCATCTTCCTCATTTCCTTATTGGGTCTTTTTGCAGGTTATGGCTTTCTTCCGGCTAGCTTGTCCTACAATCATCTCTCTGTGGTAATCGCTGCCTGCTGGCTTGCTTTGATCTCTTTTCAGGAGGATAGATGGATGGTAAGGCTTGGGATAGGCTTAATGATTGCCTTTTTGGTTTATGTGAAAGTGACAGTGGCAATTCTTGTGGCAGGAATGACTTTGTTGTTTTTGTTTTTGGAGAAAAAGCTGAATTGGTTTTTCCTTTTGGGCCTGCTCCTTCCTTTTATTTTCCTGGAATGGGTTTTTTACTGGGATTTGGGTGAAAATGCCCTCCTTCGACTTAGGGATGGCTTGTCAGTGCAAACGGCCCGAACCGATTACCAAGGATGGACCTTAATCAAGCATACCGGGGTAGGGGTATTTTGGTGCTTGTTGGTTTTTGGGGGTTCGTTTATCGTCTTTAGATGGATCAAAAAGCCAATTATCCAGGCTTTGCTAATTCTCCCTTCCTTCCTTCTCGTCTTTTCAATCACTCGAATTACGGAGGAATGGAACCATATTTTCCTGCTTTTAGGAGCAGGGGTTTGGGCTTGGTTTTTTCACAAATACCATTTCTTCCAACTGTCCGGAAGAGATCAAATCTGGATTTTTTTTCTTCTCCTATTGCCATTTGTCCTGCATTTTGGCAGCAACGTATACTGGATGAGAATAGGAATCCACTACCTGGTCTTTTGGATTCTGGCTTGGTGGATTTGGTTGGGGAAAAACAATCTCCGCCTTGAAAAGGCTTTATCCCTTAGCCTGGCAGGGGTAACGGGGATATTGGTCTTGAATGGGCTTTGGTGGCAGCCTTTTGAACAAGGTCAGCTTGAGCAGCAGACGGAAAAGTGGGAATATCTCCCCGGAAAAGTCATTTTGCTGAGTCCTGACCAAGTCCGAGGCCTGGAGCAGTTATCTGCCCGGTTTGAAGGGGAGGAAAAGCTGCTGGCAGCTTATCGGATTTCCGGACTTGCATACCTTCTGGGGAAAACCCTGCCCAAAAGCCCAGGATTTTGGGATCGGGAGCAATTAGAGGGCTTTTTTCCCCAAGGCTATGCCGAAGATGTTTTATTTTACCCCATTGATTCCTTGCCCCAAAACTTTATCCAAGAGCCTATTTTGATAAGCAATTTCCAATGATAAGCCAGCAGGGAAAATATGATTCCTCCATTTATTGGACTTTTGGCCTTTTTCTCGGCTTGGGGATTATTTGGTTTTTCCCTTGGCGCTTTCAGACCAACGACGACGTGATGATGATGTGGCTGGTTTCGGGTGCTTACACCGGAGAACCAGAACCCTATGCGGTATTTATCCATCCCTGGTTGAGTTGGACTTTTTCCAAGCTGTACTCCGGGTCTCCGGAGGTCAATTGGTATGGTCTCACTTGGTTTGGAGTGAATTTTCTTTCGGCTTTTCTATTGTTAAAGAAAATCTGGACTACCACTTTTCCAACCATTCAAAAGCACTTATTGAGCCTTTTTATTGGACTGATTTCTGTCCATTTTGCCTTTTTTCCGCAATTTACTCTGATCGCAGGATTTGCGGTTTTGGGAGGGATGACCCAATTATTCAGTTCCTACTCCAGACGAGGGCTTGCTTTGGGCTTTTTCACCTTTTTTCTGGGCTTCTCCATCCGATTGGAATCGGCTGCTCTGATCAGTTTGGGCTGGATTTGGGCAGCATTTATTTTTCCTCTGGCAAGTGGCAACCTAAAATGGTTCAAAATATTGGGACTCCTTATCCTTTGTCTTTTCCTAGGGCTTGGAAAATGGGGCTACGAATCTGCCTTCATTTCAGAAGAGTACCTCAAGTTCAATTCTGCCCGAGCCACAGTCTTGGATCACCCGGTTTTTGTACAGCAATCCCAAAAAGGAGAGATTCCCGAATCATCTGATTGGTTTTATGTCAGTCGCTGGATGTTTGAAGAGCTTCCTCTGGACAAAGAGGATTTCCTTATCAAAAAAAAGGAATTGGATCAAAGTCTCTTCCAATGGAAAGCCATGGGAGAGGGACTTACCCGGCTTGTTCGGATTCAGCGCACGGAGTTGTTTAAATCCATGCTGATCGGTTTTCTCCTTTTGGCCTTTTTTGCTTCTGGAGCCGGGTTGAAGAAAAAAATCCTCTTTTTGAGTATTTGGATAGGGTTTTACCTGATATTTAATCATTTCAATCTGCTCTTGGGACGGGTCAATCTGCTGTTTTTTCTGGTTCTTCTCTTTCCGGTTTTTTACTTACCCAAACCAACTATTCCCCGACAAGCGGCTCATGGTCTGTTCCTCTTCCTCCTTCTTTTCCTGTGCTTTCATTCCTTCAATTTCTATAAAGAAGCTCAGGGAAGATTGGCCTTCCAGCGGGAGTTTGATCGATTGCTTGCGGAGAAAAATCCTGAATCCCCTCTTTTTCTGGAAGGGGTTTTTGAATACCTATTTACCGAACAATACAATTCTATAAAGCAGGTTTCATTTCTTGGCTATGGATGGATTTCCCGAAGTGCCATGCAGGAAAAAGCCTATGGAAAGAGAGAATTTTCCAGCCAAAGAGAAATGGAGGATTTCTACCTCCTGGTATTTCGGTCTGCGGAACCGGTCATCTTTCCAGACTACATGAATCGAATCTCTCCCGGTTTCCAGCTGAGCAAGCAGATCAATGGGGAGAGTTTGGTCCTGCTTCATTTTTCCAAGCCTAAGAATCTCTTCCAAAGTCCATGATTCAAGTTCCAAAGACCCTTATTTTTTGGATCGCTGTTCTTCTGATGGCTATCGGATATTCCTGGATAACCTATGCCATGCTTGCCGGGAAAGTCTTTTCCGATTTCCCCGCTCATCTGGATATTTGGAATTTCTACCAAGAGCGGGGAAAAATCCCCTTCCCACCGCTGTACTACCTTTCCTTTTTTGGCATCAGTACCCTCATTCCCTCGCCCCAAAGCCTCAAAATAGGCCTGCTGATTCTGGTCAGCCTGAGTTGGCTGGGGAAGTTCCTGCTGACTTATCGCTACCTCAGCCCAGTGTTTGGAGCAAGGAGCTGGACTCCTTGGATTCCCTTAGGACTGATCTTGTTTTTCCCAATCTCTGCCTGGATGGGAGAGGGGGCCTATTGGTTTTTGGGAAAAATGACCCCCAACCTTTGGCATAATGGCAGTACCATTTTCGTCTTTCCTTTCTGCATGTTGCTTTTTGGGGAGGTTCAAAAATGGTTTAGTGGAGAAAAGCCCAATTTTTTTCGGATAGGACTCTGGACCCTGCTGATTTTAGGAATTAAACCCAATTTTCTCTTTGGCCTGATTCCGGCCCTGATTTCCTTGATTTTTCTTTCAGAAGTAGGTCAAAAGTCCATTTTGCCGATAATAATTTATTCAGGCACGGTGCTTCTTTTCCTCTTGGGAAGCAAGTGGATGATCTTTTCCAATAGTTCAGAACAAAGTCTGTTTTTCAATTTCAATGCCC
The DNA here is from genome assembly GCF_036245625.1 of Algoriphagus confluentis. NCBI lineage: Bacteria > Pseudomonadati > Bacteroidota > Cytophagia > Cytophagales > Cyclobacteriaceae > Algoriphagus > Algoriphagus confluentis. Next base: position 238,482 of record NZ_BTPD01000006.1, read on the forward strand.
GAGGAGATGTGATCCTCGATCCTTTCGGTGTATGGCTCCAACTCTCCGAGAACCCGTTTTGGGACTTATTTGGAAGCTTTCCTTTTTTGATGGGTTCCTTGGCATGCTTTGGAAGAACCCTTGGGAATGATTCGGTATTCCGTTTGGCTTTTTCCACTTTTTGCTTCGCCATGCTTGTCTTTTTCCTATTTGCAGAAAGCGGTCCAGGGTATCTGGATGGGAATTTCTACTGGCAAATCCCCATTTCCCTTTTTATCCTGTACCTGGTCATAGCTAAAATTCTTTGGTCAACTTTTTCCCAAAATCCGGATAAAAAACCATCCGACCGGCTAAAAATGCAGCTCCTTTCTTTCCTGTTCGCCCTTCATGTCTTCTCCGGACTAGCCTACCTCTGGCGAATCACAGAAACGGGGCAATACTTTTAGTTGGGAGAACCCAAAACCCAAAACCCAAAACGTTCAACGTTCAAAGTTCTACGTTCAACGTTAATTAACGTCACGTTCCTGCCGAAGGCAGAACCACCCCAACTTAGAACTCAAAACGTAGAACGTCAAACGTTACGTTCGCGCCAACGGCACAACGCTCCAACGTTGAACCCAAAACGTAGAACGCCCAACGTCACGTCCCTGCCAAGGGCAGCACCGATTTAACCCTTAACCTCTTCGGTCCTCAGTTCAACAATCAAACGATTCGACAATTCGACAATTCGACAATTAATCACCAAACGAGTAAATTTTCTTCTCCCGAACTCTTGCAATTCCCAAAGTACCGAGTAATTTTATTACTCAATCTAGGCTAACTTCTCTTCCCAAATCCACCTAAAATTAAAGGTAGGTTGAAATTAATACCCCCTTCAGGGGGCTAGGGGGTGGGAGTGAAAGGGCGAAGCTTTCCAAACGTTCAATGTTCAAGGTTCAAGGTTCTACGTTCAACGTTAATCAACGGTACGTTCCTGCCAACGGCAGAACCACTCCAACGTAAAACTCAAAACGTAGAACGTCCAACGTCACGTTCCCGCCAACGGCATAACGCTCCAAGGGCACAACGCTCCAACGTTGAACCCAAAACGTAGAACTCCCAACCTCACGTCCCTGCAAAGGGCAGCACCGATTTAACCCTTTACCCCATCCCTCTCTTTGCTCGACTCCCTCGTCACATCCAAAACCCGAATCAAGCTTCTCCTGAAGTTCTTTTCCCATAGCAATTCAGGATACCTGCGCTCTTTGGCTAAGGATTTTGAGGAATCCACCAATTCTGTTCGGGTCGAACTCAACCGGCTGACAGAAGCGGGCTTATTGGTTACCGCAGAAGAGGGCAAAACCAAAATGTACAAAGCCAACGAAGGGCACCCCTTCTTTCATGAAATCAAAAATATGGTCTCCAAATTTTTGGGTTTGGATGATTTGATGGAGCGAATCGTAAAGCGAATGGGGGACGTGGACAAAGCCTATATCGTCGGAGATTACGCCCAAGGGATTGATTCAGGCACAGTCCAAATGATCCTTGTTGGAAAAAATCTGGATACCGATTACCTGAATTTTATCCGGGACAAGACCTACGAAAAAGTAAACAGAAAAGTCGAAGTAGAAATCCTCGATCAGGACCCAGGAGATATCATGGGAATTTTGATTTATGGAAAATAAAGGGGTTCAACGTTCAAGGTTCTACGTTAATCAACGTCACGTCTCTGCCGAAGGCAGAACCCCTTCAACCTAGAACCCAAAACGTTCAAGGTTCTACGTTCAACGTTAATCAACGATACGTTTCTGCCAACGGCACAACGCTCCAACGTCGAACTCAAAACGTAGAACGTCGAACGTCACGTCCCTGCCAAAGGCACAACGCTCCAATTGCACAACGCTCCAACGTAGAACTCAAAACGTAGAACGTCAAACATCACGTTCCTGCCGAAGGCAGAACCCCTCCAACCTAGAACCCAAAACCTTGAACACAGAACATTACAAAGTAATCGAACCCTCCTCCGGCTGGAAGATGGTGGACTTCAAAGAGCTTTGGAGATACAAGGATTTGCTTTATTTCCTTACACTCCGGGGGATAAAGGCCCGCTATGCCCAGTCCATTCTCGGGGTGTCTTGGGCGATTATCCAGCCCCTGTTCACTACGGTGGTCTTTACGCTGGTGTTTGGTGGCTTGGCCAAGGTGGACTCAGACGGAATGCCTTACATCCTGTTTTCCTACCTGGCTCTTTGGCCTTGGAACTACTTCTCCGGCACGCTTACCGAATCGGCCAATTCCCTGATTCAGAATGCCAATATGATCACCAAGGTCTATTTTCCCAGAATGGTGTTGCCTCTCTCGGCTATCCTGTCCAAGATGCTGGACTTTACCATTGCTTTTGTGGTCGTGGTGATTATGCTGATCTACTTCAAGCAAATCCCAGGTTGGGGGGTGCTGTATACCCCGCTTTTGATCCTCCAACTCCTGATGTGCAGCCTGGGAATAGGGATGTTTCTCTCTGCCTTGGCCGTGAAATACCGGGATGTGAAGCATGCGCTGACTTTCTTGGTCCAACTGCTGCTCTATGCCGCTCCGGTGGTGTATAGCACTTCCGCAGTACCGGCTGAATACCAAAAGTTCTATATCCTCAACCCCATGGTCGGCGTGATCGAAGGCTTCCGCGCCGCCTTCCTGAACAGACCAATGCCCTGGGAATGGATCTGGCCGGGAAGTATCGTAGCAGTGGTCGTGTTCGTGTTTGGGATGATGTACTTTAGAAAGATGGAGCGTACGTTCGCCGATGTGGCATAACCCCACCCCAACCCTTCCGCTGCGGCGTAGGGGAGTTGGTTTCATTTCCAAGACTTTATTTGTGAAAACATTATTTAATCTGAAAACACTACCCATTTCCCCCCTGAAGGGGGGCTAGGGGGGTAGAAAACAAGGAAGTTAAATTAATGTCCTACTCAGAAAATCTTTTTTACGGAGCTCCTCCAGAAATCCAAAGAAGAGCGAGAGAACTGAAGAAACAAATGACTCCCTCAGAGGAGGTTTTATGGAATTTTCTTAAGAATAAATCTCTTCAAGGATTAAAGTTTCGAAGACAACACCCCATTAAAAACTATATCGTGGATTTCTATTGCCATCAACAAAAGTTAGTGATTGAGGTAGATGGGAGTATACATGATCAAATAGATCAAAAAGAATATGATTTAGGGAGGACTAGCGTGTTAGAGGAATTTGGATTAATAGTAATCCGATTTCGAAACGAAGAGGTATTGGACAGTTTTGAAAGTGTAATTGAGCGAATTTTGGAGTATTTGATCCCACGTCAGCCCTCCCGCCATGGCGAATAGGTAGTCAGATTCGTTTCCAAAAGTAGAATTTACTATGCCGATTTAATTTTGAAATCGCTACCCATTCCCCCCTCAAGGGGGGCTAGGGGGGTAGAAAGATGAAGCGTACGTTCGCCGATGTGGCTTAACCTCCCCCAACCCCTCCTGAAGGAGGGGAGTTGGTTCAGTTTCCAGAAAAAAATGAATTTAGAATCTTTTGATTCTTAATTGTCTTTACATTCCCGCCTTTCCTCCCCCTTCAGGGGGTAAGGGGGGTGAACGAATCTTTGCCGATGTGGCATAACCCCACCCCAACCCTTCCGCTGCGGCGTAGGGGAGTTGGTTTCATTTCCAAGACTTTATTTGTGAAAACATTATTTAATCTGAAATCGCTACCCATTCCCCCCTCAAGGGGGGCTAGGGGGGTAGAAAGATGGAGCGTACGTTCGCCGATGTGGCTTAGGGGTTCGAAGTTCTATGTTCAACGTTCCACGTTAATCAACGTCACGTTCCCGCCAAGGGCATAACGCTCCAATAGTACAACGCTCCAACGTAGAACCCAAAACGTAGAACGTTCAAAGTTCAAAGTTCAAGGTTAATCAACGATACGTTCCCGCCAACGGCATAACGCTCCAACGTAGAACTCAAAACGTAGAACGTCCAACTTTGTCATGCTGAGCACCTGAGGGACGAGAGTCCCGAAGTCGAAGCCCCAAAACGTAGAACGTCCAACGTCACGTTCCCACCAACGGCACAACGCTCCAAGCTAGATCTCAAAACGTAGAACATTACATATTAAATACTAAACCCAAACTATCAATCAGCTCGTTTATAGTTTGGATAGGCTTAAGTAGATTTACATAATGAATCAGAAAACAAAAAAAATTGAGATTCAAAGCTTTCAAACTAGGATGAAGGCTGAAATGCCACGTATAAAAAAGGAAATTGAAACCTACGAAAAGGCGCTTAGAAAAGGTGTGCTGAAAAATCAACCTAATACTTCCCCTCAATTCAATCTTGGCTAATCCACGACTTTGGGTAGTAGCAGGATGCAATGGGGCCGGCAAGTCTTCTTTTTCTAAGTCACTTTTTGATTATCAATTGATTCCCTTCGATTACGATAAATACTTTCTAGATTATTATCATGAGCTTCAGCCATCTGATATTCAGGATCGAATGGCTCATAATCTAGCCTTCGAGGAGTTGAAAAGACAAATAGAAATAGCCGTAAACGATCGTAAGGATTTCGCTTATGAAACAAATTTTAATTCCACTCCACTTTTCTGGCCAGAGAAATTCAAAAAAGTAGGCTATAAGATTCACCTTATCTATTTTGTGTTAAATTCATTGGAAGAAGCCAAAAGAAGAGTTGCTATTCGAGTAGCCAATGGAGGACATTTCGTCCCGTCTTCTGAAATAGAAAAAAGATATTTTGAAGGCTTTTCTAACCTCAATATGTATTTTGCCTACTTCGATTCGGTTGACGTATTTGATTGCTCTACCTATAAAAAAGAGCCTCAGTTTTGTTTTTCTATTTCACATGGGAAGCTCTTATATAAAAAGCAATTTCCAAAATTCCTTGAATCATTGATTCCTGATGTTGCAAGACTCGTTGCTTAGTGGAGTTTATGTTTTGATTCACAAAATCTGTTCAACGTTAAACGTTAATCAACGGTACGTTTCTGCCAACGGCACAACGCTCCAACGTAGAACGTAGAACGTTCAACGTTCAAAGTTCAACGTTCAAAGTTCAACGTTCAAAGTTCAACGTTAATCAACGTCCCGTTCCCGCCAAAGGCACAACGCTCCGATGGCAGAACGCTCCAACGTAGAACGTTCAACGTTCAAAGTTCAAGGTTCTACGTTCAACGTTAATTAACGTTACGTCCCTGCCAACGGCACAACGCTCCAACGTAGAACGTTCAACGTTCAAAGTTCAAGGTTCTACGTTCAACGTTAATCAACGTTACGTCCCTGCCAACGGCACAACGCTCCAACGTAGAACGTTCAACGTTCAAAGTTCAAGGTTCTACGTTCAACGTTAATCAACGTCACGTCCCTGCCAACGGCACAACGCTCCAACGTAGAACCCAAAACGTAGAACGTCCAACGTCACGTCCATGCCAACGGCCGAAACGAATTAACCCTTAACAATTAACCCTTAACCTCTACCTTCTTCAGTTCGACAATTCATCAATTCGTCAATGAACCCCGAACCCTGAACCCCGAACTTCGAACCCTTAACAATTAACCCTTAACCCTTAACTCGCAGCTCTCCAGTTCGTCAGTTAAACAGTTCGACAATTCATCAATTCGACAATGAACCCCGAACCCTGAACTTCGAACCCTTAACCCTTAACCTCATCTTTCTCAATCCACCTGTTGGGAAAATAGGCCGGTCAATTCAAGCTTAAACCCTCAATTTTTTTTTAAATTCATTAAAAAGATAGCTAATGAAAGAAAACGCAGTGTTCGATCAAGTTTCAGAACCCCTTAGTTCGTATTACTCAAGGAATGAAGGACTTAATTTACTTTTGAAAAAAAGAACCGAACTGCTTGATTTATGCCATAAGCATCAGATCGAAAAGCTTTATGTCTTTGGTTCTGCTTTGGGCAATACATTTTCTGAAAACAGTGATTTTGATTTTTTAATCAGATTCAAAAATATTCCATTCGATCAATATACCGACCACTATTTTGAGCTTCATGAAGATCTAGAGCGTTTATTGGGTAGAAAGATCGACTTATTGACTGAAAATTCTTTGGGTAATAAATTCTTCAAGGAAAAAATTCTCTCTTCAAGGCTTCTACTTTATGTAGCTTGAATTAAAGAAATTACTCCTTGATATCACGACATCCATAGAGTCGATAGATACCTACTTAGGAAAAAAAAGAGACTTCCTGACATTTCAAAAAAAGAAAGTGCTTCGAAGGGCTGTAGAAAGAGAGTTGGAGATTATTGGAGAAGCTACCAATCGGATTCTGAAAATAGATCCTGATTTTCCCATTTCGGAGGCAAGAAGAATTGTGAATTTACGGAATTGGGTCATTCATACTTATGATTCAGTAGATCCGATAATTATTTGGGGAATTCTAAACAAAGACTTGCCTATCCTAAAAGAACAGGCCAAAAAGCTCCTTGAGGAATAATTAAATTGATCAGAAATTCAATCTTAATCCCAAAACCCTAAATGTTCAACGTTCAATGTTCCACGTTAATCAACGTTACGTCCCTGCCAACGGCACAACGCTCCAACGTAGAACCCAAAACGTAGAACGTCCAACGTCACGTCCATGCCAACGGCAGAAACGAATTAACCCTTAACAATTAACCCTTAACCTCTACCTTCTTTAGTTCGTCAATTCATCAGTTCGACAAAACGCCGAACCCTGAACCCCGAACTTCGAACCCTTAACAATTAACCTTTAACCCTTAACTCGCAGCTCTCCAGTTCGTCAGTTAAACAGTTCGACAATTCATCAATTAGACATTAAAAAACATCCTTGAAACGCATCCTCGTCACCGGCGGAGCCGGATTTTTAGGCTCTCATCTTTGTCAAAGACTCCTCCAGGAGGGCCATGAAGTACTTTGTGTGGACAATTTTTTTACCGGAAGAAGGCAAAATATCCACTCCATGCTCGACCATCCCAACTTCGAGATGCTCAGGCATGACATCACCTTTCCGCTCTTTGTGGAGGTGGATGAGATCTACAACTTAGCCTGTCCTGCCAGCCCGGTGCATTATCAGTTTGACCCGGTGCAGACGACCAAGACCTCCGTCATGGGCGCCATCAATATGCTGGGATTGGCCAAGCGACTGAAGATAAAGATCCTGCAAGCCAGTACTTCTGAGGTCTATGGGGATCCCGGGGTTCACCCCCAACCTGAATCCTATTGGGGCAATGTAAATCCCATCGGACCCAGGGCCTGCTACGACGAGGGTAAGCGCTGTGCGGAGACGCTATTCTTCGACTACCATAGACAGCATGGGGTAGAGATCAAAGTCATCCGGATCTTCAATACTTACGGACCCAATATGCAGCCCAACGATGGACGGGTGATCAGTAACTTTATCCTGCAGGCTTTGCGGAATGAACCCATTACCATATACGGGGATGGCAGCCAAACCCGCAGCTTTTGCTATGTTTCCGACCTGATCGAGGGGATGTATGGGCTGATGCAGACCTCAAAGGAGATTACTGGCCCAATCAATGTGGGCAATCCCACTGAGACCACCATGCTCGAACTGGCCCAACTTATCCTGGAACTCACTGGCAGCAAAAGCCAACTGGTCTTCAAAAACCTCCCTCAGGACGATCCTAAGCAGCGTAATCCCGATATCCGTCAAGCAGCCGAATTCCTCAACTGGAAAGCTCAAGTGGACCTAAAGGCCGGACTGGAGAAGACAATAGCGTATTTTGAGAAGGTAATGGGTCAAGGCTGATTTGAGGTAAACAAATTAGGGCCAAAAGTTCAACGTTCAAGGTTCTACGTTCAACGTTAATTGACGTCACGACCCTGCCAGCGGCATAATGCTCCAACGCTGAACCCAAAACGTAGAACGTTAAACCCTGTCAGGCTGAGCACCTGAGGGACGGGAGTCCCGAAGTCGAAGCCCCAAAACCCAAAACGTTCAACGTTCAAAGTTCATCGTTCAACGTTAATCAACGGTACGATTCTGCCAGCGGCACAACGCTCCAACCTAGAACCCAAAACGTAGAACGTTAAACCCTGTCAGGCTGAGCGAAGTCGAAGCCCCAAAACTTAGAACGTCTAACGTCACGTCCCTGCCCAAGGCAGCAATATTTCAACATTGAACCCAAAACGTAGAACGTAGAACCCAAAACCTCCAACCCTCAACCCATCCCTTTGACCCAATCTAAACCCCAAGCCATTTCCATCATCGTCCCTTGCTATAATGAGTCTATGGATGTACTAAATCATACCGTTTCAGTCATCCACGAGACCTTGGAGAAAAAGGGAATTGCTTTTGAGATCATCGTGGTCAATGACGGGTCAAAAGAAACTCCGGATAAATCCCAAATCCATATTCCTGTCCAACTGATTCATCATCCTGTAAACAAAGGCTACGGAGCTTCTTTGAAAACAGGTATCAAGCATGCCCGATACGATTGGATTGGAATTACGGATGCGGATGGAACCTATCCCAATCACTTGTTCGGCGAGTTGATTGACAAAGCAGCTGGAATGGATATGGTCATTGGTGCGAGAAAATGGGCCGATATTTCGTGGTCAAGAAAGATTCCGAAGCGAATTTTAACTTCATTCGCTTCATTCTTAAGCGGGCAAAAAATCCCTGATTTGAACTCAGGTATGCGCATTTTCAAAAAGGAATTGGCCGTTCAGTTTTGGAATTTGCTGCCAAAAGGCTTTTCCTTTACCTCTACCATTACCTTAGGTGCCTTGACCAACGATCATGAAGTAGCCTTTTATGAAATAAACTACTTCAAGCGAATCGGAAAGTCCTCGATTAGCCCAATCAACGATACGATTGTGTTCTTTACCCTGGTCACTCGACTCGCCTTGTACTTCAACCCCAAAAAGGTCTTTGTACCCATGAGCATGGTATTTATGGTTTTGGCCATCCTCAGGGGAATTCGGGATTATCAGCTTGTGGGTAGCTTAGGAGGCTTATGTTTGATTCTGTTTTTTTTCTCTTTTCAGTTCTTCTTCTTTGGATTGATTGCAGAGATTATCAATAAAACGCGAAGATTCCTTGTTGTCAACAAAAACATTTGAGGGAGACCTGATGGTAAAAGAAACCCTCTCAGGAGTTTCCAAAATGGCCCTTTGGGGAATACCGGGCTACTTGTTGGCTTTTGGCTTAAACTACGGGTTCAATGACCTGCTTCATTGGAATGTGTACTTGTCCTATTTTCTGGTAAGCGTGATAGTCACTACCCTTAACTTCTTTATTATCGACATGATTGTCTTCAAGGGAGATAAAGGGAAAAGTCTTAAAGTAAGAATCCTAGGCTATCTCTCGGTAGTGTACACCAGCAAAATGGGAGAATGGCTTTTTTATTCCGCATTGATTTGGGCTACAGCTTTTCACTATTTATGGGTGCAGTTGATTACGACTTTTAGTTTTCTTGTATACAAATACTTCTTTTTAAAAAAAGCATTCAGATAAAATGCCTGGATTACTTAGCCCTTATTTAAGAAATAAAAGAACTTCCATGGTATTACCCTATCTCAAGGGTGACATTCTGGATATTGGCTGCGGCCCAGGAAGAAACCGTGAATTAATGAGGGAAAGAAATATCCCATTTTCCTCATACACCGGAATAGAAATAGATGATAAACTAGTTCAAAAGCTTTCTGCTCAGTATCCTGATTCCAAATTTTATAAAGTTGATTTAGATTCTGAAAAAATTCCGGTAAATCAACAGTTTGATACGATAGTCCTTTTGGCAGTGATTGAACATGTATTCAATCTGAAATTCCTTTTCGGTCAATTACCAGATTTACTAAAGCCGGATGGAAGGATAGTTTTAACTACTCCTACACCTTTTGGAAATGATATTGTCCACAGAATAGGAACTTCCTTCGGCTTATTCGATAAAGAAGGAGGGCAAGATGATCATATTGCGATTTTTAATAAAAAGCGACTTGAAATACTTGGTGAAGAAGTAGGGCTTTCAATAATGAATTATAAAACATTTCAGCTAGGATGTAATCAATTAGCTGTTTATCAAAAGGTTGATGGCGGAATTGTCTAAAGATCAATCACATCACGAAATTAAAGATAAGGCTCTCTTTGATGCCATTTCTCCAAAGTATTTGGAAAAGGACTTGGCCCCACAAAGTTCTATCGCAAGAAAGCATCGGCTATTAAGTAGTTTGAAGGGAGTAAATTTCAATGAAAATACAAGGGTATTGGAAGTCGGGTGTGGGGCAGGCTTTTCAGTCAATTACTTGGATAAGCCTTATTTAGCCTACGTAGGAGTAGACTATTCCCAAGGATTAATTGACTATGCCAATCAATACAATTCTAAGCCCAAGGCTCAATTTATCTGTGCCAATATCAAGGAATACCAACCAGAGGAGAAGTTTGATGTCATCTTTATGATTGGAGTACTCCATCATTTTGACGATATGCAAGGCATCTTAGCCCATATTGTTTCTTTTTTGAAACCAGGTGGAGTTTTGGTGGCTAATGAACCTCAATCCAGCAATCCCTTGATTCAGGGCTTAAGAAACCTTCGGACTAAACTCGACAAAAGCTATTCAGATGATCAGGTACAATTGATTCCTGAGGATCTGAAAAGACTTTATGAGTCAGTCGGCTTAGAAAAAATCCAAGTATTCGGTCAAGGATATTTTTCAACACCTTTTGCAGAGGTGGTACTAAAACCAATGTGGTTATTGATTCCCCTATCTCAATTCTTTACTTTTATTGATGAATTAATAATGAAGTTTTTTGGAAGTCTAACTTTCTTCAGTTGGAATTGTGTAGCCTTTGGACGAACGAAAAGTGAAAAATAGTTTTTTAAGGAATAATCTTTGGATTATTGTTAATCTCTTGGTAATGTTTTGTTTCTTGATTTTGGCCAATGTAAACAGAATAACCAACCCAAGACCTCTACAAAAAGATTCTGCTGAATATTTGGAGTTGAGCTATCATTTGGCGTTTAATAAGACTTTTTCTTATGATGGTGTGATCCCCACTAATTACAGAGAACCAATAAGTAGTTTTTTGAATGCTGTCAATATTCATTTATTTACAGATATAAAAGATTCAATTGATGTAAATCAGCTTGGGCAAAACTTAAACTTAGTTTTGCAATTAACCCAAATAAACATTTTTTATTTATTTCTATTGTATATCGGAATTTGGTGGTTGCACTTTATCTTGACGGGATCTCATTCCTGGATGATTTTTTCTGCCTTTATTCCTATGACTTATTTTTCAATATCTACTACTTACTTAAAAAACTTATTGTCTGATTTACCATCTATAGTTTTATTTGTTTTTTCTGCTTGCGTCTTATTGTTAATTAATAGAGAACCAAAATATTGGAAGTCCATTTTACTTGCGATTTTATTGGGATTATTGATAATGTCTAAGGGAGTCTTTTATTATCTCGTTCCTATTTATCTTTTTTTGATGATAAGTCTAATTTGGTTTAAAGATGAGAGTCCGTTTAAGATTCAGAAAATCAAAATATTTGCTTTATCATTTCTTTTAACTTTCCTCACCATTCTACCATGGCAACTTAGGAACTATATTTACCTTGATGATTTTAGTTTGACCACTAGAGGAGGGACAATTCTTTTGCTAAGGGCTGAAATGGACCAGATGAATTCCGTGGAACGGGTCGGAATGTTCTATGTTTTTGCACCTGAAGTATTGAAGAAAGTTATTTTTGAGAAATATTTTGGATATGAAAAGGCAGATTACTTGGATGGAGGGAAGCTACAAAGACTTAATCGTGATTTGGAGCATGATTATAGGGCAATTGAGGCAGGTGATTATAATCAGTTAGTCAGTTTTTTAAGACGTTCAATGTTTATTTCCTTACCAATACTTCAAGCTGAGGCGAATCTGAAAGGACTTGATTCTGATCAATACATTAAAGAAGAATCATTAAAAACTATAAAAAATAATTGGCAATCACACATACTGACTTCAATTCCATTTGCTTGGAAAGGCTTGTGGTTTTATAAAGGCAATAATCTAGTATTTGTCCTTTTGATTGGCCTTTCCTATCTTGTTTTCTTCATCATGTTTATCAAATCACTCATATATTGGAAAATTGATTATTTGATTTTTTTCACATTGCCAATGCTTGTGTTTTTTTTTCATGTGCTATTGACACATAATATACCAAGATATATTTTGCCGATTGTTCCGTTTATATCATTGGGTTTAGTTCTGTTTTTGAAAGAGAAGTTTTCTGTGTATAGAAAAAGTAATTTGTTTAAGCTTTGATTTACCAATTTTATGATTCTTTAATCCATCCTTTTTGCTTATGAGTAAATCCGTAATCAAAGTAAGCAACCTCTCCAAGCGCTTCCGCTTAGGTCAGAAAGAAAAGCAAGCAAAGACTCTGATAGGGCAAGTGGCTTCGGTGATAAAATCCCCTTGGCAGAACCTAAAGCGACTTAAAGACCTTAATCGATTTCAAACCGAAGACGAATCTGTTTTTTGGGCCTTGAAGGATATTTCCTTTGAAGTCAAAGAAGGGGAAGTTTTAGGAATAATCGGGAAAAATGGGGCAGGTAAATCAACCGTACTCAAGATACTTTCTCAAATTACCGAACCCACCTCAGGGAAGATTGAAATTCACGGTAGAGTAGCTTCCTTGCTTGAGGTAGGCACTGGTTTTCATCCGGAACTTTCTGGTCGGGAAAATATCTACATGAACGGAACTATCCTTGGGATGACCCGCAGAGAAATTGACTCTAAATTGGATGAAATCATCGATTTCTCTGGAGTGGAAAAGTTTATTGATACTCCTGTGAAGTTTTATTCTTCCGGAATGAAAGTTCGCTTGGGGTTTTCTGTAGCAGCTCATCTAGACCCGGAAATTTTGATTATCGATGAGGTCTTGGCTGTGGGAGATTATGAATTCCAAAAGAAGTGTTTGGGAAAGATGGAGGATGTTAGTAGGAATCAAGGAAGAACTGTTTTGTTTGTTAGTCACAATATGGCTGCAGTTCAAAATTTATGTCAAAGTGCTATTCTTTTAAATTCTGGTGAAGTAACTGCTGAAGGAAGTCTGAATGAGGTTGTAAAAGTATACTTAAATCAATTTGATGGAATTCAACCTTCTAATTATTGGAAAAGTACTGTGCCTGATTTGACAAAGGCTTTCGAGTTTACTGAAATTTCTATAGCAATCAGTGGTCAACAACCAAATTTGGTTTTAGATTTAAATTTTAAATGTGTCTCGAATTATAAACACAAAGAAGGATTTGTTGCAATTGATATAAGTGCCCAAGATAATACAAATATATTTCAATCTATTTCTGAACCCAAATCAATTTTGAGATTTAATCCGAATTTAAGCCAATTCAATATTAAACTGAATTTACCTCCTTTAGTCCCTGGTTTATACAAATTATCGCTATGGGCTGGTTCTGATTATTCAGAAACACTAGATTGGAAAAAGAATATTCTTGGATTTGAAGTTGTTGAATCACCAATTAGCGGAAGGACATTTCCTCATTCACCGTTTAATAACGGATATTTTTGTCCAGAATCATTTGTTAGTAAGATTGAATTATGAAAATGTTAAAGATTAGAGTTTATAGATTTTTAAATGGTTTAAGGTTTAGAAGAAAATGTTCAATCATTTTTTCAAAGTATTCAAGATATACCATGATTCCAAGAAATATTTATATTTCAAATTTGGAGATTGCATCAGAATTTAAGGCTATTCCTGGAGATGTTGTAGAATGTGGGGTTTGGAAAGGAGGGATGATTGCTGGAATTGCTGAAGTAGTTGGGAAAAAAAAATATTTTTTGTTTGATAGCTTTGAGGGATTGCCACAAGCAGCTGAAATTGATGGAATAAATGCTATTAATTGGCAAAATAATACTTCAGGAGAAAATTATTTTGATAATTGTACAGCTGAGGAGCAATATGCAAATGAAGCGATGGTTCTTACTGGGTTTGATTTTAAATTAATTAAAGGTTGGTTCGACGAGACATTATCCCATACACCATTTGTTTCGAGCATTAGTATTTTGCGATTGGATGCTGATTGGTACGATTCTACTCTTACGTGTTTAAAATATCTGTTTCCTAAGGTATCAAAAGGGGGGGTTGTGATTATTGATGATTATTATACTTGGGATGGTTGTAGCCGAGCTGTACATTTTTATCTAAATAGTATAAACTCTTCTTCTAGGATTCAATCAAAAGATGGTGTCGCTTTTATCATTAAAAATGACTAACTTATGTATTTGCATAATGAAATAATTCATAATAAGGTTTCTGCTTCCATTATTCTTCCAAACGTATTTAAGCTTATAAAACCAAATTCAATTTTAGATATAGGTTGTGGAATAGGGACATGGCTTTCAGTAGCTAAGGATTTGGGAGTTCAGGAGGTATTGGGAGTAGATGGGGAAAATGTTAGCCCTAATTTATTAGCTAAGTACCTAGAAAAGAATGAGTTTTATCCTTATAATCTTTCATTACCATTGGACTTAGGGAGAAAGTTTGACCTGTGCCTTTGTTTGGAAGTAGCAGAACATTTGCCTCAAGAAGCAGCAGAAGCCCTTGTGGGAACTCTTGTTTGTCATTCAGATGTTATTCTTTTTTCTGCCGCTATACCTGGTCAAGGGGGGCAAAATCATCTTAATGAACAATGGCCAGAATATTGGGAAAAATTATTTAATCATTTTAATTTTGTCTTTTTTGATATAATTAGACCTTTGATTTGGGAGAATAATTCTGTGGATTTTTGGTATAAGCAAAATTTATTTCTAGTAGTAAGAAAGGATTCATATTTTAATTTTCCAGAAGCCTTCAGTTCGTTAAGTAAAATTCATCCTGATTTGTTGAAAAGTAAGAACTGCCAGATTGAAAGATTAGAGAAAAGAATTATTAGCCTTACAGATGGAAGGGTTAGTTGGAAGATCTATTTTGAGATAGTTAAAAAAAAATTTAAGAGATTTTTTTTAAGATGAATACAGTTGTTATTTTAATTATTGTTCATAAGAAAATCCCTACTTTTTTTGAGAAAATGTCGCTCATTCAATGTTTAAATATTCTAGGATCGCATCCGATTAAGCTTGTATGTCCCATTGGACTTGATGTGTCTGAATATTTGGAAGTTAATAAAGATCTTGAATTTGATTTTATTAATCCAAATTGGCATAGTAATTACACTATGTTTAATAGGTTGAAAATTTCTCCTTTTTTGTATGAAAGGTATAGAGATTACAATTATATAATGTTTTATGAGTTGGATTCTTGGGTTTTTAGAGATGAATTGTTATATTGGTGTAGTAAAGGCTATGATTATATTGGTGCTCCTTGGATTGGATTAAATGTTTATTCTTGGCTTTACATGAAGAATATTTATCCATTTGAGTTAAAGTTGATTTGGAAATTTTTAGATAAAAGTAAAATAAATATCGTTGGGAATGGAGGTTTTTCTCTAAGAAAAACTAAATCAATGTTGATTAACTCTAAATTATTTTCATTTCGTGGAAGAAATTGGGATTCTAATGAGGATTCTTTTTTCTGTCACTATGTTTCTTCGTTTAATAAGTTTTTTAAAGTAGCAGATTTTCCTAATGCATTAAAGTTTTCTTTTGATGTGTCACCTGATAAATCTTATCAATTGAATAATTTTGAATTGCCGTTTGGTTGTCATGGATTTTCTAGGTCAGATCTTCCGAATTACGTTAACAATTTCGAATTTTGGAGAGATCACATTTCTGAATTGAATCTATAAAGATCATTTCATGTTTTCGCCTTTTTTCTCAATTATTATTCCTTGTTTTAATTCTGAAAAGACTGTTTATAGGTGTGTTAAAAGTGTAATTAATCAAAGTTTTAGTAATTATGAAATTTTAATTATTGATTCTAAATCTTCTGATAATACATTGATAGAAGTAAGGCGCTTTAATGATTTCCGAATTAAAATTCATTCACATTTAGATTTAGGTGTGTATGATGCTATGAATAAAGGTATTAATTTAGCAAGAGGTCAATGGATCTATTTTTTAGGATCTGATGATGTGATTTATAGTGAGCATGTTTTTCAAAATATCTATAGATATATTTATAATGAAAATTTCTCTGTTATTTATGGTAATGTTAAAGTTTTTGGTGATGTTGGCTGGGCAAAAGATGGTGATATTTATGCAGGGAAGTTTTCGAAAAACAGGATGCTGTTTAAATCTATTTGTCATCAGTCCATTTTATATAAGCGAGATTTCTTGATTCTCAATAATCTTTTTTTTGATTTGCGTTATCCCGTATCTGCGGATTGGCATCTAAATCTACGTTGTAGAAGATTGACCAAATTTAAGTATGTGAATTTGATTATAGCAGTTTTCACTGCTGGAGGTATTAGCACACTAAAGAGAGACACCTTTCCAGAACAAATAAAGACGGAATTTGCGGACTTGTTTCCATCTCGTGGAGAGGTAATTCTTAATAAGATATTCAAATTGATTATTAGAATTTTTAAATGAGTTTATTTCGCAACCTTCAATACTATCGTTTTCTTTTTGAAAAGAGTACTGATTTAATTTATTTTCCAATTAAGAATAATCACATTCTCTTATTGACTGTTGCTTATAATAATGTTGAATTTGTAGAGTTGCAAATCAATTTATTAAGGAAATATTTCAAAGAAGATTTTATTCATTGTGTAGTAGATAACTCAACTTCACTTTCCGTTAGAAATGAATTGAAAGAAATCTGTAAGAGCAATTGGGTATTGTATTATGGCGTTCCGAAGACTCCTTTTTCTGATCATAAATCTCATGGTGCTGCGATGCATTGGGCATTTGTCAATGTGGTTAGAAAGATTAAACCCCCTATTTTTGGATACTTAGACCATGATATATTTCCATTCAAATCATTTGAAATTTCTGGAAAATTATTTCAAGGTGTATATGGTCGTGTAGTTAATAGCTATATCAAAGGAGGTGGCTATATGGAAGAAAGGACTAAAGATGTTCCGTATTGGTCGATTTGGGCAGGTTATTGTTTTTTTGACTTTTCACTTTTTAAAGGGTTATTTCCTTGGCATTTTAATTTTCTTTCAAAACATTTCCAGAAAAAGTACTATTTGGATACAGGAGGTGGTCTTTGGGATAGCGTTTATTCCAAAACAAAGTATCCTGGTATATTAGCTACCTATAGAAAGTTGAAAATTGATGAACTAGAAGGACAAGGTGATCAGAATGGTAATTTCGAAATTTTTGATGAGTCATTGATTCATTTTGTAAGTTTATCTAATTGGAGAGCCATATCTGATATAGAAAAGAAAAAAGAGATTTTGTTAGCAACAATTCATCGTTTGACTGAATTGAATTCTAATTAATAAAAGGGTGGAGTTTCATTAAGTATGATTTTAGCTAATATAATATTTACTTGATTGATGAAGTCAATTTACTTTACCCTTTGTTCTAATAATTATATTCCATTTGCTCTTTCATTAGGAAGTTCACTTCAATTGAATGAAGGAAATTCTTTATTTGTGATTGGTTTGGTTGATAAAGTTAACAGTCAGTTGAATTACTCCCTTGGTAGGAATTCTTTATTATTGCCTTGCTTTGATATCGGGTGTCCTGAGTTTGAGGATATGCTGTCTATTTATAGTATTGTAGAGTTTAACACTGCTGTCAAACCTTTTTATTTTGAGTATCTTTTTTCTAAATTCTCTGATATTGATTATATATATTATTTAGATCCAGATTTATATTTTTATGGTACTCCCAAGCTCTTGGATAGGTTTTCAAGTGATTTTGAGATTCTTTTGACTCCTAATCTTGTGCATACTGCGATGCAGCCAACTGTGGGTGAGTTTGCTTCTCTTCGTCATGGTATGTTTAATTTGGGATTTATTGGACTTAAAAGAGGTATAGAATCATTTAAACTGATCCACTGGTGGAAGGAACGTCTTCGGAAATACTGCCTGATTGATAAGTGTCAAGGAATTTTTGTTGATCAAAAGTGGATGGATCTTGTTCCACTTTACTTTGAAAAAGTTCTAGTTGTAAAAGAATTTGGCTGGAATATGGCGTGGTGGAATTTAAGCGAACGAAATTTGTTACTTAATGATTCAGGATTTTATGTAAATACAGTGGATATTCCTCTTCTTTTTTTTCACTTTAGTGGCTATAGACCAGTCAATAGTAATTTAACTGAAAGGATTTCAGTTCTTGATTCAACCTACCCCCACAACAAAGCTTTAATTCGATTGTATGATGATTATAAAAATATTCTTCTAAGTAATGGTTATGTTAAATTCTCAAGTGTTCAACCGGGTTTGAAGTTCAAAGAAAAAAAGGAGTCTAAGCAAAGTAAGGTTAAAAGAAAGATTAAGAAAATTATTAAAAAATTTTTTAGAAATTTTATCGTTTAGATGATAAGTATCATTCTATGTAGCTACAACGGTGCTCACAAGATTGAGAGGACTTTGAATTCAATTATTTCTCAAGAGACTTCTTTTCCTTGGGAGTTGGTATTTATAGATAATAATTCTAATGATAATACTTTTCTTAAAGCTAAGTCAATTTTGGAAAAATCAGGCATAGATTTTAGGGTTGAACATTTTTCTATTCCTGGTAAGATGTTTGCATTTTGGCATGGAATCAGTATTTCTAAGTATGATATTCTGTTAGATTGTGATGATGATAATGAACTATTTACAGATTACTTAGAGAATGGTTTAATGATCCTAACGCAAAATCCAAATGTAGGCGCGCTGGGCGGGCTGGGTATTTTACCTTATGAACATGTTCCAAATTGGTTTAATCAGTTTTCAAAATCTTATGCTCTTGGTCCTCAAGGCAAGCATCTTGAAGTTTTGCCAAAATTTGATCATCTATATGGCGCTGGATGTTTTTATCGAAAGCCAATACTCGTATCATTAAGAGACAAAGGTTTTCGGTCGTTGCTTTCCTGCAGAAAAGGTGATGAACTATCTTCAGGAGGCGATGTGGAGTTTTGTCATGCAATCCAACTATCAGGTATGGATTTGATGTACTCTGAATCCCTTAAATTCTATCACAATATTGAAATCAAGCGTATAAATTTTGATTATTATTTAAAATTGAAGAGAGGAATAAGTTTGAGTTTTCCTATTTTATTATCCTATCGCATTCATAATTTTGATTCTGCGTTTGATTTTAAGAAACACCTTCTTTTAAATTTATATTTAGTTATTAAAGGTTTAATTAAAATATTTATTCTACCAAAGAAATCTTACAGTAGTATGGTCGACTCGGTAGTTGTTAAAACAAAATTTCTTGCTTTTTTTAAGAATTACGCTACTGCTGTATCTGGATTCAGAAAAAATAAAACACTTTTTCAATAGTAGTTATTAGATTCTTTGTTTAGTTTGATGATATAATTATTATAGATTCTAATGATATTTATATATAACTTGCATTTTCATAAGTTTATCACTGATTGTATTTGTAAAAAGTTATTTATAAATTTTAAAGTAATATTTTGATTGTTGATTTTTCTGTAGTCATACCTTGTTACAATCGAGCGCACACCCTCTGCAGGGCGGTTCAATCGGTGCTAACTCAATCGTATCCTGCTTGGGAAGTTATCGTAGTTGATGATGGTTCTACAGACCATACAAGTAAAGTTTTGGAATCCTTTCCCCAAGTGATTTATCACTATCAAGATAATGGAGGTGTATGTTCCGCTAGGAATAAAGGTGCGGAAATCGCTACAGGCAAATGGCTGATTTTTTTGGATTCAGATGATGAATTAGAAGAAGATTCCTTAATTCAATTTTCAAATAGAGTGATAGGCAACCCGCTTACTGAAGTAATACAAGCCAGCTATGTGTTTGTAGATGGTAAGTCATCTATACTTAGAAATGTGACGACAGGAGATGTTGGATTTGTGTCAGGGAGTTTTGTAATCAAAAAGGAATTGTTTAACGCCTTAGGGGGATATGATTCCAATTTGAAATTTGGAGAGAATACTGAACTGAAATTCAGATTGGACAAAAGCGGAACTAAGATAGATAAGTTTGATTTTGTTGCATTTAAATATCATTCAGCTACCAATGAAGGAAGTAAAAACCTTGTAAACATGCGATATTCTATAACTTACATTTTGTCCAAGCATGAGGATTACCTTTCCCCGCATGTCAAACATTTGTACTATCAGAATATTGGGGTTATTGAGTTGAGATTTCAAAACTTTGAGCTTGCCCGGGAATATCTTTTGAAATCGTGGAAGCTGAATCCAAAAAAGATGGCCACATTACTTAGGCTGATTGTAGCTTTTTTTCCCAAAGTTTCAAAAAAGATCTATACGCCAGAAATTCCGCTTTAATGAGGTTTGGGGGATTTGTTATTACTTACAATCGACCTATTCTACTGGTCGAAACATTGGATAAACTTTTTGCTCAGACTTATCCGCCTGAATTAATTTGGGTGATTGATAATTCGGGTAACCTAGAAACGGACCATATCATTGCTGGTTTGCTCAATCCCAAAATCAAGTATTATAGAATGGGCTATAATGCCGGACCTTCTGGAGCTGGGGTAAAAGGTCTTCAACTTTGTAACGAGGAGGGCTTAGATTGGATTTTTTGGGGAGACGACAATGATCCCCCTTTTTTTCCTGATACATTCGAGAAGCTTCTTAGCATTAGAGAAGAAAATCCATTTTGTGGAATAGTAGGTTCGGTAGGTCATTTTTTTGACCGTAAAAAGGGAGTAATCAAACGAGTACAGACCCGATTATTGGAAAAAAAAGAGTGTATTCAGGTAGATTATGTAGGAGGAGGAATGACTATGATCGTAAGCTCCCAAATCGTCAAGAAAGGAATACTCCCTGACTCGGGACTATTTTTTGGGTTTGAAGACTTGGATCTTTGCCTTAAAGCGAATAGACAAGGTTTTGTTGTTTTAGTTCATTGTGGAATTTTTTTAGCTCTTCGCGAAAAACATAATCGATTGGACTATGAGAGACCCTTGTATCGGAAAAAGAAAAATGCTGCTCGGGAATATTACAGCCTGAGAAGTCTACTTTACATTTCCGATTCGCTGACGTTGAATTCGATGCGAAACCAACTCATCTTGAAATGGATCGGAAAGGCATTTTATGGCTTCCGGTACGGATTAAGATATGGCTGGACTAATTTCAGGATGATAACTTTGGCATTTTTTCATTATTCTCATGGGATAAAAGGTAAAACACTGGATCTATGAGAATTGTCCGTGATGAACTAGGTGTGGTAGTGGTGACTTACAAAAGACCTGAAGCTTTGCGCAAAACCATTTTTGAAATTCTTAATCAAGGTATTGCAGAAGCTCACATCGTAGTAATTAACAATGATCCCTCGGTCCAACTCCTTTCAGAAGAGATTGATCCCACCTTTACAAGTCTGATTATTAAAAACCAACCGGAAAATATTGCCTCTGCTGGTGGGTTTGCTATTGGAATGCAAGCTATTCAGGATTTGGGACTGCAATGGGCATGGTTATTTAATGACGATTCAAGACCGATAGATCGATCTTTTGAATCCTTGAAATCTGCATTGGAAAAAGTGAGTAATCAAAAAATCGGCTTGGTCAAGATTGGAAACTTCAACAATAGGGGGAAGGCAACCCTTCTAAACTGGAAGGGAGTGCGGGTTCCAAGCTATGTAGAACCAAGTGATAAATTGATAGAAACGGATCTGGTGACTTTTGACGGCTGCTTGATTTCCACACGACTCATTCAGGAGATTGGCACTTGCGATCCCGACTATTTTGTGGGTACCTATGAGTTTGATTACTGTCTTCGTGCAAGAGATGCCGGCTACTCCATCTTTACCCTTCCCAACGGATTGATCGAAGATGAAAAGGCTGGTTCAATAGGAGGTACTCCGCCTTGGAGGCAATATTACAACACCCGGAACCACCTTTATTTGGGTCTTCAACGGAAGGACTTGCAAACTATTCTAGCATGGATCAAGCGTGAGCTTAAGTTTAGCTATGCCATCATCCGATTTGAGGATCAAAAATTATTAAGGCTAAGACTAAAGACCTTGGCAACTTTTCACGCTATTCTGGGAAAAAGAGGAAAAACACTGGATCCGGCAAGTATCAAATAACAGGCTAAAATATACTAATTCAACCTTTAATCACCTTCTTTATCAGGTTTTTAAAATCATTTGCAGAAACGTAAGGTATACTTTTAAGTAGCTCTGGAAGACTTGAATATTTAGGATGAGAAATTTCGATTTGCCTTTTAAATGTTTCAGGATGAACAATTGACCAAGTTGACTTTCCAGTGTTTGGTACTTCCATAAATGATGGCAATTCCGGTAGTTTGTTTTTCTTTACAAAAACCAGTGTGTTTTGTTTGTACCAGGTTTTCACTTGGGAATTTTTCCAAACAGCCGGTCTGATGATATCAAAAGGAGAGTAGTCATGCTCCTCAAATTTGGCGATCCAATAGTCTGGCCATTGTTCATTGACGTGACCCGAACCTCGTTGACCTGGAATTGCTGCCGAAAACAAAATCACATCTGAGGCTTGAGTAAGATTTTCAACAAAGAGCGATGCAAATTTTTCATCGATATGCTCAGCTACTTCAAGGGAAATAGCTAATTCATACTTTTTTGGAAGTTGAATTTTGGTTGTTAGATCTCGATGAATAAATGAATCTTCTTTGATCACCAAGTGCCTTTTGTTCAGCCATTCTCCCTCAATCCCCAAATAGTCAGAAACTCCAAGTCGGTTTCCTATATTCAGCCAAGTACCCACACCACATCCAAAATCAACCATGGATTTGGGTTGGAAATAAGAAAAAAGTATGGACAAGATAGTATGGGCAGATTTCTCTGTTTCTGAGTTTCTTTTGGCGTAGAAGTTTTCTGTATAAAGTTTATTAAAAGCCATGGGTAAATTATTGCAAGGATATTTTTTTCCAAAGTATGGAATCTACTTATGCCTAAACAAGAGCAACAGAAAAAAATAATCACACTTTGATTTTGGAAGACCTTAAGAGGTATTTACTCATTAAACATCAACAAGTATAGATACAATATTGAAAATCCTCTTCACCCAAGATGCTCTCATAAACGCAGGGGCTGAGCGAAGCCATCTGGAAATTCTTTCCCGATTTTCGAGCGAAATGGATGTAGCGCTTGTGTACTTCTATCCCAAACATGAACTCAAAGAAGCCTACGAACGAGCCGGAATCCGGCTCTTTTTTTTGGATATTCCGGAGGCCTATCATTTTCCTTTGGCCATTTACCGCTTGGTTAAGCTCATCCGAACTGAAAAGCCAGACCTACTGATTTCTTCCCTTTGGAGAGCGGATATCATCACGCGCATTGCTTCCTTCCTTACCGAAGTTCCTTTGGTGGGTACCTTGGTGAATGACAGTTATGCAGCCATCGCATGGACGGATAAGAAGGGGCTGAAATATAAGGTGGTGTATTGGCTTGACCGGCTGACAGCGGGCATTCCGGTTCATTGGATTGCCAATGCCCAAGCCTTGGCTGATTCCCATGTGAAGACTTTGGGGATTAAAGGGGAAAAGATTTCGGTGGTTTATAGAGGGCGGCCTATTCCGCTCCCACCGAGGTCTGTGCCTACCCATCCGTCAGGCGGTTCCCCACATACAGGAAATTCTGGAACTCTGTTTAGTTCACAACTAAAAGAAGAATCACATTCAGTGGCTGGTGAGGACACAGGCCACGGACAAAGAATTCAAAACTTCATTTCCTACGGTCGGCTGCTCGAGCGAAAAGGCTTTCAGGATGCAATTAAGGCATTTTCTCAGCTGATCAAGAAGTGTCCCGATTGCACCTTTACGATCTTCGGAGAGGGTCCGTATCGAACCCAATTGGAGAGCTTAGTCCAAAATCTAGGTTTACAGGAATCTGTCTTCCTTCCCGGAAAAATTGATAATCCAGCAGAATTATTACTTCGAAGTGAATTTGAAAATCCGAAACCTGACACCTGTATTGAGGGGAGTCGAAGTATCCAAAATCCCAAATCATTTCACTGTTTCCTCTTCCCCTCTTGGTACGAAGGGTTCTCAGGTGCTTTGGTCGAAGCCATGATGGCGGGAATACCGATTATTGCCTCGGATATCCCGATGAATCTGGAAGCTATTGAGGATAAAAAAAGTGGGTTAGTTTTTCCTGTTAATCAGGTAAATGCGTTGGCTAGCCAAATGACTTGGGCTATTGAAAACCCTGAGCTCATTCGGGAATTAGGAATAAATGCCAGAATGATAGCAGAGGAGCGGTTTGAAATCGAGAAAATCGCAAAAAGATATGAAGCAACTCTTTTTTCAATTGTCGACTCGAAAACAAGTTTTTAATGATTCGAATAGTACTCTTACTTGATTCTTTGGACGTAGCAGCTTGGGTATGGGAAGCTATCAATCAAGTAAAGAAGGTTCCCAATGCACAAATTGTTTTGGCAGTGATTAATAAAACCCCCAAATCAAGTGGGAAGAAATCACCATTTCTCTATCGCCTTTATCGTTGGGCAGATCGAAAGCTGTTTTTAAAGCAACCTGATGCTTTTGCGAGAAAAAACCTGACTTCCCTCCCAAATTGGGAAGTCCCGGAGTTACAAGTAAAGCCAATTCAAAAAAAGTATTCGGATTACCTGGATTCCGAAACCATAGAACAAATCCATTCCTATCAACCGGATTTGATTTTGCGTTTTGGTTTTCGAATTCTTCGGGGAGAAATTTTGAATCTCAGCCGTTTGGGTGTGTGGTCTTACCATCATGGGGACATCGAGGCCTATCGGGGTGGCCCCCCCTGTTTCTGGGAAGTAATCCGACAGGAAGAGACTACCGGTGTGGTATTGCAACAGCTAACGGATAAACTGGACGATGGGCAGGTCCTTTATCAGTCTTGTTCTCAAACCGACCCGCTTTCTGTTCAACGAAACGCCAATAAGATCTTTTGGCTTTCTGCTTCCTTTATGGCTCGGGTGCTGAAGGAAATAGAGGTAATGGGAGAGGAAGAATGGAAAAAAACGATTTTAGAATTCCAAAAACCAGATCCCAGGCATTCTCCTATTTTGACGCCTCCCGACACGGGAGAAATGCTAGGTATCTGGATTAATTTGTGGGGAAGGAATTTGGCCAGGAAAATCAAGGAGGGCTTTAAAAAGCCCCATTGGGAAATCACTTACGCCTCAAAAGTAAAAATAGGGGAGAAGCTTCCTGCCTTTCAAGTCATTTTCAATTCTGAGAAGAAACTCAAAAAAGGGGGATTCCGCGCAGATCCTTTTCCTCTGGATAAAGACGGGGAGACTTGGGTCTTTTATGAAGAATTTGATCCAGATCAAAACAAAGGAAAGTTAGGCGTTGGAAAGTGGATGGGAAGCCAGTTAGTTCAAAACTGCAACATTTTGGAGGAATCCCATCATCTTTCTTACCCCTTTGTTTGGGAGGATAAGGAACAGGTTTTTCTGATTGCAGAGTCTGGAGAGGCTGGAAAAATTTTCCGATATCGTGCCAAGAATTTTCCCTACGCCTGGGAAAGGCTGGGGGTGTTTTTTGAAGGGGAGGGATATGACCCCACACTTTTCCGTCACAAGGATCGCTATTGGCTTTTTCTAAACCAAAAACCTCTTCCCGGGACCTCGCCATTTGTGGAACTGTATGCCTATTGGACTTGGGATTTGGAAAATCCTCAATGGACTCCTCATGCTTTAAATCCTATTGTCTCTGACGTCAGGTCTTCCCGTCCTGCCGGCAAAATTTTTTCTGAAGGGAATCGATTATTTCGCCCCGCTCAAGATTCCGGAAAGCGCTACGGACATCGAATCATAATCCAGGAAATTCTTTGCCTTTCAGAAACAGAGTACTCAGAAATGACAGTTCAAATTATTTCTCCTGATGAATCTATGGAAAGTTTGGGAACCCACACCTTCAACTTTACCCAAGATTGGATCTTTTCTGATGCCTATTTTAGAAAATAGGTGAACAAATAATCCTGCATTTACTTTAACCAAAAGTCAGCGCTGATGGTGAATTTGGGTAACTCCCCCTTTTTTAAAGGGGGTGAGGGGGATTTACAAAAAAATAACCTAAAACTCATTTCCCTAAAGGACTTCAACTAGCTTAAGCGGAAAATGAAGATTTTTCAAGTCATCCAGAAACCCCAAAAAAGAGGAGCAGAGCTTTTTGCTATTCAATTGAGCGAGGAATTGATTCGCTTGGGGCATGAGGTCATTTTAATCTCTGTTTTTGAAGGAATAGAAGCCCTTTCTTTTTCAGGGAGGCAGATCAATCTTGATCGGCCAATTCAAAGAAGGCTTTGGGACTGGAAAGGCTGGAAAACTTTTGCAGAATTGGTAAAAAAAGAGAAGCCGGATATCATTCAGGCCAATGCGGGAGACACTTTAAAATTCACGGTTCTCTCCCGGCTTTTTTTTGGATGGAAGACTCCCTTGGTTTTTCGAAATGCCTCCCAAATGAGCAGGTATTTCACCAATCCACTAATTAAATCGTGCAATCGCTTCCTGCTAACTCAGGTAGAAGGAATCGCTTCTGTCAGTCTGAATTCACAGGAGGATTTATTCACATTTTTTAAACCGAGAAGAACTAAACTTAAGGTAATTCCTATAGGGGTGAATAAAAAAAACGAAACGATAGGGGAAAATGGCAGAAGGAACAAGGAATTGGTACACATTGGAGGCTTTACGTTTGAAAAGAACCATGCCGAGTTATTGGATATTTTTCATAGACTTTTAAAAGTAGATTCTGATTTTCAGTTGATTTTGATAGGAGATGGACCCTTAAAAAGTCAAATAGAAGATCAAGTAAAGACAATGGGCATGGAAGATAAGGTTGATTTTTTAGGCAATGTCTCCCAGCCTTTTTCCCATATTTCAAAAAATGCGATTCTCCTACTTCCAAGTAAAATCGAAGGGCTTCCTGCAGTTATTTTAGAAGCTATGGTTCACCACATTCCAGTAATCGCTTATGGAGTAGGGGGTATTTCCGAGGTACTCAAAACCGGAGAAACCGGCTGGTGTATTCCCCCAAATGATTTTCAAGCCTTTATCCAAGCCATTCAGGAAGTCCAGACCATGTCTGAAGAAGCCAAACAAATAATCCTGGACCAAGCCCATCACCTCGTTTGCACCCACTATTCCCTCCCCCAAGTCTCCCTCCAATTCGAACAGTTTTACAAGTCTCTCCTCAATCAAAACTGAGTCCTTCCCCTAATTCCCCTAAACTCCGAATCCTGCCTGCAACAGGCAAGCTCGACACCTATCATTGACCCCTATTTTCAGCAGGGATGCTTACATTTGGATTTGGCAAGCATCCTTCAATTTTTACGTTTCACTCCATCAGAGATCGCTTCGTCGCCTTAATTTCCTTTTAATTGCTTGTTTTTGGTAGGCTCCTCGCGATGACGTCCACCCAAAAAGTACGAATTAACCCTTTACCCATTCCCCGGTTTTTCGTTTCCCCCCTTAAGAGCCTGTCCCGAACCTGCCTGCTGCAATTAGGCAGGATTCGGGAGGGGCTAGGGGGGTATACCCCAATTCCCCAGTTCGACCAACCTTGAACCTCCAACTCCGAACTTCGAACTACAGACAATTCCCCAGTTCACCCAACCCTGAACTTTGAACCCCGAACCTCGAACAAAACCCATCGATTCCCCAAACAATTAACCATTAACTATTAACCCTTAACCACTTCCTTTTCTATATTTGAAAAGCACTAACCCCCGTTCCCTTGCTCGGCGCATTATTCCTAGTCCTTTTCCTCTTCTTCGCCTCTCAGCCCATTTTGAACAACCTACAAAAGGAACACAAATGGCTAAAGGCTGGGCTATTGAATCAGATGTACTGGTACCATATGTTTTTTGGCTTGGTCTATTGGACTTATGCTCAACTAAACAGATCAGATTCAGTAATGTATTTTCGAAGTCATGAGCATTACAAGAATTGGTTTGATGCGTTCGTTCCGGGCACACTTTTTATAGAATGGATCAATTATCCTTTTGCCAAATGGTTGGGCTTCAATTACGACATGATGATGTTCCTCTCCACTTGGGTGGGATTTTGGGGTTTTGTGTATTTCTACCTTTTTATGAAGGAAAACCTGCGTTTCAATCCCAAGTTTGAGGGTTGGGATGCGATTACCATTTTTATGTTTTTGCCCAATATGCACTTTTGGACGGCCTCCTTGGGAAAAGGAGCCTATATTTTCGCGGGATTGGCTTTTCTGACCTATGGACTTTCCTGGCCTCAAAAGCGGATTTTTCATATCGCTTTGGGAAGTTTTATCTGTTACATGATTCGTCCCCATATTCTCTTTGCGGTATTGATTGGAATGGGAGTCGGGTTTGTTTTAGGTCGGGAGAAAGTTCCGCTCTACCAAAAGTATGCGGTAGTCGTTTTCGCCATAGGGATGAGTATATATGTGTACGAAGACTTATTGGTATTTTTAGGTTACGATCCGAATAATGTCTTGCAAAGCTTCGAAGAGGAGACTGCATTAAATGCCCAGCGACTTCAGGCTGCGGGTTCGGCTGTGGATATGACCAGTTACAGTCTGCCGATGAAGTTATTTACTTTTTGGTTTCGGCCCCTATTCGTGGATTCTCCGAATGCGATTGGCTTGATTGTTTCCTGTGAGAATGCGCTGTATATCTACATGTTTAGCCGGATACTGAAGAAGAGTTTTATCGATTACATCCGGATAGCCCCGGCGATGGTAAAGATGGCGGGCGTGGTGTTTATCTCCATCTCCATCTCCATGACCTTTGTGATGTCCAATCTGGGGATTATCATCCGGCAGAAGTCCCAGATTATGTATTTTATGCTGTTTGTGATCGTGGCCTTTATGGACTGGGAAAAAACCAACCGCATTAAGAAGCGGGCAGCTATCTACAATCGCATCGTCGAAGAAGAGCGCCGAAACCGCGAGCTCGCCGAAGCCGGCACCTAACCTTTGAGTCCGCCGCGGCGGACCATGCTAGTTCAAGTCTTCAGACCTGCCCGACGCAGGCGGGCTTGGACTTTTTCTTCATGCAGTCTTCAGACTGCCTTACCCACGGCTGTGGTCTGTTATCCGTGGTCTGTTGACCAATTCAACCCCAACTCCTTCATCCTTGCTCATTGAATTTGTCCCGATACATCGGGATGGTCTTTGAACCCTATCCCTTGCGCTGGCACATACTCCCGCTGTTCCCGCTTTTCGGGATTTGCAATCCCGAACCAATATCCTAGGGATTTGTAATCCCTCTACTTGTTGTCCTGCTTTTCCAGAAGCAGGACTTAGGTTTCTTTACGTAATAGCGAGAGATTTCTTTCCTCTTG
The DNA here is from genome assembly GCF_036245625.1 of Algoriphagus confluentis. Taxonomy (NCBI): domain Bacteria; kingdom Pseudomonadati; phylum Bacteroidota; class Cytophagia; order Cytophagales; family Cyclobacteriaceae; genus Algoriphagus; species Algoriphagus confluentis. The sequence continues at coordinate 267,770 of NZ_BTPD01000006.1, forward strand.
CTGGCACAGACTTTTCGTCTCCAAATGGAGATTATCGGCCAGCGCTGAAGGGAAGGGTTGACTTAATTACCCGGGGTTGAAACCCCGGGCTACAAATATTTCACCCGCTGTTCGGGATTTGCAATCCCGAACCAATATCACAGGGATTTTTAATCCCGAACTCCTATCCAAAGTCCCGATGCTTCGGGATGCAATCCCAATCCTTGATCCTTGCTTGTGGCCTTGTGTCCCTTGCGCTGGCACAGACTTTTCGTCTCCAAATGGAGATTATCGGCCAGCGCTGGGGAAAATGATTGACTTTTTTACCCGGGGTTAAAACCCCGGGCTATTGACATTTGACCTCCGCCCGCTGTTCGGGATTTGCAATCCCGAACCAATATCACAGGGATTTTTAATCCCGAACTCCTATCCAAAGTCCCGATGCTTCGGGATGTAATCCCGAACTTCATTCCATGAATTTGTAATCCCTCTACTTGTTGTCCTGTTTCTCCGGAAGCAGAACTTAAATCTCTTAGCGTCTTACCGTCTTTGCGAGAGATTTCTTTCCTCTTGCTGGCACAGACTTTTTGTCTCCAAATGGAGATTATCGGCCAGCGCTGAAGGGAAGGGTTGACTTTTTTACCCGGGGTTAAAACCCCGGGCTATTGGCATTTGACCTCCGCCACGGCGGACAAGCATTACAGGGTCATCTTCTCCGCTGGGTCGAATTTGCCCGCTGTTCGGGATTTGCAATCCCGAACCAATATCCTAGGGATTTGTAATCCCCTTTTCACCTAATTTGCACAAGCCCGCCTGTCGGACGGACAGGTCCCCGCTGGGTCTAATTTGTAATTCGACCCAATTATCCTAGGGATTTGTAATCCCAAAACTCACCACTTCCCACCCAAAAAAACCTCCCTTCCCCTTCACTTTTTCCTCATTTACCCCCCAAAATACCCACTACTTGAGGACTGAGTGTAAATAAAATATCCTGGTGGACATTTTTAGCTCAGGGCCAGACTGTAGCGCTAGGAAATTCCCCCAAATTCCCTTTCTTAGCAAAACGAAGCTTTTGATAATCAGTGAGGGTAGGCAGGAGAGATGCCAAGGGATTACAAATCTTGGATTCTCCATTGCATGATCTCACTCTCCTTTAGATGAGAGGACAAGCCGTAAAAAATCTTCTAGTAGAGGACTGAGCGTTAAAAATCTTTCCTTAGGAAAGATATAGCTCAGGGCCAGGCAGCTGGGGAGGAGGCTTGGGCCAGCTTGCAGGCTGGGTTTGTGAAAGGGTGAGGTGGTATTGCACATCCCATTCAGTCCAATTTGATTATCCTACTTCGGTCCGTCCGGGCAGGTAACCAACACGTATAAACCGATGAGTCAGATCGATAAAATCTAGCAGCAAATGAAAAGAAATGAATTTATATCAGGGCGGTTAAAAGAAGTTCTAATTGACGGGAAGTGGATTGCCAATACGAATTATAAAGACCAACTTGAAAATTTAGATTGGAGCCAGGCTACCGAAAAGAATGGAAACCTAAATTCAATAGCTTCGATTACCTATCATGTTACTTACTATTTGAAAGGATTTGTTACTCTGTTCGAGAGTGGCCACTTGGACATACGCGATAAGTACAGTTTTGACATGCAGCCAATTACTTGTGAAAGCGATTGGAAGAGCCTTTTGACTGACTTTATTGATAATTCCAATAAAATCATTGAACATATCCGACAATTAAATGAAGATAAACTTGAGGACATATTTGTAGAGGAAAAATACGGGACTTATCATAGAAATCTTGAGGGAATGATTGAGCACTGCTATTACCATTTGGGACAAATAACACTTCTCAAAAAAATGATCCTTGACAAAGACAAAAAAGACATTTGAGTTGGAGCTGGCCCAATCTTAAACTTGGGCAACTTCTAAGCTAGCCTACAAGGGGCTTACACAAGCGGCGCATTACCTTAAAAACAAATCTCTTCCCAAAATAAACAAACAAGGACCATGGACCCTGCCCTTCTTACCTCCTGATCATACTTTGGTTAAGGCTCTTGCAACCGGCTCTGATAAATTGGTTTCTTTACTTTTTGATCGTCCCTCCAATGCATTCCTGTTTTTCTTTCTGCCTATCCAGATTTTAAACCCGGTGAAGGTGAGAAATGCCGGCAATAGCCCTGCGATAAACCAAATGATTCGCGTGGGGTAACCTCCAAATTCACCGAAGTGTATCGGTAATTGCCATTGGGCCATCAAGGCCGATCCCCTGGGTAATTTTGTCGGGTTGTTCTCAGACAAAACCTGTCCCGTGTACGGGTCAACAGCCAAAAAAATCCGGTGATCCGGTCCCAGGTAAAGATCAGTTTTGTGCTGATAAGCAAAGGACAGCTTCCCGTCCGCTTGGTCAGTCATCCACAGGTTTCGCTTAAAAAAATCAGGATAGTATCTATTCATTTCCTTTAAGGCTTCCAGGGTAGACATGAGTTTGGCATTGGGACTTGCCTCGGGTCTGCTGCTTTTGGTATCCCATACCGATTCAGTCGCTGGTTCTGAAAAGGTAATCGCGTCTACCGCCCATTGGATTTCATCATCAAAATAGAAGGCCGCTCCTGTAATCCCTGTCAGAAACAAAGGCAGAAAAAAATAAAACCCAGTGACATTGTGCAGATCGTAATTGAGTCTTTTTTTATTGGCGTCCCATTTGATTTTGAAGCTTGATTTTCTTCTTCCCTTATTGGTGGGAAACCATAGATACAAACCCGTAGTCAAAATCATTAGGGTAAATATCAAGGTGGCAATCCCGGTTACTAATCGCCCGGTTTCACCCAAAGTCAGGGTGGTATGTAGCTCAAGTATAAATCCGAAAAAAGAATTTCCCAGGGCCTCACCTCCCGGTGTTATTACCCCTGTGCTTTGATCCAGATAGTACCAAATCGGGTCCTCGAAAAGCTTGAAAACATACGTGTCCCGGCCTCTTTTAGGCCATTGGATACTTTGAAGCAGTTGACCGGTTTCCCTTTCAATATATTCTGCAATCGCATAATCGTCCGCAAAAATGGATTCCTCCCCCTGCAAGTGATACAGTTCACGTTCCAAAAAAGCGCTAAGCTCAGGCTCAAAAACATAAATGGAGCCTGTGACTCCCACAATGGACAATACCAATCCGGAGACTAGTCCCAGCCACAAGTGTAGATTTCTTACCGCCTTTTTGATTCGCATGATATTCAGTTTGCAATTAGAAATTCGCCGCTAGGGAAAAGATCGCCGTGGTGGGGGCTCCATAGAGAAAGCTTCCAAAAGCCAATCCTTCAATGAAGCGGATGTTGGTTACATTCCTTACATTCAGTCGGGCAGTCATGTTTTTACCGAAAAGATTGAATTCATATCGTGACCCTAAATCCAATCGGGTAAACCCATCCACATTGAAAGTACCAAAGTTGTCTGCAAATCGGTCACCTGTGTAAAACACACCGGCATTGACGGAAAGTCCCTTTACAAAATCAAAGGCATAATCCACGTAAATATTTCCTTGCAACTCAGGGACGCTTGCTGGTCGCTGTCCATCCAGGTTGGGTTGACTAGGATTATCGATTATTGCATTTAAATACAATCCTCCGACAATCACTTGGAAGTTATCGGTCACCTGACCGGAAAAGGTAGCCTCAAAACCTCTGTGACGTTGGCTTCCCCCGTAACCAAATACGTTGTTTTGATCCAGGAAGGCCAAAGGTTGGTCAATGTCGAAATAGGCACCGGTTAGCAAGACCCGCTTAAATAGATCCGCCTTAAAGCCCACTTCAAATTGGGCTGTTTCCACAGGATCAAGGAAAATATCCGTGCCAAAATTGGCCGCATCGGAGGGGATTTGTAATCCGTTGGTAACTCCGGTGGAATAGCTACTGTAGACACTTAGATTTTCCAGAGGTTTATAGATTATTCCAAAATTCGGGGAGAAAATATCGTCTCGATAGGATTCTTGAAGGGTGCCTGAATCATTGAATACATCCCGGTTTCGCTGCTCGGTAAATCTAACTGCTGCCAATAATTCCAATTTCTCAGACACTTTGATGAAATCTGTAACAAAGGCTGCTTTTTGTGTAAAGACCAAAGCTTCAACGGATTGACTGGCTGTGGCTTCCGGAAAAGGCAGCTCAACCGGATTGAAAATATTCGATGATCCTGCGATAAATTGAGCATTTCCTTGAGAAAACTTCAAGGGATTGTTACTGTAAGCACCTCCAAATGAAATGGTATGCTCCAATCCAAAGGTCTTTACCTTACCAGTCATGAAGGCCTCGATAGACAAAGGATCTCTCACCTGGGCAGGATCAAAAAATATCTCAGAAACAAAATCTCCGTTAGCCTGAAGTGATCGATTGACAATTCCTGCCGCTTTTTGATCCCGGATAAGATTCATTTTTTGAATTCTACCCTGAACCTTCCAATCAGGATTGATCTCGTAGGCAGCCCCCATGGAACTTACAAAGTTTCGGGTAGGGTAGGTTCCCCATTTTTGGCCTATGAAGACGCTGGGATCAAAATCCTTGATCAATTGTTTTTGCTGCTCGATGCTCAAATCAGTGGAAAAAGAGTTTAGCCTTAAAGTAGCCTGTTGCTCCAATTCACGGTATTGATATTCGCCTTCAAAATCAATCGTCAATTTTTCCGTAGGAGTCCATTCAAACAGCGCGCTGAATAGTTGTCTGGGACCTGAGACACCTTTTACATAGGAGGCTTCCTCGGAAATTACGGTGTTGATTCTGTAGCCGAAATTTTTGTTGACTTTGCCTCCAAAATCACCGTGAACACCGACTGTCCCATTGCTGTCCCCAAATCCTTGAATAAATACAAGCGGAGACTCAGTGGGCCGCTTCAAGACATAGTTGATGATCCCGCCCGGTGGAGTAAATCCATACCGTATCGCAGCCGGTCCTTTGACAATTTCTACAGCGGCTTTGTTTTCAAACGGACTGACCACCTGGTTTTGGAAAATGAGGTTTTCCCGTCTATAGCTGCTGGAGTTATCGAGATTATACCCTCGCATATTCAGGGTCTCATTGAACCCGGGAGGATTACTGACTATTACCGATGGGTCATTTCTTACCAAATCCCCCAAAGCTCTGACCTGTTGATCAAGCAAAACCTCCTGGGTAATCACCGAAACAGACTGGGGTAAATCCAGCATTCTCCGCGGTCCAAAAGTGGCAGCGGTCTGGGTAGTGGCCACATATCCCACTTCCCTTTCGGAAGCGATGACCACTTCTTGCAGGAGTTCATCGCTTTCTTGAAGAATAAAATCCACGGTTCGGGGACCGTTTGCCAAGATGATGGTTCTCTCTGCCGGTTGGTAGCCCAGATAATTGGCGATTAGTTTGATTTCTCCATCGGAAAGGTTGGAAATGGAATAGTTTCCTTCCGTGTCAGTAACCGCTCCTTTCTTGGATTTTGCGACCTGAAGGGTAACCCCAATCAAGGGCTGACCTTCTTCCGTAGTCACTTTACCTGAAATAGTGCTTTGGGAATAGCCCAGGGTGATAGTGATGGAAAAGAGAAAGAAAAGCAATAAGGGCTTCATTGGTTTATTTAGACTGATTAAAATTAAGACAAAAGTAAAAGCCTATTTTAATTAAATCTAAATAAGTCTAATTTTTTTTTTTGAATTCAGCTATGCTTCCAGTTGGGTAGGGCTTCCTGATTTCGCCAGTCTGGCATGGATAGGCCATCCGGATCCAATCCCAAAGCTGTCACCTCATGGGTATCTTCTTCTCAGTCCAGTCTCAGCTTCAAGCGACCATGAACTATCGCCCAAAGCCCACCTCTCCAGGTTCCGGCGGAAGACTTCGGATTACTTTCCCCAGTGAAATGGCTTTTGTGGGTTGAAAAGATCATGGTCCACATTTCCTATGGCCCCCTCGATACTTCCCCGCTCACTGCGTTGCCAAATCAGCCAACCTTCAGTAGCCCAGGCTTTTGGGATTTTGGGACTGCTCACCCCATATTCTGCAATCCACAAAGGATAGCTCTCAAATGCAGGATCATCCAAATAGGTATCTCCAAATGGATGGTTGGTATAAATAATAGGAGTAATTCCCAGCTTGGTTTCCACTGTTTTTAGCCAATCCAACACCTCTTTCTGAAATTGAACCTTGTCAATCGGTTCATTGCCTACTAGGCTGCCCTGCTCCAAATCCAAAACGGGAGGCATATCTTTTTCCGAATATTCAATTGCTTGGCAAAAATGCTCAGCTTGCTCTACCCCCGAGGCATTGGATACAAAAAAATGATAGGAGCCATGAAGCAGTCCTGCTTGATGGGCTCCCACTTTGTTTTGATTGTAATCAGGATCCAGGTAGTGTACTCCCTGAGTGGCCTTGTCATAAGCAAATCGAATATTTGCCTCCTTGATCTTTTCCCAATCTATATCCCCCTGAAAATGGGATACATCAATCCCCAGGATGAGGCTGTCGCTACTCGACTTCTCGGAAATCGGGCTCTCTTCTGCTTCTTTTTGCTCCGGTTTTTTTTCCGAACAAAAGCCAAGGAATGCCAGAAGGATCAGAAAGAAATTTATCTTTTTCATTTTATTGGGGGGCTTGAGGTCCGGATTCTTTTGAATTTATTTCCTTTAAGCTTTTCCATTGATTTTCAATTCTTTGCAGAATATTTCCATACCCGAAGAGCTGATTTACAGCCCGTCCAAGGATATACCAATACAACAAGGGCAAAACCAGGAATACCACGGCAATATTTCCCAACAAAGCCACGACCAGCTCCAATCCATGCTGTGCAGTAAATCTTAGCACATCCACCACCTCTTTTCCAATTTTGTCCAATTCATCTTCTGCCGAGTAGGTGATCTTTACAGCTTCGTCTTCAACCTTATTGAAAAGGTTCAGCCGACCCTCATGCTTGGCTCTTTGTTGGGACTCCAAGGTGTCCAGTTTGGATTGATGGATCAGTTTTTTGGCATGGATGGAGTCTTTGCTTGCCTGTAAATGTTCTCTCAGATCTTTTCCCAAATCAAGTTGGAGCTCATGGGTCACCCCCTGCAGGAAATGGGTGTAAATGGCCAATCCCGGTGAAATCAAAAGACCTAGGATCAGCAGGTTTCTGGAAAAAATCCGGATCGGTTGGATAAAGAGTCCTCCAAAAGCCAAGAGCAAAACTGCCTTGAACACCCACCAATGGCTGAGTTTAAGCAAGGCTTGCTGAATCAAAATCATCAGGGCAGCCGCATCCAGGTAGCTCAGAGTTTTCTCGAATTTTCCCTGATAGGTCTCAAACCAGGATTTAACCAAAGGAATACTTTCTGCTGCGGGGAAAATCAGGACATCCATTTCCTGAAGAACTGCCTTGCTAATTGCCAGTTCCTTTGCCACCGAATCCTCAAACTCGATCGCATCGGAATAAAAGATCTGGGTAAAGGACAAAGCAATCACTAATGCAAACAACAAAGCATCCCAATTCTGCTTGATAAAATCATTTTTCATACAAAAAGTAAGTTTAGTGTATAAGATGAGTTCCAGGCCAAAAGGCAATCTAAATTACATTATTTATTCCAATTTTCGCTATCACCTTATAGCAGAATTGAGTTATATTAAAATATTTTGTGAGTTGTTTAAATATTCTCGTTCACATCTGAATATTTGTAGTAAGATTTGACTATTGATATGAATATATCAAGATTTTTTCTTCAGGGTACTTGGTTCTTTCTTCGAGTGAATATGGGAGCGATGACACATAATTTTTTGGTGTTTTGATAAAAAAATTTAATGATTTTTTTATTTTAAATCTGTTGTAAGTTGCTAAAATTCATTACTTTAGGATCTTAATTTGTTTGGGTCTGATTTTACGGATTTGCGTTTTGTTTTCCGACTTTAAAATCAGTTATGAATTATTTACAGGTATTTAGTTGTATAGTTTTTATATGAAATTATATTTTATGCATTTGATAATATAAAAAATGCGGGTCATTGTTTGATTTAGCATTTTAGCCAATTTGTTTTCCTTTTTATTCCCATTTCGGACTGAATTGATTTTGGTCTGAATGGAAAAAGTTTGTCTTATTATTAATGTTGTTTATAGTGTTATTTAATTTTTAAAACCTTTTAAATCTAATGTTATGAGTACAAATCCGAGTAAACAATCCTTTCTCTCCAGTCCGAAGTACGGCTATGATTTTGTAGTGGCTACCACTCAAGCCAGCATCAATTCAGGACTCAAAGAATACCTGAATGCAGTGGATCAGCCTGAGACTTACCTTTGTTTTCTTGCTGATTCCAAAGGAAATCCTACGGTAGAGATCAGCCTGGAAGACCTTTTGGCCAAAACAGGTGGGGTAAATCCTTTTGAAATTCCTGATGGGACACCGTATAATGATCCCAGGATTACGACCCTTACCCAAAACATGTTTGTCGTGGGTTTGAAAATCAAATTGGGGCTCCCTTCCCAAATTCTCCCTAAAGACCTTCCATTTATTGTAGACTTGGGCAATGCTGCCAATAATGTCCGGTTCAATCTCCTGTGTTCTGAATTTCAAATTATTCAAAACAGCCCTCCCAGCGGATTTGGGTCGGGGGGGTCCTGGAATGTCTGGACTCAGCCTGCTGATGCAGCCTGGTACTTCAGTACTACGGTCAATCTGGTTTACAAAGATTTGGATTCGGAATTAAACACCCCCTATTTCAACAGTCATCCGGAGAAAAGGCAACAGCTTCTGGATCAATTGAGAAATCTGGGCTCAGGTGCATTTAGTCTACAGCAATTGCTTTTTGATCTGGATAATGCTGCCCTGCAGTCTATTCCTACCATTCAGGGAATAGATCCCGGGTCGGATGCTGCACTGATTTTGACCAAATCATTCATGAACTTGTACTTTCAGGCTGCCAAAAATCACGGGGAACCGGTACTCTCTGTCCATGCCGTGGCAAATACGCCTGACAATTCTTCTTTGCGATTGACCGGCATTGAGCGGGAAGTTGGGGTTTTTGTGGATGGCGCCGGCAACCCCATCGAAAATCCAACCCCTGATCAAAGAAATGTAGTCACGCTGGATTACCTCTGTGCAGTAAATAACAATCATCTTCCAGGAGTAGCCTCCTTTTCATGGAACTGGGTAGATCCTTCCGATGTAAATAATCTCAGCGGGGTAATTTCCATCAATCGAAATACCCTGGCCAATTACTACAAAGGAATTTTGCTCAATGCAGTCAAGAAATCCTGTATCAAGCCTTGGACCTCGGTCAATGCCCACTGGTATGGGAAATTTGATGCCAAATGGTCCTTTACCCAGAATCAGACTCCCCAGTCTGCTGTCATCCCTCCAAGCGGGGAAAAAGTCCTCGAAATAACCTACTCGAGTAATTCCGATGCCAATGACCAATCCGGAGCAACGTATGCGGAATTTGACATCCATTCCTCCTATTCCTGTGTCGTCTACTTTTCAGGCACTACCATCAAGGTGGTGCAAAATCTCACCTTTTGGTTAAAAGTAAAGTTTGACCTTACCTCCGCTTCAGGAAATGTAGTGGATAAGACTATAACAGACATCTACACCCTTTCGGTAGGTCAGAATGGATTGCTTCAATCCGCAGTCTCCAGCTCCACACAGGACAATTCCCAAACCATCGATTTGGATTGGTTTACTTCCCTTTTTGTAGACATGAACGATATGATCCATGCAGTCAAGTCAATGGCTGAAAATATCGCCTCCACCAATTTCTCCGATATTCCTGCTGGGGATATCAGGAACTTCGTGTTTCCCGGGGCTTCCGTTTTTGCCTACAAGGACGTCGAGTTTTCGGACAATCAGGATTTGCTGACCTCCATCACGTATGTCAGTCCTTCTTAAAGGGTAATTGTTTGCCCCATTTTATAATCCCTTTATCTTTTTAACCCTCTTTTCAATTCATCTTATGAGCACTTTAAAAATAAGCTACTCTGCCGAAATGATGACCAATTACCTTCAGGCAGAATTGATTTCTCCTCAAGCCAAGTTTGAGGCGCTTCAGACGGCAGACGGACATACCCTGCTTTTCTCTTTGGGTACCGACGGAACCATGTACCTCATCGGAGATGCCTCCGGACAAACCACTGCGGGTTGGACTAAGGCAGATTTGAGCAGTTCTCAAATTGCAAAGGATTTTGCGGGACAGCCTGGAATCGTCTGCAGAACCTTCGATGCCGCCCAAAGTGTTGTCAATGATACCATAAGTTTGGCTATGGTAGTCCATACTCCCCAAGGCGATAAGCTCTACCTAAGCATGGGCAATTCCAATGCTGATACTTCCTGGTCCAAAAAAGTGAATTGGGTACCTTATCCTTTCGACGCTCAGGGTGTCAACGTACCTGATCTGGAAATCGTCAATGTGTTTTTTTGCGAAACCTCCGGAAAAGACCAGTACATCATCGTGGATACGCTCAGAGATCCCAAATCTCCCGTAAAAGATATAACCCGATACTACCTAACGGCCACCAAGGAATCAGGTACCTTTTGGCATACTCATGATCTTCCGATAGATGTGGAAGCTGATACCTATCAGACCGCCCTAGGCCGTGCTGTCAAAGGATATGTCGATGGGATGTACACCTCAGGAAGGGCAGGGGAGTCAGGTCAGCTGGTTTTCACCCCGGTGGTCAACGTCTTTGGTGATGGTCCTCCTACTCCTGTCAAGCTGAATCTCCCCGGAGGATTGATCCCTGATTCTATTGCCTCCACACGCAATGATGACCTTTCCACAGACCTTTTTGTGGTGAGCGGGGACAAGCTATTTTATTTCTCGAATGCCAATCAAAAAAGTGGAGCCACAGCCAGCCTGCTGATCGAAAACGAGGTCTTTTTGGGTACTTCCAAACTTATTGGAATGCGGCAGGGAGACACCTTGACACTATGGGGCAAAAACGGAAGCGATCAAGTGTACTACCTGAGCGCGGCTGTAGAAAATATAGCTTCCGGGAATCAGTGGAGTCATCCTGTACCTATCCTCTCTGGCATGGAGGAAATATCTTCCTACCTCAACCTTAAGGATGGAGGGAATACCATCTTTGCTTCCGGAAATGGTATTCTTCAAAAAGTCACTCAGGATACCCAGTCCTCTTCCAAGCTTTGGAAAACCAGTTCGATTACCCTACCCGTACCTCCCAAAGCACCGGCTATTTCCTTCAATTCCTATACGACTACTCTTTCCCTGTCAGATGAAAATGATTTGCCGGCGGCTCAGGCCCAAATAAGTATTTCAGCCAACAGAAGGACGGATGTTTATATCAATGGGCTATACTATGTGCTGGATTCCAATAGCCCCGCCCACATCAGCGCCAATACCATGGGAATGATTACCATAGTGGAGGCCTCCGGCACCTTGATCGGGACGGTTTTCAAACTCTCGGTGGGAGGGGCACAGATGGAAATCAATCCCATGGATGCCCAGTTTAAAAAACTTGCTCTACTGGGTGACTCATCCGGGGATACTTCCAAATTGAAAAGCGCTACCATTGATTTGGGAAATGGGCATACCCAGCCTCTGATTTCGGGAAATCCCTCAGACGGAGACCTGAAAACGGTGGCTGTGGGATTGTCCAATCTGAATACCAGCTACCAAAGTCTTCAGACGCCCAAGTTTCAGACTTTTGCAGGATTGGCTATGCCGGTACCCCAAGCCTATCACAGTTTTGGGGATGATATTTTAATGGCTGCCGGAGACTTGTTCCGGTGGTTGGAGTCAGGAGTAGAAGCGATCATTTCCATTATAAAAGATGCAGCTTCAGCAGTTTGGCATTTTGTGGCAGAAATCGGAGGAAAAGTCTACAGAGCAATTCTCAATGCAGTGGATGCAGTAGTAGGGGCAGTAGAGTGGGTCTTCAATGCCATCAAAACCGGAATTCAAGAGCTGATCAAGTACCTTTCATTTCTCTTTGAATGGGAGGATATCAAGAGAACAAAAGAAGTATTGCATAACCTGATCAAATGCTGGTTGATTGGTCAGGTAGATGGACTCCAGACCTTGAAGACTGAATTTGATCAGATGATTCAGACCGCAGAAGGAAAAATCAACGATTGGGCACAAATCACCGATTGGTCTCCTTTGGGAGATAAATTTTCCCAAAAACCGACGAAATCCGCATCCAATCCATCCCAAAACCAAAATTCAGGCTCCCTCCATCTTACCCATCACTTCCAAAACAACGCAGGAAATATCTCCACCGTTGGTGATTCCCCGGTGATTGATCTTCTGGAGTCCCTAATCAAGGATTTGCTCGATGCAGTAGAGCAGGAAGCAGAGGTATTGGGTGCTGCTTTTGATCAGTTGAAACAATTGGTTCATGATTTTTCTTCCCTGACAGGAGTACAGATCATTCAGCGGGTGATTGCAATCTTGGCAGACACCCTGCTGAGTAGCGTACAGGTAGTGGTAGATGCTTTGTTGAATATTCTGACAGATATTGGCCATGCACTTGTCAGTATTTTGGATACCAAAATCCATATTCCGGTCATTTCAGACATTTTGAACGCAATCGGTATTCCGGATATTTCCATTTTGGATTTGATGTGTTGGATATCCGGAGTGGCATTTACCGTGGTGTATAAACTTGCAAAAGGGGTGGCTCCTTTTCCTGACGATACCTATACCCAGTTTCTGATCAATGCCACAAGTATCGATCAGCTTCAGCAGGCATTCCAGCAGACTACTCCCCGCGCTCTTCAAAAGCTGAATGCTACAGCTGGGGTGCAGGCCCAAGCCAGGGGAGACCAGGCCGGCCCGATTAAAATGCCCCACGTGGCCCAGGAGGCAGTCTTCCTCCTTGGCCATAGTGTGGGTACCATCGCCACATTTATTTCCGCTTTTGTAGATTCTTTGGAAGCAGAAATCCTTTCCTCTGAAGAAAATCCTTTTGCCATTCCTGCGGCTGTTTTAGGGATTGTGGCAGGAGGGTCTATCGGAATAGCCAACTTCCTTGTTCCAAGAGATCCAATTCAAAACAAGATCTTTAGCTACCTGGCCTCTGGAACCACAGGGATTCGGATCATCTCCAAGATCATGTTTTCCTCTTACCTCCAGAAGAAATTCGGAGCGAGTTCTAAGTTAAGTTTTCTGGCCGCTGCCGACGGAAGAGGTACCGGAGCTGCTATCGATGCCTTATTGGTATTCCCGGGAGTGATTGCTACAATCTGGCATTTGGTGGAATTGATGCAGGAAAAAGCGGATTACGCCTTGGCTGATGCAGTTTTGGATGAACTGAGCAACGTAACTTCGTATGTTTCAAGAATCTCTTACGCATTTGCCGTAAATGACGAGGAGGAAGAATCCAGAAATATATTTATCCTGGTCATGGCAGCTGCAAATCTGCTCACCTCTGGACTTCAGGCGGCTGAGGTAGTGGTAGAAGGAACATCCAATGCCTAATACCTACCATGAAATCGGATCAAAAGGAGCTAGTTTGTTCCTTTTGGTCTTTTCACTACCCCACAGCAATTCCAGCATCTTAAGTGGGTGAATTTAGTTTGCCTGAAGGGAAGAGGATATGCCCATAGGATAGGTAGGTTCAATTGACCTCTTTTCAGGCTCATGGTAACTACCGAAGGGGGCTATTCCATTCCGCTTTGGAAAATTCAAAGGAGTTTTTCCCTCCTGACTCAGAGAGGACAAAATGGCCTTGGCAAAGCTATTGATTCAGAGACCGGGTGAGGCCATCCGATGGGGAGCAAAAGGAAAAAGGGGAGGAGAAGTTGGCGAAGCTGGATTTTCCTCCCTACTCTTTGCTCAACATGCTTTGGATTCCTCAGGGTGGCTTGACTGGCTTAGCCTGACCCAAAAAGCCAAATACTAAATCTATTGGTCTACGGTTGATCAAGGGGGATTTCCCGCTAAAAAAAAGATTAAAGTTAAAGAAGTCCATATGGAATTAATTTGATACCTTATTGAAAATTTTAGGCCTCGGGTGCCAAATGTTTTGCCGGAGTAAAACAAAACTGATTCTTATTGCTCAATTGCTCTGATTTTAGGCTTTCTTCAGGGTAATTTATCTTTTACCTAATTAATAAATATTAAATCAATCTGTATATCCGCATGCTTGCACGTTACCGATTTAAACTAGGTTTTGAGGTTCCAAGTAGGCGTTTTCCCCTTTACCAAGAGGGCTGAGGGGATTTTTCATCAAGGAAAACTCGCTATTGAAGACCTATGCGCATCGTTCCGGATACAACAATAAATCCATGATTCCTTAGCTTTTAAAATCAGAATTCAGGCCAGAAAACAGGATAGCGTGGTGAATTTCCTGGTTCTGAAAGTTTTTCTGATGAGATTATTTATTACGGTTTGCCTTGGGTAAGCCTGTGTTATTCGTTGAATTTCTTTTTATCTTTCACTTAAATAATAATTATTATGGAGCCATTTCTTGGACAAATTATGATGGTAGGCTTTAATTTTGAGCCTAGAGGTTGGGCATTTTGCGATGGTCGATTATTATCGATTGCGCAGAATAGTGCCTTATTTTCCCTACTCGGGACGATGTATGGAGGGGATGGAAGGACCACTTTTGCCTTGCCTGACCTGAGAGGAAGAAGTGCTGTGGGAATGGGAAATGGTCCCGGGCTTTCCAGTGTGCAAATCGGTGAGCGGAGTGGGGCAGAGCAAGTGCGCCTGAATTCGGCTAATTTGCCTGCTCATAATCACCTGTTAAATGCAAGCTCAGCAGCAGGCACGACTTCCAGTCCCGGAGGAGCGGTTCTTTCCCAATGTCAATTTCAGGTAGACAGGTCCAGTCCTGTAGTCAATGTAAATTCTTACGGAAGTTTTCCGAACGAAACCATGTCTCCCCAAAGTATCTCAGAAACCGGACAGAGTATTCCATTCAACAACAGAAACCCTTATTTGGGCGTGAATTATGTCATCGCTTTGGAGGGTATTTTCCCAAGCAGAAACTAAACCATTTACGCCTTTGGGTCTTAGGGCTCAAAGGCTTTTTACTTTCAATTTGAGCCTATCCGCTTAGGTGTCAGTTACTTGTTTATTTAATAAAAAATTCGGTAAATAGTAGAAGATTGGGCACTTTGATCGCTCGGACTGAGTGAAGTCGATGAATACCTTCCCCACAACAAAAGGTAAGAAATCGACTGCCAAGAATGTGGACAATCCTATTTCACTTTTATTCTCTTTTCTTATGCTGAAAAAATTACTGTACATCAGTTTGTTGGTTTTTGCTTTTTTTGGGCAGGAAGCCTTGGCTCAAACCACCATCAACTTCAATGATTTATCCAATGATGTGGCGCTGGGATTGGCATACAACAGGGAGGGGTTTACTTTTGCTGTAAATATTCCACCGGCAAGTGGCAGACAAATCGTTTCCCGAACCGGATTGGGCTTTCAGAATACGACCACACTTTACGACAACAATGTGACTCCGGGTGCCCTCACCCGATGGACCATCACCAGAAATGGGGGGGCAGAGTTTCAGTTTCGAAGTATTTATTTACAAGCTACCGCGATAGCGGGAGTTTCCCAAAATGGTACTATTCAAGGGTTCAAAAATGGAAATCCGGTAGGTTCTGCCAAAAACATTCAATTTAATTCAGCTACAGCCGGTCTCAAGGATTTTGCCGGGGATGCTGACTTTTATGATGTGGATGAAATCAGAATTCAAGGGACAGACCTGAACTTGTACCTCGATCATTTTACCTATGGGCCTGTTTTCGTTCCTGTGGATACAGACCCTGTTCAAGTCACCTCGATTGCTCCTCAGGTCACCTCTACTTTTGCAACTTCAGTTGATTTCATTGTCAATTTCAATAAAACAGCCTTAAATGTCAGCATTGATGATTTTCAGTTGGTCACGGTAGGCTCTGCTAGTGGAAGTATAGCTTCAGTCACCGGCTCAGGGAGCACTTTTACCGTACGCGTCAATTCCATTTCGCCTGAAGGGACTATCCGCTTGGACCTCCAAGCCAACACCGATATCACCAATGCCAATGGAAATACCGGAACCAATGCCTTTAGTAGTGGGCAGGTTTTTAACTCGACATTCTGCTTCACCGAAACCTTTGAAATAGGTTCAATTTCGGACGGTGCCACCTCATTTGCCAGCAACGGACGGGACTTTACCTTGGGTTCAGGATTGGAAATCGAAGCCCGTCTGGGATTTGGAGCAGTAAGCCCCGGAGGAACGAATCCTTCCAATAAGTACATCAAAAACAACAATACGGCAGGAACATTTTCCCTCACCAGTGCCCAGGATTTCACCATGAATACGGTGGATGTTTTTCTTTCGGACCGCAGCAATGGAGATAATCCTACTGCCACAGGGAGCCTGACTGTCCGGGGTAAAAAAGATGGAGCCATCGTATTCTCCATTCTCAAAACCTCCGGATTTCCCACCAGTGGAACCGTAAACGGAGGCTTTTTCACCCTCAATTTTGCCACCGATGGAGCTGCAAATTATAGGAATGTCAATGTAGACGAGCTGGAATTTGTCATTGCTGACGGGTTTACCGAATTGTTGCTGGACAACTTCCGCTTCTGTCAGCAAGTGCCGGATGTGGATACTCAGGCTCCACGCCTTATTTCCTCAATTCCTGACGGCACAGCCCTTTCCACAGCCACTTCGGTGAATTTTGACCTGCTTTTTGATGAAAATGCTTTGAATGTTACCACCCATGATTTCCAACTGTTTACTACAGGCACGGCTACGGGTACCCTATCTGGCATCTCGGGAAGTGGATCCCAATATGTGTTAACGGTATCCGGTATTTCAGGGGAGGGAGCTATTCGTGTAGATTTGGCCGCAGGAAATGATATTCGGGATGCCATCGGAAATACCCCTTCACCGGTCTTTACCTCCGGGCAGGAGCATTTGGTAGGAGCCTGCTTTATTGAAACCTTTGAGGATGAGATCAATGGTTCGACTTCTTTTTCAGGCAATGGTCTTAATTTTAACCTGACAGGCAACTGGACCATCAGTCAGGAGGTACCTACCACAGGAATTGGTGGATCCAAACTGAACCTGAAAAATACAGGAGCCGGACCTTATTCCATCAATTCACCCGATCGAAAGATCACGGTATCCCAAATAGCCTTATTCCTTTCTTCTTTCGCCTCCGGAAGTGCTCCTACAACCAACGGAACGGTGACAGTGAAAGGTTTTAGCGGAGCCACGGAAGAGTTTTCCTTTACCAAATCCACCGGGTTCAATACCACATTTACCCAAAATTCGGGCTATACCCTTTTGGATTTATCCACTGAAGCAGGTCAGGATAATTCAAATACCCTGATTGATCGGTTGGAAATCACTTTGGGGGGAAGTTTTGTGTATCTAAACCTGGATAATTTTGAATGGTGTCAGGATATTACCCCTCCTTCGGGATATTCAGTTGCTATTGATCAGGATCCAATTACGGCAGCGAACCAAACGACGGTAAGTTTTACCTATTCGGGTGCTGAGTTGGGGACCACCTACGAGTACACCTTCAGCAGTGATGCGGGAGGTACTCCCGTGACCAATTCAGGAATGGTTTCAGGAGCTAGTGGGCAAGTGACAGGCATTGATCTCAGTGGCTTGCCAGATGGCAACATTACCCTTTCATTTACCCTGACCGATCTTTCCGGCAATGAAGGAAGTCCCGCCACAGATACAAAAGTCAAGCAAACCAATTCTCCTCCTGTTGCTACTCCACCAACAGCCCCAATGGTGCTGGAAGATACACCTACAGCTCTGGCTGATGACATACAAGTCAGCGATGAAGATGGTGACGATCAGACGCTGACCTTTACGATCACCGGAGGCACGCTGACCATAGGGACCACCGGAATCATTTTTGGCGGAGACGGAAACGGGAGCAGTAATTTCACCGCATCGGGAACTCTGACAGCGGTCAATGCTGCCTTGGATGCCGCCATATTCACTCCTACTCCTAATCTAAG
The DNA here is from genome assembly GCF_036245625.1 of Algoriphagus confluentis. Lineage (NCBI taxonomy): Bacteria > Pseudomonadati > Bacteroidota > Cytophagia > Cytophagales > Cyclobacteriaceae > Algoriphagus > Algoriphagus confluentis. Next base: position 285,662 of record NZ_BTPD01000006.1, read on the forward strand.
CGGGGCCAATGCCGGAACGATTTCTTTCATTAGTAATGATGGAACTGCCGATTCCAATACCGCCTCGGTAACTTTTGATATAGAGCCAGTTAATGATCCACCAGTATTCGATGGGAATCGGGTGATTTCCTATACAGAAGATGGCTCTCCGACTCCGTTTAATGCTGGTGGAAATATTATTCTAACAGATCCAGAAGGCGATGATATAATAGAAGCGACAATCACCCTCAATGACGGGATAAGTGGTGATATTCTTTCAGTGGAAAGCCCTGGTCCGTATACTGTTTCTCAATTGAATAATGTGATTACCCTTTCAGGAACGGGTTCCGTAGCTCAAATGGTAAACGTCTTGGAATCAATCGAGTTTAGTCACAATGGGAATGACCCTACAGTTGGAGGAACTGATGATATACGTAGCATTTCAATAGTGGTCAAAGATGCTTCTGGTTTATCGTCTAACACCTTGACTGTCCACGTGATTATCAGTGCTGTCAATGATGATCCTACATTTACTGGCTTACCTACTTCAATTACTGTCCTGGATGGTGTGGCGAGTAACATCGACCTATCGGCAGCCACTTTTGAAGATCCGGATTCCGGCAATGGGAATGTAACCCTGTCGTTTCTGGTCTCTGGTGGTACTTTGGCTGCCAGTAGTGGAAATGGGGTTACCGTAACTTTCCCAATTCCCGGTGCCATGAATTTGGATGGGACAGCAACAGCCATTGCTAACTTCCTGACTACGCCAACCAACATCCAGTATACCAATGCTTCAGGTGCCAGTATGGCGAGTTTAAGTCTTTCGGCCAATGACAATGGGAATACCGGTACAGGGGGAGGAACCTCGGTTGCTTTTGGAACCATCGCCATTGAGGTTATTGCCGGAAACTCAGATCCTATTGTCCTTAACCCCATTCCCAATCAAAATGCGACACAAGATGCAGCGTTCAGTTTTCAGTTTGCTGCAAATACCTTCCAGGATCCGGATGCAGAGGATATATTAACCTATTCGGCTCAGCTAAACGGAGGAGGATCCTTGCCGGCTTGGCTAAGCTTCAATCCCATAACAAGAACCTTCAGCGGAACTCCCAGGAATTCGGATGTAGGAACAATCAGTATTGACGTGACTGCCAATGATGGAAATGGAGGAGAAGTCACAGATACCTTTGATCTCACAGTGATCAATGTCAACGATCCGCCTACAGTGGCCAATCCCATTCCCGATCAAAATGCAACCCAGGATTTGGCTTTCAATTTTCAGTTTGGAATCAATACCTTCAACGACATTGATGTAGGGGATGTCCTGAACTATACTGCAAGCCTAATCGACGGCAATCCTTTGCCTGCATGGCTTGGTTTTGACGGACCAAACCGGACATTCAGTGGGACCCCGCTGAATACTGATGTAGGTGTGCTGGAAATCCGAGTGACGGCAAATGATGGAAACGGAGGATCAGTATTTACTGACTTTAGGTTGACTATTGGCAATGTCAACGATGGTCCGATTGTCCTTAACCCCATTCCCAATCAAAATGCGACACAAGATGCAGCGTTCAGTTTTCAGTTTGCTGCAAATACCTTCCAGGATCCGGATGCAGAGGATATATTAACCTATTCGGCTCAGCTAAACGGAGGAGGATCCTTGCCGGCTTGGCTAAGCTTCAATCCCATAACAAGAACCTTCAGCGGAACTCCCAGGAATTCGGATGTAGGAACAATCAGTATTGACGTGACTGCCAGTGATGGAAATGGAGGAGAAGTCACAGATACCTTTGATCTCACAGTGATCAATGTCAACGATCCGCCTACAGTGGCCAATCCCATTCCCGATCAAAATGCAACCCAGGATTTGGCTTACAATTTTCAGTTTGGAATCAATACCTTCAACGACATTGACGTAGGGGATGTCCTGAACTATACTGCAAGCCTAATCGACGGCAATCCTTTGCCTGCATGGCTTGGTTTTGACGGACCAAACCGGACATTCAGTGGGACCCCGCTGAATACTGATGTAGGTGTGCTTGAAATCCGGGTGACGGCAAATGATGGAAACGGAGGATCAGTATTTACTGACTTTAGGTTGACTATTGCCAACGTCAACGATGCTCCAACGATTACGACCAGTCCGGGGGTAACGGTTTTCAACGAAAACGAACCCGCGATTCCGGTTGATTCAGAACTTGCTTTAGAGGACCCGGATAGTCCAACTCTTGCTTTTGCAACGGTTACCATCTCCGGAAACTATGAATCAGGCAGTGATTTTCTGGCTTTCACAGGTAATCCTGCCCTGTATGGAAATATTTCTTCCAGCTTTAATGGGGCTCAGGGAATTTTGACCTTGTCCTCAGCGGGGGCTTTAGCATCGGTATTTCAATGGCAAGCAGCCCTGAGATCGGTGACTTTCATCAATACCTCTGAAAACCCAAGTCCTTTGGATCGAACAGTCCATTTCCAAATTAATGACGGAGAGCTATTTAGTAATTCCTCAAGCAAAATCATTGAGGTGATTGCGATAAATGACGATCCTACTTTCACCGGATTGCCTACCAGTATTGTTGTTCAGGAAGGGGTTATCGGTAATATTGATCTTTCCTCTGGTACTTTCGAAGATGTAGATGCAGGTTCCAATCCAGTTTCTTTGACCTTTGTTATATCCACAGGGACGATTTTTGCATCAGGTGGAGGAGGCGTAACGGTAAACTTCCCAACTGCCGGAGTCATGACGCTTGAAGGGACTGCCTCTGCCATTGAAAGCTTTTTGAATGCCCCATCTTCCATTCAGTACACCAATGCTCCCGGAGTAACAGGAAATAATGCGGCAACATTAAGCATATCTGCCAATGACAATGGCAATACAGGTATCGGTGGCGGAGTTCCTGTTTCCTTCGGAACGATCAGGATTGATGTGGTGCCAGTACCTGTCCTTACTTCGGTCTTCGTGCCTGCCAATGGAATTTATGGGGCAGGGCAGAATTTGGATTTTACAGTTAACATCTCAGAGGCAGTGGTTGTCAATACTTTAGGTGGAATTCCTAGCCTCAGTTTGACCATTGGAAGTACGGGTAGAGCAGCCAATTACCTTTCGGGTTCAGGTTCTTCTGCACTTGTTTTCAGATACACGGTACAGCCGGGAGACTTGGATTTGGATGGTATTGAGATAGGAACTCTCGCCTCAAATGGTGGAAGTATCCAAAGTGTCTCAGGGGTAGATGCGAATTTGACATTAAACGGCGTGGGATCCACTGCCGGGGTTTTGGTTAACGCAATAGCGCCTTCAGGATATAGTGTATCCATCGATCAAGATCCTATCAACAACACCAATGCCGCAAATGTGAGCTTTACTTTTGCTGGAGCAATTCTCGGGGCAACCTATACGTATGAGTTTGAGAGCTCTGGAGGAGGGGCTCCTGTTTCCGGTTCGGGTACTATCGCCTCGGCAAACGACCAAATTACCGGTATAAGTCTGCTTGGTTTGGAAGACGGAACAATCACCCTTACAGTTAATTTGGTAGATCAAGTTGGAAATGTAGGGGCTGATGTTTCAGATTCGAAAATAAAGGATACCACCGCGCCTGTGCTGGATCTGGCCAATCTGCAGAATAGTATTGCTCAGTGTAGCGTGAGCAGCCTGACTCCTCCTACAGCTACCGATAATATAGTTGGAACGGTCATTGGGACCACTTCTGTAAACTTGCCTTTAACCACTCAAGGAACTATAGTGGTTACCTGGATTTTTGACGACGGGAATGGGAATACGAGTACGCAAGTCCAGAACGTAACCATTGACGATACGACTCCGCCGGTTCCTGATGTATTGAGCTTGCCAAATATTACAGCCCAATGTGAAGTGACATCCTTGACTCCTCCTACAGCTACCGATAATTGTGGGGGTCCTATCCTGATTACAAATAATGCAACTCTTCCAATTACAACCCAAGGCACCACGGTAATAACCTGGTCCTATGACGATGGTAATGGAAATATTACGTTCCAGAATCAGAATGTGATTATTGATGACATCACTGCGCCGACTCCTGTTTTGGTGTCATTGCCTGATATCACGGCCCAATGTGAGGTGACGACTCTCACTCCACCGACGGCTACGGATAATTGCGGAGGTCCTGTGACAATTACAAATAATGCCACTTTACCTATTACGTCTCAAGGCACTACTGTGGTTACCTGGTCCTATGATGATGGCAATGGAAACATTACTTTCCAAAACCAAAATATTGTCATCCAAGACAATACGAACCCAATAATTCGGGCTAAAGCCGGGATAACCCTCAAGGTAGATGCATTTGGTACGGTGGAATTGACACCTGCCATGATTGATGAAGGGTCGACGGACAATTGTGGGATTTTATCACAGACATTCAATAAAACATCATTTACCAAAGCCGATGAAGGGTTGAATTTTGTGATCTATACTGTGACAGACGTGAATGGCAATTCTTCTCAGGTCGGTATTACTGTGATCGTTGAGGTGGTGCCGAAAATTCTCACCATTACAGTGAATCCTGGACAGACCAAGGTCTATGGTACTTCTGATCCGGTATTTAGATACACCGCAAGCGGCTTTGAGGCAGGGGATAACGAATCCATATTGACCGGTGCTTTGGCAAGAGTAGCTGGTTCGGGAGTAGGCACCTATGCCATCAATCTGGGCACACTGGATGCAGGGCCTAATTATACCATCAATTTTGTGGGTGCGGACTTTGAAATTACTCCTGCCACTTTAAATGTCACCGTCCCGGGGGGACTGGTAAAAAGATATGGCGATCCTGACCGATTTTTAAGCTTTTTTGTATCTGGTTTTACAAATGGGGACCCGAGTTCGATTGTTACAGGGTCTTTAAGCAGAGCTCCTGGGGAAGATGTTGGATTCTATCCAATCAACCTTGGCACTGTAAGTGCAGGACCTAATTATATCATCAACTTCAGAGGGGAGGATTTCGAGATTATTCCTGCTCCATTGAGTATCACAGCCAATCCAGGACAATCCAAAGTTTATGGCGAGGCAGAACCTACATTCACCTATACTGTATCAGGCTTAAAAAATGCTGACACGGAATCGGTAGTTACAGGAAGCTTGACTCGAGTGGCAGGTGAGGACGTTGGCTTATATGGAATCCAATTGGGCACCATCGCAGCGGGCAAAAACTATACGATAAACTTCACAGGGGCGAACTTTGCGATAACCGAGAAGACCTTAGATATCACGGTGGATGCCGGTCAGAGTAAACTGTTTGGTGCGGCTGATCCCATATTTACTTATCAAGCGAGTGGCTTTGAAAACGGCGATGATGAAGGTATCCTAACCGGAGCATTGTCAAGAGATCCCGGTGAAAATACAGGAACTTATGCCATCAATCTAGGTGACTTAAGTGCAGGACCAAACTATACCATCAATTTTATTCCTGCTGATTTTGAAATCAAAAAAAGCATTCTTCAGATCACTGGATCATTTAGCGCCAATAGTAAAGTTTATGATGGCACAAGGTCTGCATCATTTATCATAGCCAGTTTGAATTTGGTTGGTATAGATGCATCCGCACCTAATGTTTTTATAAATGATATAACCACTGAATTTGTGGATAAAAATGTTGGCGTTGGAAAAGAGGTCAGAATCACTTCTGTCAACCTGGGGGGTGCAAATGCATCATCTTATGAAATTGATTATTCCGGTTCGCCTACTTCCACAGCTTCCATTTCACCTAGGGATCTTGTGGTTACTGGATTATCTGCAAACGATAAAGTGTATGATGGGACAACTCAGGCTACTTTATCGGGTACTCCTACAGTTATAGCTATTGGCTCTGATGACGTATCAGTGATCGGTACACCTGTAGCCAATTTTACACAGGATAATGTAGGCTTGGCAATTCCAGTAACTGTTACTGGGCTAGCCTTGGATGGTGATGATAAGGATAATTATGAGATCGTACTACCTGCAGGCTTGGAGGCAGATATCACTCAGGCAACTCTCTCAATTACCGCAAACCCGAATCAAAGTAAGGTGTTTGGATCCCCTGATCCAGTGTTTAGTTATACTGCATCCGGGTTTATTGGCGCTGAAGACGAAACAATCCTAACTGGTGCCTTAACTCGGGTACCTGGAGAAAACATAGGTACTTATCCGATCACTATTGGAACCTTAAGTGCGGGATCGAACTACACGATCAACTTCACCGGGGCAGATTTCACGATTGCCGAGAAGACGTTGACCATCACGGTTGATGCCGGTCAAAGTAAAATCTATGGCGAAGCCGATCCGATCTTCACCTATCAGGCAAGTGGTTTTGAAAACGGAGACGATGAAAGTATAATTACTGGAGCTTTGGAAAGAACTCCCGGAGAGAATGTGGGCACCTATGCCATCAATCTGGGTAGCTTGGATGCTGGACCTAACTACACGATCAACTTTATCGGAGCAGACTTTGCGATTACCGCGAAGACGTTGACTATTTCGGTTGATGCCGGTCAAAGTAAAATCTATGGCGAAGCTGATCCAGTATTCAATTATCAGGCAAGTGGCTTTGAAAATGGGGATGATGAGGGCATTCTGACCGGAGCTTTGACAAGAACTGCCGGAGAGAATGTAGGTACTTATTCCATCAATCCGGGTACCCTTTCCGCAGGACCGAATTATACCATCAACTTCACGGGAGCGAATTTTGAGATTACTCCTAGAACATTGAATGTCTCAGCCAATCCTAATCAGGCTAAGGAATTTGGACAGATGGATCCCGTATTCCTTTACACTGCATCCAATTTTGGTAATGGAGATAATGAATCCATATTCACAGGAGCATTGAGCAGAGTTCCAGGCGAAAATGTGGGTACGTACCCGATTACCCTTGGTTCGCTTTCAGCAGGCTCGAATTACCTGATCAATTTCACTTCAGCCAATTTTGAAATTGCAGAGAAGGTCCTGACCATTACTGCAAATGCAGGCCAAAGTAAAGTCTTTGGTCAAGCCGATCCAGTGTTCACCTTTGCGGCTTCCGGTTTTGCTGGAGGAGATGATGAAAGTATTCTAACAGGTGCACTTACAAGAGGTGCAGGAGAAAATGTTGGGTCTTATCCAATTCAATTGGGAAGCCTAAGCGCAGGATCTAATTATTCCATCAATTTTATCCCTGCAAACTTTGCGATCACCCCGGCTACGATCACGGGAATCACCTTTGCGGACGGAACCTTTGTCTTCGACGGCACGGCTAAGTCCTTGGCGATCAAGGGAATCCTTCCTGCAGGAACAAGTGTAGCTTATACCAACAACAGCCGAACCAATGTGGGCACCCAGGAAGTGACGGCTACGATCACGGGCAGCAATTATACTACACTGGTCTTGACTGCTGATCTGTCGATCACCCCGGCTACGATCACGGGAATCACCTTTGCCGACGGCAGCTTTGTCTTCGACGGCACGGCCAAGTCCTTGGCGATCACGGGAACCCTTCCAACAGGAACTTCGGTGGCATATACCAACAACAGCCGAACCAATGTGGGCACCCAGGAAGTGACGGCTACGATCACGGGCAGCAATTACACGACTCTCGTCTTGACTGCTGATCTGACGATCACCCCGGCCACGATCACGGGAATCACCTTTGCAGACGGCAGCTTTGTCTTCGACGGTACAGCCAAGTCCTTGGCGATCACGGGTACTCTTCCAACAGGAACTTCGGTGGCGTATACGAACAACAGCCGAACCAATGTGGGCACCCAGGAAGTGACAGCTACGATCACGGGCAGCAATTATACTACACTGGTCTTGACTGCTGATCTGACGATCACCCCGGCTACGATCACGGGAATCACCTTTGCGGATGGAGCCTTTGTCTTCGACGGTACGGCCAAGTCCTTGGCGATAACGGGTACTCTTCCAACAGGAACTTCGGTGGCGTATACGAATAACAGCCGGACCAATGTGGGCACCCAGGAAGTGACGGCCACGATCACGGGCAGCAATTACACGACTCTCGTCTTGACTGCTGATCTGACGGTCACCCCGGCCACGATCACGGGAATCACCTTTGCAGACGGCAGCTTTGTCTTCGACGGTACGGCCAAGTCCTTGGCGATCACGGGTACTCTTCCAACAGGAACTTCGGTAGCGTATACGAACAACAGCCGGACCAATGTAGGCACCCAGGAAGTGACGGCCACGATCACGGGCAGCAATTACACGACTCTCGTCTTGACTGCTGATCTGACGGTCACCCCGGCCACGATCACGGGAATCACCTTTGCAGACGGCAGCTTTGTCTTCGACGGTACGGCCAAGTCCTTGGCGATAACGGGTACTCTTCCAACAGGAACTTCGGTGGCGTATACGAACAACAGCCGGACCAATGTGGGCACCCAGGAAGTGACGGCTACGATCACGGGCAGCAATTACACGACTCTCGTCTTGACTGCTGATCTGACGATCACCCCGGCCACGATCACGGGAATCACCTTTGCAGACGGCAGCTTTGTCTTCGACGGCACAGCCAAGTCCTTGGCGATAACGGGTACTCTTCCAACAGGAACTTCGGTGGCGTATACGAACAACAGCCGAACCAATGTAGGCACCCATGAAGTGACGGCCACGATCACGGGCAGCAATTATATTACACTGGTCTTGACTGCTGATTTGACAGTTACCCCAAGAACCCTCGAGGTGATTGCAGATTCAGGGCAGAGCAAGGACTTCGGGGATTTGGATCCGGTATTGACCTTTACAGCTTCCAACTTCGGTGAAGGAGATGATGAGAGTCTACTTACAGGAACCCTGAACAGGGCGCCGGGTCAAGCGGTAGGCATCTATCCGATTACCCTGGGCAGCCTAAGTGCAGGAGCAAACTACACAATCAATTTCACTTCGGCAGACTTTGAAATCGTCCGGGTGGACCGGGACGGCGACGGAGTTCCGGATGATGTGGAATTGGAAGAGGGAACCAATCCGGCAGATAAGGATGACTTCCTGGACAGCGATGGGGATGGAGTTCCGGATTTTGTGGAAAATGAGCAAGGAACAGATCCCAACGATCCGGATGATCAGCAAGACGGGGATGGCGACGGAGTACCTGACTTTGTGGAAAACCAACAAGGAACTGATCCAAATGATCCTGCTGACTTCCTGGATACTGACGGAGACGGAATTCCGGACTATCTGGCTGAACGTGCGATTGTGAGCTTCATTGATCAAAGTACAGAAGTGGCTTGGGGAACACCGATAGCCTCGATAGCACTTCCTGCAGAAGTGGTGGCCATCACCGGAAAAGGCGCATTGGTCAATGTAGACGTCACCTGGAATACAAACAACTACAATCCTATCCAATCAGCCACCTACATCCTGTCGGGTACTGTTTCGGAACTTCCTTCTGGACTGAACAATGTCTTTGGTCAGGTTCCACTGTTCAGCATTCAGGTATTGCCCAAGCCGGCTCCTTTGGATATCACACTGAGCAATGATCAGTTTGCGGGAAGTCCCACGGAGTTCTTTATTGAAGTTGGAGCCTTCACGGTGATTGATCCTAGTGACGATGTGCACGAGATCAGGCTGGTACCGGGAGTGGCAGACAATGGGTTCTTTGAAATCATTGATGGAATCCTGTTCTGGAGCAGTGCAGAAGAAGCTGCCGGTGAGACTTCATTCACTGTCCGGGTGGAAGCCATGGACCGGGCCGGAAATGTAATCACCAGGGACTTTGAGATCACCCGAACCCGCAGATCCCTGGAACAGATCGAGGTGCCCAATACCTTCACCCCTAATGGAGATGGGGTCAATGACACCTGGGGTGTTCCAGATCTTCGCTACTTCAGAGGAGCACGGGTTCAGGTATTTGACAGGGGCGGACAGCGGATGTTCTACACCGAAGATCCGGACCAGAAATGGGATGGTACCTTTAATGGAAAAGAAGTGGGCGTAGGCACCTACTTCTGGGTCATTGAAGTAGAGGAAACCGGAGAACTGAGACGCGGAGTACTCAACCTGTTAAGACAATAGCCATGATAAAGGAGATCCTGTTCATTGGGATCTCCTGATTTTTCCATCAAATAAAGACATCAAATATGAATCGCTACATACACAACATCTCAATCGGACTTTTTGTGATCCTGGTAATCAATTCGGCTTCGGTTCAGGCCCAATCCCGAAAGTTTGTCAGCCAGTTTTCCCATTTTCAGGGGTACTTCAATCCAGCGCTCACCGGCTATGAGGGCAGTATGTTCAGAGGGTTTGTCCGCAATCAGTGGGGAGGAATCGAGGGAGCACCGAAGACCTATTTTCTTTCGGCCGAACTGGACTTTGGGGAACTTGCGGGAGAGGAGGATCCGGCTTTGCTGGGCAAGAATGCCTTGTCGGTGAATTTGATGCAGGACAACTTTGGGGCATTCAGGGAAAACGAAGTCACAGTTAATTATGCAGCCAGGGTTCGCCTGACAGAGAACCACAACCTGCGATTGGGGACGGGGGTGAGCTATCAGAGTATCCGGCTGGACGGGAACGCGTTGACTACCGAGGAGCTGAACGATCCGACGATCAGTCAGTATGTCGGTACGTTCAGCAACACCAATGTGATTGATTTAAATATCGGGTTGGCTCTGACTCATGCCAACTATTACGTCTCCTACGGGATTCACCGGGTGAATGGAGGGAATATCCAAAATGGAGATGAGTTCATAGATGGGTATCCTGCCGAGCAGATGATTCAGGCAGGATTTCGGGAGGCACTTACAGAGAATCTGGCAGTGATTGCCAATGGTTTTTTCCGATCAAGAAAGGATCTTCCGGATGTGATGGAGTTGAATCTCAAAGTTTTGATGATGGACAGGCTTTGGGTAGGAGTGGGCCACAGGTTTGACTATGCGACCAATGCACAGGTGGGCTTTTTGGCTGGGAAATTACGGTTGGGCTATGTGTATGAGTTTCCGGTGGCTACGAGCTATCTGTTGCCCGGTGGAGTTCATGAGTTTATGGTCACCTTGAATCTGTTCAGGAACTTTGAAAGGAGAAGGAGTGATGAGGTGATTATGTGGTAGGGCTTTTCATCCTTGAATCGTAAGCATTTAGATCCGGAGGATCTACCGTATCCAACTCCTCTCCGCCGCGGCGGAGGGCTAGGGAGGGGTAAAAAACTGCTATCTAGAATTCGAGATCCCAAACTTGATCCTTGTTTATTGAATCGGTTCCATCTTGCTGGCATTGACCTATGGTTTCCAAATTGAGATTCTGCGCCAACGCTGAGGGAAATGGTTGACCTTTTTACCCCGGGTTGTGGTTCGGCAAGCTCACCAACCTACCCCGGGTTATTAATGGTTTGACCCTTACAGGGTCATTCCCCTTTAAAAACTATACCTCGCCGATAGCAACACAATTCTCGTCTCCTGCTTGGAGCGGAATTCCTGGGAAAAGGTATTGGTTAAGGCATTTCCTGCAAAAACCCGGGTGTCGAACACATCCCTGACACTAAGCGTAAGGTTGCCTTTATCCTTCAAAAAACCTTTTTGCAAACTCATGTCCACAAAATATTGGGATAAATCTCTGCCTTGGGCTTCGATTTCAGGAGCTTCGTAGTTGGCGGCTATTTGAAAATTAAATCCTTTGGGCAGCTTGAAGTCCTGAGTCCACTTTACATTCCATGAAAATCCGGAATTGGTAAACTCTTCGGAAATATTGGACCCGTCCACAACGATCCGGAAGAGGGTAAAACTTCCGTTTGTAGAGTACCATTCATTCACTTCTGAGGTCCCGATCAGCTCCAATCCATAAGATTCCGAGGAAAGCAAATTGTCAGGCTGGGAGTAAGAAATTCCGTCTTCCACGATCGTGATGAAGTCCAACTGTCCACTGACATGCCGGTAGAATAGATTGGTAGTGAGGCTGGACTTTTTGAAATTGGCCAAGTGACCAAACTCAAAAGAATTGATCAACTCGGGCTGCAGATCGGGATTTCCTCTGCGGACATTGAGGCTATCTGTAATATCCGGAAAGGGATTGAGCCTCCATGCAGTAGGCCGATCAATTCTTCGGCTATAAGTGAATTTTAGCGCATGGGTTTCATCCAGATTATAAAGGCCCTGTACGGATGGGAAAAGGTTAAAATAATCCTGGACATTTCTCTCCCCGGTGTTTTCGAGATAGGTGTCCACCCGTGTATATTCTCCCCGCAGTCCGAGAGCATATTCCCACTTGTCTTTAGTTTTCGAATAGACTCCGTATCCTGCATGGATCTGATCCTGATAGATAAATCGGTTGCTGATCAGCGGATCTTCCACAAAGTCCTGGGCGCCTTCCTGAAATCTCAGGTAGCGATAGTCGTTGTCAAATTCCCGAATGGTAGATTTAACTCCCATTTCCAGCTTGCCTGAAGGCAAAGGCCGGATATAATCTACCTGTCCTACAGAAATATTTCTTACCTCGTCGGTAAAGGCCCTTTCCCTTCCGGTTTGGTTTTCAGGGCTGGGATCCAAAGTCCCGTTGAAAATGGAGATATTTTGGGTTTTGAATTGATTTCTGTAGGAATGACTGAGGGTAGCCCTAAGCGTATGGCCTTTTTCCCCAAGATTATGATCAAAAATCAAAGCATTGTCAAATCCATCGTCGGATTCTGTTTCATCATTTCTTCTCACATAGTCAAAGCTTTCTCCTTCCAGACCCGGTCTTTCCAATTCTGCAAACAAGGTATTGGTCTGTCGGTCCATACTGGATTGAACTACTCCTTCATAGCTGATTACACTGTTCCCAAAGTAATAATCTGCCCCCAAATTGAAATTATGCCCGGCATTTCTTCTGCTATTGTCGGTGCTTTGCCTGAGAGTTTCCTCTTCCTCGAAAAGTATCCGGGTGGAGGTGCGGGTCCCCACATCTTTCCAGTCCCGATAATTGTACCCTGCAAAGGTATTCCAGCGCACACCCCTCCGATTGATTCTCGCTCCCAGATTGGTACGGCTTCTCGTCCCGTAGGTGGCTTCCAATCCCCCGTGGGTCCCCAGTTCTTCCCCTTTTTTCAGAACAATATCGATTACCCCTGCTTCTGCTTCGGCATCGTACCGGGCATTGGGGTTGTTGATGACTCTAATCTCTTCTACTGCACTTGCGGGAAGTTGATCCAGATTTTGGGTCAGAGAGGAGTTTCGGCCATTGATCAGAATATTGGTACCGCTACTTCCCCGGAGAGAAATCGTGCCATCTTCGGCTACCGAGATAGAGGGTGTATTGCGCAGGATATCCAGTAAAGTACCTCCTGTATTGGCAAGGTTGTTTTCAGGGGTTATTGTTATGCCTTCCATGCTCGTTCTCACGGGCATTTTGCTGGTTTCTACGACTACCTCTTCCAGATTTTGGTTTTCACTTTTCAGCTCCAATTCTCCTAAATCCCGATTGGCTTCAACCCTCAATCCAGGAATTTCAAAATCTGAATAACCGATAAAAAAAGCTCTAAGGGTATATGTGCCCGGTTTGATCCTCAAAGAGAATTTTCCCTCTCCATCCGTATCGGAATAGGTGATAGGTTGGGAGGTGCTATCTGTTTCAAAAAGAGCCACTTGGGCAAATTCAATCGGAGTTTTAGAATTTCCATCCAGGAGCTTCCCGGTAAGGGTAAGTTCTTGGGAGAACAGGCTTTGAGAAAAGAAAAAGGCCAAAACGGCGGTAAAAATACGAGCAGCACAAGTCATCGGTAGGTTTATTAGGTGTAGTTTTCAGAACAAGGCTAAGCAAACTTTCTGAATCAAATTTGAAGTTTAGCCGAAATTCACCACTACGTGATGCACTTCATCCCTAGTGGAATAACTGAACCGAAAGCCATAAGTTTTGCAAATCTGTTGCACAATAGCCAGGCCCAAACCCACGGAATCAGGATGGGAGGATTCTTTTTGAAATCGCTCCAGCAAGTCTTCCGTATTTTTGGATAGGGGATGACCTGAATTGATGATTTCCAGTTGCTGATCTCTGAGAATAACCATCATCCAGCCTTTTTGGTGGTTGTGCTTGATGGCGTTGCTGAGCAGATTGGTGATCATCACCTCAGCGATGTAGGGATGCATGGGCACAGTCAGGCCTGATTTGAGGTCGATTTCCAATCGAATTTCACGAAGCTGGATCAGTTCCTGGAGAAAGTCCAGGTTTTTCTGGGTCAGTTCATCCAGTCTCAAGGGCACAGGGGCTTCAAATTCCTCATTTTCCAGCTTGGCAAGCAGGCTCAGGGATTTGATGATGCGTTGGATTTTTTCATTGCTTTGATAGGCAGAATGAATCAGATGGGCCTGTTCTTCGGTGATTTCCTGATTCATCAAATGTTCCAGCTTGCCTCTCACCACGGCAGCTGGGGTTTGGATTTCGTGGGAAATATTTTCTGAAAACTCTTTGATCTGTCGGTAGTCTTTGAGCAGTTTCAAAGACATTTTTTCCAAAAAGCGATTGAGTAACTCAAACTCTTGAATCTTGCTGGGTTCAAAGGATAAGGGTTGATCCTTTTGAAAGGTAAAGGTTTGGATTTTGGCCAGCGTGTGGTGAAATGGAAGGAGGATTCGGTTAGCGATTCTCCGGTAAAAAAATCCAATGGCCAAAAGTTGGGCCAGCAACACCAATCCCATGATGTAGAGGACAGTTTCGGTGATGTCTTCGGCCTCGATCACGGTATTGAAGTAAGAAAACCGATAATGGTTTCCGTTTATTTTCAGGGATTTACTCGCTTTGAGCTGATTTTGGAGTCGATTGACCGGGGCATGAAAGGCCAGGGTATCTCTGATGCTCAATTCTTCTTCTTCCCAAGCCAATGGGATGGGAAGGATTTCCATTTTTTCATTTTCAAGTGCTTTGGGGTCTACCCCTTGACGAACCCGCTCCGCAATGGCATCAATCTGTTCGTTGAGTTCCATGCCGACTTCAAAATCAATTTCTGATTCCAACTTCCAGTAAATAAAAATTCCTCCAAGAAGTAAGGCTCCCAGGGTAAGCAGCAGGTAGATGAAAGTAAGGATATTGAGTAGTCTCATTGGGCGTATTCGTCAAATTTGTAGCCCAGTCCATACACCGTACTGAGATAGTCTTTTCCTCCGGCGGCAGTGATTTTTTTTCGTAGGTTTTTGATATGCTGATAGACAAAGTCAAAATTGGCCAAATTGTCTGTGTAGTCTCCCCAGAGGTGGTTGGCTATGGATTGTTTGCTAAGCACTTTGTTCTTGTTGACCAGAAGAAAAACCAGCAGGTCAAATTCTTTTTTGGTCAAATCCAGCAACGTTTGGTGGACAAATACCTCAAGACTTTGGATCCGGATCAGGATTTCCCCAAAGACCAGTTCGTCCTTTCCCCCCAGCTTAGCCCTCCGGTAGATGGCTCTGAGCCTTGCCAGAAGTTCAGCTAGATGGAAAGGCTTGGGCAGGTAATCATCTGCCCCCAAGTCCAAACCCCTTAGTCGGTCATCCAATGCATTTTTGGCTGAGATAATTAATACAGGCAAAGGAATAGCGTTGGATTTGAGCCATTCCAGCAGCTGCAGCCCATTGCCGTCCGGAAGCATCAGGTCCAGGAGAAGGCAGTCGTAGGCATAGGCCAGCAAGCGGTCTTCTGCTTCAAACCGGCTGGTGACCGCCTCACAGCGCAGGCCTTGTTGTTCAAGGTATTCTACAATATTTTGAGTGAGTTCGGGATTATCTTCGACCAGGAGAATTTTCATCAGGAAAGGGTTGAAAAATGGAATGCTGACATTGTCGGGATTAAAATCAGGGATAACCCTGAAGCAATTTTGAAGCTAAGACAAGCTTTCCAACGGAGAATAGTGGGGGGAAGGTTTGAATGGAGGGAGGGGGGAACAACCGAGAATTGGGCTCCTCCCATTTCCAGTCCATTTTATCAGGTTTTCCCTCCAAAAAGAGAAGGTTTACTTTTTTGCTACCATCCTACCCGTAAAGAAACTCTACGCGTCAACGGTGGGGATAATCGCCTGCGGAAAACAGTCCCCAGTCCCTGGCATCTCCAGGTGAGATTCTAGCTTTACCTTACTTTTTCATAGGTAGGAAAGCGGATATTCATTGAGTTTTTTCAATTAGGTCTATTCGTTTTCAATGGAAGTAAAAAGCTTAGATATGGGATTTTGTAGATTTTGGCTAGTCTAGAGAAAAGCCCATTTCCTTCCAGAATCAATTAATGGGGAGAGCTTCCGCTTGCAAAATTTTTTATATTTTAGTTAATTTGTTTATGGAAATTAGCCGTTCATTTAGATTTTCAATGAGGGGATTGTCTTATTCCCTTGTAAATTATCTGAAAAATGAAAGTTCCTACCCAAATAGCCAACCTATACTTTGAACAGTCCAAAGATTTGATTTGGATGATCGATCCAGAATTGAAGCTGATCTATGCCAATCAAGCTTATTTGGAATTGATGCAAAAAGTAACTGGAAAAGAGAAAAAGCTGAATGAATCGGTTCTCATTGAAGGCTTTGGTTCAGGATATGTTGAAAAGTGGGCTGCATATTATCATAAGGCTCTTTCAGGTGCTCAATTTGAGCTTGAAGAGCACTTTTTGCATCCGGAAAGTCAGGAGATCAGCTACAATCAGGTGGTTTTCAATCCTGTGCTGGAAGAGAATGGTCAGGTAGTCAGTGTAGCCTGTCTATCCAGAGATATCAGTCGAATCGTCAAGCAAAGGTCTGAAGCTCACCAGTTAATGGATTCATCCTTGGATGTTTTTTGTACAATTGATAGCAGTGGGAGATTTGTATTTGTAAGTGAGGCAGCAAGGTCGCATTGGGGATACGCTCCTGAGGAGTTGGTGGGGACTCCTTATGTCCATTTGATTCTGGAGGAAGATATTTCCAAGACCGAAGAAATAGCAGAAGCTATATTAAAGGGTAAGGAGATCAAGTCATTTTCCAATAGATACAAAAAGAAAAACGGTGAACTTGCCTATAATTTTTGGTCTGCTCGATGGGACACTCAGTCCAGAATGATGTATTGTGTTGCCAGGGATGGCAAAGAAAAGATCGAGCAAGAACATCTTCTCCAACTGAGCGAGCAGAGGTTCAGGGATTTGGTCCAGGAGGGCTCAGACTTGATCGCCATTTTGAGTGAGGAGGGGGAATATCTATATGTAAGTCCTACCAGTTTGACCGTTTTGGGAATTCATCCCGATGAGTTTTTGGGAAGAAGTGCTTTTGAATTTATTCATCCGGATGATGTGGAGAGGACCATGGAAAGACTGGTGCAGATAGGGACCTCGAAAAAGGTTCAGGTAGAACCGTTTCGGTTCAAAACGAAAAATCAAGAGTGGAGATGGATTGAAACAGTATTGACCAATATGATGGATAATCCGGCGGTAAGAGGAATCGTAGCCAATTCCCGGGATATTTCAGAGAAAGTAGAGGAGCAACGGCAACTTCACCTATTCAAAAAAGCCATCAATAGTACGACAGACGCCATCATCATGACGGAAGGCGAGCCATTGGATGAGCCGGGTCCAAAAATCATCTATGTCAATCAGGCCTTTACCAAGGTAACCGGATATACTTCCGAAGAAATACTGGGCAAAAACCCAAGAATTCTTCAGGGTCCGGATTCCAATCCCGAGCAGATCAAAGAAATGGGAGAGAAGCTCAGGAATTGGGAGTCTACCGAAGTGACCATGGTCAACTACACCAAGGAAGGTAAGCCGTTTTGGGTCAATTTTGCCATTAGCCCGGTGGGCACAGAGAAGGGCAAACCCAGCCACTGGATATCTGTACAGCGTGACGTCACAGAGCAGAAAATAAAAGATAGAGAACGAGAACTCCTGGCAGAAATCAGCTTGAATTTTCACAATGAAGTAGATTTTGGCATGGCATGCAAAAACCTGTGCAACACCATAGGAAGTTTCGGAAATTTTGATTGGGTGGAATTATGGACAGTAAATCTTGACCGAAGTAAAATATTGTATTTGAGTCATTTTTTTCAATCTGCCGATGACGAGGTGTTCTACCAGATCAGCAATGAAAACCCCCAATTCGCTTTGGGAAAAGGCTTGCCTGGAAAAGTATGGGAGTCCAAGGGGCAGCTATTGTGGGATGCTGTTGTAGTAAAGAATGATTTTATCCGAAAAGAAGCCGCCGAAAAAATCAACCTGCAAACAGTTTTGGGAATTCCATTGATCAACAAGGGAGAGGTAATTGGGGCTTTATTGATTGGAACTAAAGAAAATCACGGCAAACTGGAACAGTACAAGACTCTTTTTTCTCACTTCCATAATTTCATCGGTTCGGAAATCAACCGGAAGCAGCTCGAAAACAACCTCACTCACCTCTATGAATCCGTGCCGGATATGATCTGCATTCTTGATTTTCAGGGTAAATTTTTATGGGTAAATAAGGAAAGCGCTGAGCTATTGGAATATCCCGAGGAAGAGATTCTCTATCATTCCTTCGAAGATTTTGTCTTACCCTCAGAAAGGGAGGAATCCTCCCGGATTTTTTCCTCCTTGGAAAAAGGGAGGGATTCCCTTGCTTTTCAAAATCGCTTTCTGACTAAAAGTAAGGAAATAAGATGGTTGAGCTGGACAGCGAAAGCCAATATGCAGGAGGGGTTAATTTATGCCACTGCGAGAAACATGACCACTGAGAAAAAGCTGCAGGAGCTCAACCGGATTACTTCCCAAATGGCAAGTATTGGAAGTTGGGAAGTGGACTTGCTCAAAGAAAAAATTTTCTGGAGTGAAATGGTTCATCAGCTTCACGAAACTGACCCGGAAACATTCAAGCCTAAGCTTACCGGCAGTATTGATTTTTACCGGGAAGATTTTCGTGCCATGGTGGCTGATTCAGTAAATCTTTGTATAGAAAAAGGGGAGCCTTTTGATTTTGAAGCGGTTCTTGTCAGTGCCAAAAAAAATGAGCGTTGGGTCCGAGCAATTGGCAGTGCTGAATTTATTGAGGGGGAATGTGTGCGGATATTTGGGAGCTTTCAGGATATCCACGAGCGAAAACAGGCAGAATTGCGCCTTCAGTCTCTGGCAGACAATCTTCCAGGTGTGGTATTTCAATATTATGTCTTCCCGGACGGAACGGATGCGCTGAGAAATGTTTCCAAAGGAGCACACAAAGTGTGGGGATACCGTCCTCAGGAGGTGATGGAAGATATCCAACTGGTATGGAATCAGACCAAAGCCGGAGGAGAATACGAAGAGGTTCAAAAAAGTATTTCCGATTCTCTAAATCAAAAAACGACCTGGATTTGTCGCTATAAGAGCATTTCTCCAAGCGGAGAGATGAAGACCTTACTGGGAACAGGAACTCCCAGCTTCCTTACAGATGGTACCGTGGTGTACAATTCGGTGGTGCTGGATATTACCCAAGAGGCAAAAAATGAAGATATGCTCACCCAAGCCACTCTTTTGGCAAAAATAGGTAGCTGGGAAATGAACTTGCTGAATCCAAAAGGGGAAGAACTCATGTACTGGTCTCCCATGACTTACCATATTTTTCAATTGGATCTATCTTTCATTCCTACCTTCAGTAGAGCTATCAACCTCTGTGTAGGAGAAAGCCGAAGAAGGATTCAGGAAAAAATGAACCTCCTGATTGTCAAAGGAATTCCCTTTGATGAAGAGGTGCTGACTTGCAATCCGGATGGAAAACAAAAATGGGTACGCGTAATTGGCGAGTGTGAAAAAATCCGCGACAAACCGGTAAGGGTCTTTGGCAGTTTTCAGGATATTCACAATTCCAAATCATTGGAATTGCAAATTCGTGAAATCCTGGGAAGCATTTCAGATGCCTTTTATGCTCTGGATGCTGAGTGGAGATTTACCTATTTCAACAAAGAAGCAGAACGCCTCCTTAATCAGAAGGAATCCCGGGTATTGGGTCAAATAATCTGGGAACTCTTCCCCGCGGCCAAAGCAACCCAATTAGAAACGGTCTATCAGGAAGTAGTAGCCACCGGCCAATCCCAGTCCTTCGAATACTTCTTCCCGGGAGACGAATGCTGGTATGAAGTAAATGCCTATCCATCCAAAGGAGGCGTGTCGGTTTATTTCAAAAATATCGATGAAAGAAAGCAGGCAGCCGAACAGCTTAAGAAAGCCTATGAGGAAAAAAAGCAGATTTTGGAAAGTATAGGTGACGCCTTCTTTAGCGTAAACAAGGAATGGGTAGTCACCTACTGGAACAAGGAAGCTGAAATACTTTTGGGCAAAAAGCGGGAAGAAATCTTGGGGAAAAACTTGTGGGAGGAATACCCGGACGCCGTCGACAGTGAATTTTATCAGCAATATCAGCTGGCCGTAGCCACAGGCAATACGGTCACCTTTGAGGCCAATTATCCTAAGCTGGGAAAGTGGTTTGAGGTCTCTGCCTATCCCTATGCCAAATCCCTTTCGGTTTATTTCAAAGATGTTACGCTTAGAAAAGAAGCAGATTTGAGGCTATTGAAAGCCAATGAACGATTTGAAAAGGTAACTGAGGCTACCAATGATGCCATATGGGATTGGGATATAGAAGCTGGAACTTATTTCAGGTCAAGTGCCATTGAAAAGTTTTTTGGAAAAGGCACCTTAAAGCATATGGAGGAAAGTGAATTTTGGATGGACAGATTTCATCCTGAAGATCTAAAACCGATTCAGGACAGCATCAATTTCGCCCTCGCGGATCCCGAATGCAACCGCTGGGAAATGGAATACCGGATCCAAAATGAAGATAAGCAGCTGATCTATGTGATTGATCGGGGAGTAATTATCCGTAATGAAGCGGGAAAGCCCGTACGGATGGTTGGAGCTATGACGGACATTACCGAAAGAAAAAAATTTGAACAGCAACTGGTTCTCCTAAACCAGTCACTAAACGAACAAGCTTTGGATTTAAAACGCTCGAATGAAGAGTTGGAGCAATTTGCCTTTGTGGCCTCTCATGACTTGCAGGAACCACTACGGATGATTTCCAGCTTTATGGATCAGCTCCAAAGGAAGTATGGAAACCAAATGGATGAAAAAGCTCTCATGTACATAGGCTTTGCCACGGACGGTGCCAGAAGAATGAAGCAAATTATTTTGGATCTATTGGAGTTTTCAAGAGCAAATCGACCCACGGATGAACTTGAGGAGGTGGATCTCAATGAATTTCTGAAGGAATATCAACTGCTGCGCAGGAAAATAATAAGTGAAACAAATACAAGTATTCAAGCAGATTCTCTACCCACTTTAAAGACACACAAAACCCTGATGGTCCAGATTTTTCATAATCTTCTGGACAACTCCATCAAGTACAAAAAAGAAGGAGTCTCACCGGAAATTAGAATTTCATTCGAGTCGGGGCATTCTGAATGGCAGTTTTCCGTTCAGGATAATGGAATTGGAATTCCTCATCAGTTTCATGAGAAGATTTTCAATATTTTCCAGCGTCTGCATAATCGTGATCAATATCCGGGAAGCGGAATAGGACTCTCTATTGCCAAGCGATGCATCGAATATTTGGGAGGAAGGATTTGGTTGGAATCTCAGCCCGGTGAAGGAACTACATTTTTCTTCACTATTTCAAAAAACATCGTTTAAATGAAAAGAAAATTGGCAAGCCAAGGTTTAGGGCAATTCGATCCTTTGTTTTGCAGGAGGTAGGGGCTTGAATATTTCCTCCTAGGATTGAGGGATGCTTTGCAGCCTTTGTAAATTACAAACACTATGAAAATAGCGCACATTTTATTGGTCGAAGATAACGAAGGAGATATCTTCCTTACCAGGGAGGCCTTTGAAGAAAGCAAAATAAAGACAGAATTAAGCATAGCAAGAAATGGACAGGAAGCTTTGGATTTTCTTTTCCGTCGTGAACCTTTTCAGCAGGCTAGGAGACCTGACCTCATCTTGTTGGATATCAATATTCCTATGTTTAATGGGCATGAGGTGTTGAGAGAAATCAAATTGGATGAGGAGCTAAAGAAGATCCCTGTGATCATGCTGACCACGTCAGGCAATCCTTACGACATCGACAAAGCCTACAGACAACATTGTAACAGCTATGTCACCAAGCCTTTGGATATGGGGGATTTCCTGAGATCCATTCTCAAAATTGAAGAATTCTGGCTTCAGCTTTCCACTTTGCCCAAATAGCCTAAGGGAACCTTTGACCGCTGCCCCTTTCTTTGTTCAAGGCCCATTGAATAGGCTTCTTTTTCCCCTTTGCTTGCTCGGTTTCAAGGATTCATCCCGTTCTGCTGGAATCCGGACAGGTCCATGCTTTTTCCCTGTACTGGTTTCGGGCTCTCGTTTCCAAACGGAGAGGGATGAATAGCGGTGGTGCTTTTGGGGATGCACCTAGCTCAAGAATTAATCCAAGGGGTTAAATTGGACACCTCTCCGGGGATGCCTAGGGATGGGATAGCACAAGCTCTCTAGTCGGGATTCCCTTCCCCATTGGCTTAGGACTTGTTTGGTGAGGATAAAGAATCACGGACTATGGATTTTCCTTTTATTCACAATTCTGGATTTTCAATGCAGAAGGATTGTTGATTGAAAATTGAACCATTGAAAATTGCGCCTTGCCCTGCTTTTAGTAGGTTTGTATGCTTGATCTAGTTGAATTGTCTTCCAAAATCAAAATACTTCACCTCATTAAATCCCTGGGAAGGGGAGGGGCCGAGAAATTAATTCCTGAAACGGCTCTTGTGCATGATCAAGAACGGTTTGAGTTTCATTGTCTTTACTTTTTTTACCAAAAGCAAAACATCGTAGATGAATTGGAGGCAGCCGGCATCCAGGTGCATCTGATTCCTTCTGGCAATTTGGGCTTGTTTTTTCAGGTACAGAAGGTTCGGAAATTTATTCAGGATCAAAAGTTTGACCTCATTCATGCCCACCTTCCCTGGGCAGGTATCTTGGCTCGTTCTGTTGGAAAAAGAATCAGCATCCCTATCGTTTACACAGAGCATAATACCTGGGATCGATACAATAAGGTCTCTTTTTGGGGAAACCGTCTGACCTTCAAAAATCAGGATGTAGCAGTGGCTGTTTCCAACGAAGTGGCGCTATCCATGCAACTGAATTCCATTTGGGATCCATACAAAAGAGGTGGACGCCTCAAGGTAAGGGTGGTTCAAAACGGAGTAAACACCGATACCTTCCAGCGATTTTTTTCCTCCACTGAGGAAGGTGCTTTCTCTTTTGCTCATTGGGAATCAGAAAAGAGACTAGTACAACGATCCAACCCTGACCAGAGACCTTCTGCGGGGTCTGAAAATGCAAGTAGTATTTTCCCTGAGGAAAAGCTATTCCATCTCCGGGCAGAGTTGAAGATACCCAAAGGGGCTCCGATTATCGGCAAAGTGGCCGTCTTTCGATCCCAGAAAAGACTTTGGCTATGGGTGGATTTGGCTATTCGGATTTTAAGAAAATACCCCTCCGCCCACTTTTTACTCGTAGGAGATGGAGAGTGGAGAGGCAGGATTGAGGATCAAATCAAGGAATCCGGACTTCAGAGCAATTTTCACCTGGTCGGAGTTAAAAAAGAGGTGATTCCTTTTCTCAATTTGATGGATATCTATTTAAGCACATCAGAATTTGAAGGCTTACCCATCGCTATGCTGGAAGCTATGGCCTGTGAGGTGCCCGTTGTTGCCACACGAGCAGGAGGAATCGGTGAGGTGATCCAGCATGGTAAACAAGGGTTTTTGACAGAAGTGGACGAGTGGGAACACCTGGAAAAGTACGTGATTCGGCTTTTGGAAGATCCAAAGCTGCATCGTGAGATGGCACAAAATGCAAGAGTACAGGTGATTGACCAATTCAGCATGAAACGGATGGTGGCTCAATTGGAAGAAATCTACGTGCAGGTATTGAAAAATAACACAAAATAAGCGAGGGCTGATTCTGACTTCAATGGATTCCAGAGGATCCTTCTTTTATCTTACCTCACCTGCTAGCCCTGAATTGGAAATCCTCCGGATGTTTTCAGAACTTTCCGGAAATCAGGCAGGAATCAGCCTGTTTTTGACTCTTTTTCCCAATTCCTCCATGCTGAGCGATTCCATGCCATATTTTTCCTGGAGGGTCAAAAAATGAAATAGTAGCTTTTTCAGTTCCAGCATACTCTGTTTGGGGTCATGGCCGAAATTGTGTGGATGCCACCACAAGTGGTATACTTCTCCGTTTTTGGCTGCGTATTCCATTTCTGCGAGAATCCGACTTAGCCGAATGTGGTTGAAAAGCCTGTTTCCCTTGGAAAGCGGACGTAGAATTCTTGAAGCGGGTAGAATTAGGGGTTCTCCAGTAAACTCTTTGATTTCATGTTCAGCATAGGAGGATCTGGATCCTAAGGGAAAAAAGCAGTCAGCCGATCGAAATAGCTTTTTGCTGAAACTCTCATGCTGGGTTTCCTGCCAGAACCAGTTTTTGGGGTTGCCACGGACAAATTCGTAGCCCTCTTCAAGGCAAATCCCCAGATAGAGCTCGTTGATGTGATTTCTTGGAAAAACCAGCGACTTGAGGCTGACGCCAAACTTTTCCCTGGCGATTTTCTGGGTCGCTTGAAGGTCCTGCCGAAATTGCTCCGGGCTTTGTCCTCTCATCAAGGTATAGTAGTGGGCATAGGTGTGAGAGCCCAAATCCTGACCGGGTGTTTGCAGAATCTGATGGATTAATTCAGGAGCAAAATGCACCTCAGGCCTCAAACCGTAGGCCTTCGCCCATGCATATGCAGATAACTTTTTGTCCCGATAGGAGGGAAGAAATTCCGGAGAATAGGATTTCCATTCCTCTTCGTTATCTGCAAAAAGCATCCCTACGGTAGCCCACGTGACGGATATGCCCATTTTTCCGTACAAGTCCAGCATCTCAGGGATGACTTTTCGGGTATTGGAAAAGTATTCTGGATGGTATCGGGTGCCTACTTTGTCAAAAATCCCCCAAAGGAGTTCAAAATCAAGACTGATCGTAAAAGTTCCGGTCATGTAGGTGATGAAATGGTCGCCAAAAGGTAAATAAAGAATCCTTTTTGTTCAAATCATAGGTTGCCTCAACCCCCTGAGTAGGAAGAGTACGTCTCTTCTTGAAGAAAGTCTCTCAAGGGCGCAAATCTTCAGGCAGGGGACGGTCTCATACTTCGTTTCCCTGGCAGCCTGACCCTTCGATTTCGAGATTCTGGTCACCCAAGTGGTCAAGATAACCAGAATCCCACGCAAAGGATAATGACCGGTCGAGTCCTTTTTGTATGTCCGAAGAATAGCTAAGACTCAAGATTGCAAACTCTACTTTTGAGACAGCCTCCAGTGCCTGAGCAATGCTTACAAGGTTTTGCCGGGACCAACTCCCACTCGACACGGGTCAGGGGAGATGAATCCTCTACCCTTGCTCTTTGACTTTGAAACTTGACTTTTGAGAATTCCTTTCTTTCTTCTTGTTGGCAAAAGCTACCATTTTCAGCTCAAGGTTCCGGGGCAGCGCAGGTGTTTTGCCCTAGGTGATTGATGTGTTGCTTCTATTGGGGTCTTCCCTTCCCTCCCTAGCTTTGCTGCTTGGGTCCTGATGGTTACCCTGGGTAAGGGGTTTTCGATCCGGAGCTTTTTGCACAGTTTGCCCCAATTTGCAATTTGACTTATTTAGGTTAGCTACACTTATGGCTGTCCGTATTCAAGTCCTATTCTTTGAACATAGGAGATTGAATTTGCCTCCTATCCATTCCATCCTTCCCATCCACCCCAATGGCCATGCTTTGAATAGGCTAAAAATCCCCTTTCTATGGATGGGTACAAGGGACCAGATACTATGGGCTATAGCCCATTGCCTATCCACCGTCAAAACAACTCCAGATCTCCAAGACTCCAAGCCCAAGGTAGGGAAGCGGGTTGAATTTCGGCCTTCATTTCCCTGAGGGTGACCCAAGGCCCTATGGGAAGAGTAGCCGAGAGCCTTAGGTTTAGGTTGTTTTTTAACAATCCTGACTGGCTTATCCATTTTGCTCCGCTGTGAATTATTGCGGATTTAAGGGCTTGTTTAGCATTTACCAAGACTGCCGCAGAGCTGTCTTCTGAGATAAAAAAATCACAAATCCGGAATTCTTTTCCCCAAGCATTTTCTTTGATGCGGTAGATAAGTAAGTAATTTTTTTCATCTGACACCACTTGGTATTGGAAAATAGGGCAATCTCTGTATCTCCAAAAAATATATCCTTTCCTTGCATGGGTTTTGATTGCTTGGCCGGATTCCTTTTGACTTTCAAATTGCCTGACCAAAAGCTCCACACTGGTCCAGTCGGAGGGGAGGGCTTGTTTCTTGACAGATAAAAAAGAATCGAAACAAAAACCCATCTCCACAGGCAGCCTGTTCCATTTCTCCCAACCCATTTTTAAATACCCCGGGGTACTTTTGGAGTTAGGCGTATTGAAAATCAGATCTATTCCTTCTTTTTTCATCTGCTCAATCAGCTGTCGGGTGAGTTGGGTGAATATCCCTTTGCCTTGAAATTCAGGATGAACCGCCGTATCTACAGCCCGACAGGCTTGAAGGGTTTTTCCTTTCCAGACAAATTCCCAGCGTAAAAAAGCCCGTATACCGATCAGTTGATTTTCATTTTCTGCAAGGAGAATGGGAGATTTTCCAAAGGGATTTTCCACATGCTTCCAAGTCCAAAGCTGGAGGGATTTTGGGATGAAGCTTTCTCCCAAACTTACCCTGAGTAAGTCAATGATTTGGGGAAGATCCTCTTGTGTACCCTTTCGGATTTGCATAGGGCTAATATACTTTTATTGGGCAATTTCTCGAGAGCTATTCGGGATTAAGGAAGAAAAACCTTTTGGATTTTGGAAATAAAAGGACGTCTGGGATCGATGAAAATGAAATGAAAAACCTGAATTCCCAAGTGGAAAAAATCCCAGGCAGGAAATGCCTTCTGCTTTTGATAATTTGCTTATCCTTACCCTTGTGGATTATCAGATTTACATATCTTTGACCGATTGATCAGTCCTATTTCATGAAGCATCTTTCTTTTTTGATTCTCCTTGCCGCCTTGGTGAGTTCCTGTATCAGCAACAAACGCATTACCTATTTACAAAACCTCTCAGACAGCACTGCTATTGACTTGGATGAATTCATTCCTTTCGCAGAAGTAGACTACGAGTATATATTACAACCTTTCGATATAGTACAGATTGATTTTGCAAGTTCAGACCCCACCTTGGTGGAAGGTTTTAGCTTTCAGAACAGTGGTGGGAATATGGGTGGAATGCGAATGGGAGGAGCTGGAGGAGGTCAGGGAAGTGATCCATTATACATGACCGGGTACTCCATAGACAAAGAGGGCATGGTGGATATTCCACGGTTGGGAAAAGTGAAAATTGCAGGAATGAACGAGGAGGACGCGAAAGAAGTGGTACAAATGGCGATCAATGCCTATTTCAAAGATGATGTCTATGTCCGCTTGAGAATTGCAGGGATCCGATATACCACACTGGGAGAATTCAACAGCGTGGGAGTTCAGATTATCTTTAAAAACAGAGCTACTTTGTTTGACGCTTTGGCCAATGCTGGAGAGACTACCCTTTTGGGAAAAAAGAACAAACTTTTTTTGATCCGACAATACGATGGTGGCACCAAAATCCATCAAATCAATCTCAATGACCGGGCCTTGCTAGGAAGTCCCTGGTATTTTATTCAGCCCAATGACATCTTGTATTTGGAACCGATGAAAATCAGGCAAATTGGAACAGCCGACAACCTAACAGCTTCATTGGCATTATTTGGAGGTATATTGGCATCTGTACTTTTAATTTTAAATTTGGTGACGGGGAACCTCTAAGCGATGGAAAAGCTCGACCTGAGTCAGTTGGATAATGAAGAGAAAGCACTGGAGATCCGGTATGTGGTCGCCAAATACATTCGCTTTTGGCCTTGGTATGTGCTTTTTGTTTTCCTTTTTGTCACTGCCACCTATATATTTCATCGCTACACGGTGGATGAGTTTGAAGTTACTGGTTCACTGGTGATTAAAAACAACAGCACACCTGAGGCAAGAATTCTGGACCGGTCAAATATTTTCAATTCAGGAATCAATCTGGAAAATGATATTCTCCGTCTTCGATCCAAAAACTTGGCCAAGGAAGCCTTAAAAAAACTTCATTTTGATGTAGAATATTTCGCCAAAACCAATATCAAGGATATCGAGCTGTACGATCGATCACCTATAAGGGTAGAGGTGGACTGGGATCATCTGCAAGTGACAGATGCTCCCGTGGAGCTGGAAATCCTTTCCGATGAAACTTTCCGGCTCAGACAGGTCTTGGGGGGATTTATGGATTTCAATCGGGTTCAGGCTGCCGGAGATGAATCGGTCTTTGACAAAACGTACACGTTTGGAGAAACCATCGAGACTGCCCGGTCCAAATTCAGAGTGCTTCTGGTCAATCCGGGAAGAATTGGTGATCAGGTAATTTTCCGTTTGGTCAATCCATCTGCCTTGGAGGATCAACTAGCCAAATCCATTCAGGTTAGTACTGTAAATGAATATTCATCGGTATTGAGAATCAGCACCACCACCAAGGTGGTTGAAAAAGGAAGAGATTACATCAATGCCCTGATGCAGGCCTACATCGAATACGATCTCAACGAGAAAAATAAAATTCAGGAAAACTCCATCGACTTTATCGATGAGCAGTTGGGGTATTTGGAAGACTCCATGAAGTCCAAGCAAAGGGAACTCCTCCGGTTTAAGGTGGAGAACAAGCTATTGGATGTATCAGCTGAGTTTTCGAGCATCTTGGGAAAAATCAATGACTTGGATGAGCGAAGTGCCCAGCTGGATTATCAATTGAAGTATTTTGAGGAGATTCGCGACTACATGGAGGCAAAAAGCCGAGATTATGCCGACGTCATTGCGCCATCTGTGATCGGTGTACCTGATCCCTTACTCAATGGGCTTATTCAGAGTTTGGTGACACTTTCTCAAGACAGAAGGAAACTTCTGGCTACGGTAAATGAAAATCATCCCGAGGTCCTGAAGATTGATGTGCAAATGGAAAAAGTCCAGGATGCCCTCTTCGAGAATGTGGTCAATCTTATTGAAAACACCAAAAAGCAGAGAAATTCGCTGATGGCAGAAATCCGGACCTATGATTCCCAATTTGCCACTCTTCCCGAGTCGGAATCAGAATACACTGATATATTCCGGGAGTATCAGTTGAGAGAGAATATTTTTACCTATCTGCTGGAGAAAAGAGTAGAAGCAGGAATTGCCCGGGCAGCCAATGTTTCGGACAATGCAATTTTGGATTTGGCAAAGCAAGGCACTTTGGTTTTTCCTAAAAAGACCCAAAACTATGGTTTGGCAGTTGCATTGGGTTTCTTGTTGCCCTTTGGGTTTATTGTTTTAAGGGAAATGTTTGATGACAGCATTAAGGATCAGCGAGATCTGAAAAAACATTTCATGATACCCCAGCTGGGTGTAATTGGCTACAGCACCAAAGATACCAACAAGGTCGTGCTTGAGCATCCCAAATCAGCCGTTGCAGAATCTTTCCGATCCCTTAGGTCGGCAATAGCCTATTTGGCCTCCGGGAAAAACACCAAAAAAATATTGGTTACCTCCTCTGTGTCCGGGGAGGGAAAGACGTTTACTTCCCTCAATTTGGCCTCAGCCATGGCTTTAGGTTCTAAAAAAACAGTAGTGGTAGGAGCAGACTTAAGAAGACCCAAATTGGCCTCCTATTTTAACCATACCGAAAAGGTAGGTCTTTCTACCTACCTCATAGGCAAAGTAGCTGCAGAGGATATTATTTTTCCTTCTCAGCATCACAACCTCTACTTTGTTCCTTCCGGTGTGATTCCTCCCAATCCTGCCGAATTGCTCCAAACTCCCAAACTCAAAGAGTTTTTGAATTACCTGGAAGAGAGATTTGATATTGTGGTATTTGATACTCCTCCCATGGGATTGGTATCTGAGACCATCGACCTGATGCGCTTGTTT
Organism: Algoriphagus confluentis; assembly: GCF_036245625.1. NCBI lineage: Bacteria > Pseudomonadati > Bacteroidota > Cytophagia > Cytophagales > Cyclobacteriaceae > Algoriphagus > Algoriphagus confluentis. The sequence goes on from NZ_BTPD01000006.1 coordinate 315,560, forward strand.
GACATCAACCTTTATGTGGTTCGGCAAAACTATACAGTCAAAGATCACCTGGTCATGATCAATGACCTTTTCAATAACAAGCAGGTGACCAGTGTATATGGTGTATTTAATGGTATCCTTAACTCCGGATATCATTACGAAGGGTATAATTACGGGTATGGTAACACCTACCTCTATTCCCAAAACAACAAGTACATGTACAATTATTACGGAGATGACTTGGAGACCAAACGGAAGAAGATCAAAAAGTCCAAGAAATTTGAGCCACTAAAAGCCATTAAAAAGGCCTTTAGAATTCGATAAAGTATTTCGTGTGAAGTCCAGTAGGTACTAATCACGACTATATCCTGCGGAACATATGAAAACTGCTGTCCTTATCCCTGCCCGTTATTCTTCTACACGCCTTCCTGCCAAATTGGTCCAGGATTTAGGAGGTATTTCGGTGATTCAACGAACCTACCTCAGTACTTTGGCTACTGAAGTGTGCGATGAAGTATGGGTGGTCACGGACCATGAACAGATTAGAGATCAGATTTTGGAACTCGGAGGGAAAGTGTATTTCAGCTTCAAAAAGCATGAAAGTGGTTCGGACCGAATCGCTGAAGCGCTCGAAGTAGTCGATGCCGACCTCTTGCTGAATGTGCAGGGAGACGAACCCTTTCAGGATGGAGAGTCTCTTAAAAACCTCGTCAATGCGTTTGAAAGACCAAAAGTAAAAATGGCAAGTCTGATGTGCAGAATTTCGGAAGACGAATCCTACAACCCCAATACCGTAAAAGTAGTGGTGGACGAAGAGAGCAATGCCATCTATTTTTCCCGTTCTCCTATCCCTTTCAACCGGGAGAAAAAGGAGGATCTGATCTACTGGAAGCACATCGGAGTCTATGCCTATACCCGAGAACTTTTGCAGGAGTTCACTTCCTGGCCTAAAGGACAGTTGGAACAAATAGAGATGCTCGAACAGCTCAGACTGGTGGAGAGAGGGGTCAAAATCAAAATGGTGGAGACCAACCACCAATCCATATCCATCGACACCCAGGAGGATTTGAATCGGGCCAGAAATTTTATCAAAAGTATTTTTTGAAGACAATGAAAAAAAAGGTTACCGGAATAGGAGGGATTTTTTTTAAGGTCAAAGACCCGGATGCGACCAAATCCTGGTATCAAAAGCATTTGGGACTCCATACGGACCGGTATGGTACGGCTTTCGAGTGGAGGTCATCCGATAGTCCACAACAAAAAGGCTTTACCCAATGGTCTCCCATGAATGAGGATACCCAATATTTCAACCCATCTGAAAAAGATTTTATGATCAATTACCGGGTTGAAAACCTGGAAGAACTTCTCCTTGAGCTTAAAAAGGCCGGGGTTAAGATTTTGGATGAAATAGAAGAGTTTGAGTACGGGAAATTTGTCCATATCCTGGACCCGGATGGTCATGCCATAGAATTGTGGGAACCCAATGACCAGATTTACGATGGACTGGTGGAGGGGAGAACCCAAAGCTGATTCAGACTGTTGAAGTGGTCTAAATCACCCAGTCTAACTTTTAATATTTATCAAAAATGGAAATCAAGCACCAATCAGAAGGCAGAAGAGGGAGTTTTTTTCTCCAAATGGAAGGACAGAAAAAAGCAGAAATGGTCTATGTCATGGCAGGACCAAACAAGATGATCATCGAGCACACTGAAGTAGATGAGGATCTTCAAGGGCAGGGAGTAGGTCTTCAATTGTTAAAGCAATTGGTCGACTGGGTAAGGAAGGAGGAGATCAAAGTGATTCCTCTGTGTCCATTTGCCAAAGCTACCTTTGCCCGACATGCAGAGCTCCGAGATGTCCTTAATTGAAGAACATCAAAACCAGTAAAAACAGAAGCGAGAAAAAAGCGAGGAGCGAGCTAATCCAAATTTGGGTTTTCCGCCTTTTTTGTCGAAGGGATTGGAGGTAAGCGATGGATTCGGACAGGGAAGATTCCTCTCCCGCGGTTCTTTTCAAAAAAGTACCTGATGCGATGGATTTGGTCCTGATTTTTCCCAATTTATGGTTGTCTTCAAATGACTGCTTGGCCTGTCGGCTAAATCCAATTCCTCCTGTCATGTTTCCAAACTAATAAATTTTTATGATAAATATACAGCTTGAGCCTACTTTTTCTCTCGAAGACTATCAATGGATTCTGCAAGATTCCGGTTTGGGAAAAAGGAGACCTATGGAAGATTCCAATCATCTTGAGCGAATGCTGAGAGGATCCAATCTGATTGTCACTGCAAGAAGGGATGGAGACTTGGTTGGATTTCTTCGTGGACTCACCGACCATTGCTACCGTTGTTTTATTGCAGATTTGGCAATAGCCAAAGCGTATCAAAGACAGGGTGTTGGCCAAAAACTGCTTGTTTTTACCAGAGATTTAGCTCCTGAGGCCCGCTTGATCCTATTTTCGGCAGAGGATGCGGTTCCATTTTATGAAAAATTGGGGTTCCACCTCCATGAGCGATGCTATCAATTGAAGGCAGGGGAGGAGTTTGAAAGGTAAGAAGGGGGTAAAGTTAAGCTTCACAAATGGCGGGGACCCATAAAACCATCCCATACCTAAAACCCGGAAAAAGTCCGGGAATTCCCGGCATAGCGCCTGTCGGCCGTGAAGGGAGGAGCTATTTGGGTAGTAATTCGTCACGATGCTTTGGAAGCGACAAAGCTATCTTGATTAAAGCCTGGAGAAAGTGATTGGAAGTTTAGGCATCTCATGTCTTGTATTTTGAGTCTTGTGCCTTAAGTCTAATTTCTTGTTTTGGGATTGTTCATGAAACTGAATTAACTTGACTTTTACTTTGACAAAGAAAATAAATCTAATGGCCATGCAAATCCGATTTCTAGCACTTTTCTTATTGATCTCATTTGGAACCTGGGCTCAGGAGGGTGCTTCCGAACCCGCTTCAGGGATACCTAATGCTCAGGTGTTTGAATCCAAGCAATCCGTCACCATTGATGGAAAAGTAGTCAACCTGAATGCAAAAGCCGGGACGATGGAGTTGAGAGATGAAAACAACGAACCGATCGCTCTTTTTGGATTTACCGCTTATTTCAAAGAAAATGGAGGCAAAGACAGACCCATCGTTTTTGCGTACAACGGCGGACCGGGATCCTCTTCCTATTGGCTGCATATGGGGATCATGGGGCCCAAGCGGATTGTCGTAGACGATCCCAAGTACAATCAGGGAGCCCCTTATTCTCTGGTCAATAACGAATTTTCGATTTTGGATGTAGCCGATGTAGTCATGATGGATCCGGTGGGTACGGGTCTTAGTGTGCCCATTGGTAAAGCCTCTGGGAAAGATTTCTGGGGTGTGGATCAAGATATCCGATCGATCAGCCTCTTTATTATGCAGTTTCTCAAGGCCCATGATCGGCTCAATTCTCCCAAATACATTCTTGGAGAAAGCTACGGAACCTTCCGAAATGCCGGGGTGATGAATGATTTATTGGGCAAAGGATATGCACTCAACGGTGTAATTATGGTTTCGGCCGTGTTTGATTTGAGAACTTTATTCTTTGCACCCAATGAAGATCTTCCCTATATCGTCTATTTGCCTACGATGGCAGCCACCAGCTGGTATCATAATAAAGTGGCCGAAAAGGGGACTGACTTGCCATCTTTTGTTCAAAAGGTGAGGGAATTTACCGAAATGGAATATGCCCCGGCCTTATTCAAAGGAAACAGGATATCGGCCTCGGAGAAGTCTGCAATAGCCTCCAAACTACAAGGACTTACAGGAATCAGTGCTGAGGTATGGGAAAGAGCCAATCTCAAAATCACTGCCGATGAATACTATCAGGAATTACTTCGTAAAGAAGGACAGACTGTAGGCCGCTTGGATTCCCGCTATAAGGGGATCAACATCGACCCCATGGCCATGTCCGCATTTACCGACCCTCAGAGTGATGCCATTTCCCCAGCCTATACGATGGGATTTTTGGATTATTTCCATGGTAGCTTAGGTGTGAGCAAGGAGTTGTTGTATGCTACTTCAGCCTATTCCAAGGAAGGCTTCCGGTGGGATTGGAAGCATCAGGGGAATAACTTCTGGGGTGCCGACGCAGCGGTGACTACCCTGCCTGATATGGCAGAAGCGCTGAGCAAAGATCCCTATGTTCAGGTGTTGGTTATGAATGGGTATTACGATCTGGCTACGGTCTTTCATGGGGTGGAGCATTCCATTTCCCGGTTGGAGTTGCCTCAGAGTGCCTTGGACCGGATTGTGATGACTTATTATGAAGCTGGTCATATGATGTACACTCATTTGCCTTCCGCGAAGCTTTTCCGCGAAGATTTGAAAAAATTTATTGAAAATACCCTGAGAAAATAAGGATGAGAAGTTTCCCCAATTCCACATTTTGTTTTGCCCAAGCCCTCCTTTTTGGATGGGCTCTTTTTTATTCTTTCGGTGTCGATGCCCAAAAAAACAGAACTCAATCTGCCAAGGTCCTATACTTTCCTCCCAAAGAGTCTTCCCTTTGGGAAAATCAAGCTCCCGAGGAATTGGGCTGGGATAGAACTGCTTTGAATGAGTTTTTGGACTGGTTGCCTACTCAGGAGACACGGGCGTTTATTATCCTAAAAGACGGCAAAATAGTTGTGGAGGAATATTGGGGAAGCAAACTGACCGGAACAGGGGGAATGGATCAAAATTCCTATTGGTATTGGGCATCAGCTGGCAAAACCCTGACAGCTGCTCTGGTAGGCATAGCTCAGCAGGAAAAACTGTTGAAAATCGGTGATCGGACTCAAAAGTACCTCGGACAGGGCTGGACTTCCATGAACTCCTCCCAAGAGCGCGCGATCAGGATAGAGCATCACCTGAGCCTCACCACAGGGATCAACGATCAAGTAGCCAATCTAAACAACACTTCCCCAGCTTCCTTTACTTACCTGGCCAAGCCAGGTACCCGATGGAGCTACCATAATGGCACCTATACCTTATTGGAAACGGTCGTGGAGAATGCCTCCGGAAAAACCTTTCAGGCTTATTTTGAAGAGAAATTGGGGAAAAGAATAGGAATGAAAGGCTTTTGGCAGCAGACAGGAGACAATAATGTTTTTTACTCCGATGCCCGTTCTTTTGCCCGTTTTGGATTGTTGCTTTTGGCTAATGGCAATTGGAATGGGGAACAAATCTGGTCCGGTTCGTACTTTGATCAGCTTTCCCAAAGCTCCCAAAATCTAAACTTAAGCTATGGATACCTTACTTGGCTTAATGGGAAGGCCTCTCATCTGCTTCCTGGCTCCCAGACAGTTTTTTCCGGAGCCTTGATTCCCTCCGCCCCTGCAGACATGTACCAAGCGATGGGGAAAAACGGGCAGTTTTTGATGATTGTCCCTTCTCAAAACCTGGTGATTGTCCGAATGGGTGGTGCTCCAGGAGACTTGCCTTTACCCTTCTTTCTCATCCGTCAAATGTGGGATAAATTATCCTTGATCATCCCCGATTGATCATTGGAGAATTAGCTTTTTGGTGTGGATTTCTTTGGCCGAATACAGCATAAGAATATACAAGCCCTTAGGAAGTCCGGATAGATCAAATTCTGCCTGAGAGTTTCTTATTTCGTCGGATTGTAGGACGGATTGCCCGTTTAGATTCAAAATGTCCACCTTCATGCCGTCAAGATTTAAGTTTTGGCTTTCCAGGTAAACCTTGCCTTGGGTAGGATTGGGAAATACCTTGATCTGTAAATTGGGATTGTTTTCCCCAATTACACTCACGGCTACTGTCTGATATATAGTGGACAAACCATCAAAATCTACTTGAATCAATCGATAAAAATTTCTCCCAAATTTGGGGTTGATATCTACAAATCGATAGGAGAGGGGTTCTAAAGAGTCTCCAGAACCAGGGACCAGAGAAAGTGTTTCCCACTTTTTCCCGTCAAAAGAACGCTCAAGAAGAAAGTGGGAATTGTTTTTTTCCGTTGCCGTTTGCCATTCGACCAGGATATCCCGATTTTCTGTTTGTCTGGCGGTAAATGAAAGCAATTCTACAGGTAATACCCGGAAAGAACTGCCGATGGAAAACCATCCCAAATTGGATGTCGTGCCGGCTGTGATGGTGCCCGAACTCGCATTTCCACTCACAGCTCCCATCAAATCAACCCAACTGCTTCCATTCCAATAGATACTAACTAATTCAGTATGGTCTATAATCGGAGAAGTTCTGGAACCATCATAGGACAAAGAGATTCCTCGATTGATGCTGCCGACATTTCTTCGGAGGTCCCAATGTTCTGTCCGGTTCATCAGCCCAATAGTGGCATCACGGGCAGTGGTATCGGTAGGAATATCCACCGGGGCGACTTGTAAATATTGGGCAGTATAGATATCCGTTCCTCCACCACCTCGATTGGCCATGGAAATCGGAGCAAAAAACCCTCCATCCCCTGTAGGAAAGGTAAAGGCTTGGTTCCCGATTTTCCGTACAGGCCCATCTACATGGCTAGCATCGGACATACCGGAGGAGGTGGCTCCATTATCAAAGGTAAGGAGGTTGGAAAGTGAAGTGTTGAGAATTCCATTGGAAAAATCTCCAAATACATTCACCAAAAGAGGCACAGCCAAAGTCAAATTTCCCGGGGTATTCATCCTCAGCCGCCTCACTGTGGGAGAAAAGGCTGCGTCACCTTGCCAAACTTGGGCGGTGTTTCCGGTAATCTCCACCGTGCCATTGTTTGAGCCAAAGGTCAATGCACGACTGGATCCTACTGTTGAAATGTTGCCTGAGAAAGTATTCACATGATTGAATGCCGGTTCGATTAATCCGGTAGAGGTGGAGACAAAACTGGCATCCCGCGTGAAGGAATCTCCACTGGTCACTGCCAATCTAAATCTGGACCCGGAGCTGTTGACAAAATTAACCAGGCCAAAGGTGTTGCCTCCTGCCCAGTCGTTTGACCCACCTCCGGTTTTGGTGAAATTTGCAATGCCTCCTACGGTAGAAAAGTTATTGGCGCCGTTTGCATTAATATTGGGTGCTGTGAAGTCCCCGTTATTGGCAAACGTATTGGAGCCTTGAAAACTGATGACAGAGGTGGCTGTCACTCCGAAATCTCCCTGAAAGGAAGAATTGATGGAGTTAAAAGTCGTGACGCCAAAATTCCCATTGGACGCATTCTGAACCTGAGTGAAATTGTTGAATTCCAATAAGTTTCCAATCATAAAATCACTGGTAAGCACACCCCCGGTCTGAAGGGATGAGGTTCCGCCTCCCTCTCCAAACCTAAGTGTGCCGTTTGGTCCACTGTTATTGAGGGTAATTTGCTCAGCGAAGGTGTTTGTACCCCGAAATGCCACTCCCAGAATCCCATTACCTGTATTGGTAAAGAGCGAGGTGGAAGTGAAGGTATCTCCCGTGTTTTGGCCTAATCTGAGTCGGCTGTTGGTAGTGTTAAAGACTTCTAGTCTACCGAAGGTATTCCCACCATTCCAATCGTTATTGGTACCAGATGTAGTTTTGATAAAGCGTATAGTTCCTCCACTTGTGGCAAAGCTGTTTCCTGCTGCTGTCATTTGGATACTCCCGCCTGAGAAAGTTCCATTTCTTGCGAAAACATTGGCTCCATTGAAATTGATCGTGGTGGCTGTCACTCCAAAATCTCCCTGGAATGAGGAGTTGACGGAAGTAAAGGTTGTCACTTGGAAATTGCCATTGGGGAAATTTTGAGTCTGGGAAAAATTATTGAATTCCAGAAGGTTTCCCGTCGTAAATGAGCTTGTCACTACACCGCCATTGCTCAGGGTGGAGGTGCCACCGCCCTCGCCAAATCGTAGGGTCCCTCCTGCACTGGTATTGTTGATGGTGATTTGCTGGGAAAAAGAATTGGTGCCACGGAAAGCAATGCCCAAAATTCCATTGCCATTGTTAGTAAACACTGAGCTGGAATTAAAGGTATCTCCAAGATTTTGGCCAAGGCGAAGCCGGCTATTGGCATTATTGGTGATTTCCAATGTGCCAAACGTAGTGCCTCCATTCCAGTCATTATTGATTCCCGAGGCATTTTTGATAAATCTGGCCACTCCTCCGCTGCTGGCAAAATTGTTTCCGGCTCCAGTCATTTGGATGCTATTCCCAGTGAAATTTCCATTCCTGGCAAATGTATTGGCACCATTGAAGTTGATAGTAGTGGCATTCACCCCAAAATCACCCTGAAACGAGGAATTTATTGAAGTAAAGGTGGTGGAATTGAAGTTTCCATTCGCCACATTTTGTACCTGGATGAAATTGTTGAATTCGAGGATATTCGCAGCACCAAATAGGCTGGTGACGACAGCCCCCGTGCTCAGTAGGGAGGTGCCTCCTCCTTCTCCAAATCGGACCGAACCGGCAGGATTGCTGTTATTGATTTCAATTTGCTGGCCAAAGGTGGTTGAACCACTGTAGGCAATTCCCAAAAAATTTGTGCCGTTGTTGGAAAATATGGATGTCCTCAAAAAGCTGTCACCCAAAGTATTGGCTAGTCTCAGTCTACTGTTTGAATTATTGGTAAAGCTGACAGTTCCAAAGGTATTTCCCCCTTCCCAATCATCATTTCCATTCCCATTTTTCACAAAAGTTGTGCTGCTTAGGAGAGGAATGCTGAATTGATTTAGTCCGTCTGCATCCAGATTGCCACCCGAAATGAATGAGTTGACTCCATTGAAAATATTGTTTCCTAAAAAGATCAGATCGTCTGCAGTAGTCACCGAAAAATCTCCCAAAAAGACCGAATTGGTCACAAAAAAATCATCAACATCAAACACTCCGTTGGCAGTGACTTGTACTTGGGTGAAATTCCGAATATCTAAATTTCCAACTGAAAAAGACCCATTAATTAATCCTCCTACATTCAGCACGGAAGTTCCTCCACCTAATCCAAAACTCAGGGTATTGTTGTTGTTTAAGCTTTCTAAAGTAATGGTTCCATTGAATTCATTAATACCGTTGAAGGCTATTTGTAAATCTCCTGTGGATCCTTTTATGAATTGGCTTGTCGAATTGAATCTATCTCCCAAAGTATTGGCAAGCCTCCAACGGCTGTTGTTATTGTTTCTTATCGTAGTCGGACCATTGAATACATTGCCTCCCTCGGACGTATTGTTGATTCCTCCTGTTTTTATCAAGGTGATCGTGCCGTTGAAAACCGTGTTTTGAAGTGAGTTTAGATTATTTGCAGCCACTGTGCCATTGGAGATTGTCCCACCTGTAGATTGGAAGTTTCTCGTGACCGTCAATTGAAATCCACCGAGGTTGATATTTCCAGCAGAAATCGAAAAGTCCCTCAGGCTGATATTTCCGGGAAGAATGGGCTGATTCGGTGCGGCAGGATTGGAAATAACTACATCAGAGCCTGCTCCGGGGATTGTTCCGGAGCTCCAATTAGACGCAGTATTCCAGTTGGAGCTTGTAATGCCAGTCCAAGTTTGTCCCAGCACAAGCCGTGTGCTAAGGAGAAAAAATATCAAAAACCAGTATGCTTTTATATCTGAGGGTGAAGATGACTTTCGAAAATAACCATTCTCATAAAAAAAAGTTTTTTTTAAATGGTTTTTTTCAGATTAATCCTGAAAAAAGTCTCTCAGGATTTCCAAGTTCAGAGGTTTTTCAATAAACCCTTCCACAATTGCATACTCTTTGGCTTTTTGCCGGTCCTGGAAATCGATGGAGCTTGAGAGGATCAATATTTTATCTTTTCGATTTGGGAAGACCATTTGGTACTTGTCCAAAAACTCCCAGCCATTCATTACAGGCATGTTGATGTCCAGAAGAATGAGGAGAGTATGCTCAGCGGGCTGCTTTCCTAGGGCGTTCAACGCCTCTTCTCCACTTAAAAACTCTAAAATTCGGTCAGAGATCCCGACTTTTCCTAATAAACGCCTGTTGATCAGATTGTTTATAGGGTCATCATCGACTAAAAAGACCGAGTCAAATAGGGGCATTAAAGTAAATTCAAGCAGTTGGTGTGTAAGTCACTCCAAATTACAATTATTCCGTTGTCTTGGACAAAGGGGATGACTGTTTTTTGTCAAATTTTGTATCAATAAAAAAATGAGGCGCCTAAAAAGCGCCTCATTGGATATGTTAAATAAGAATGGATTACATCATTCCACCCATTCCTCCGCCGCCCATTGGTGGCATAGCAGGAGTATCTTCTTTCACGTCAGCTACCACACACTCAGTAGTCAAAAGCAAGGCTGCAATAGAAGCTGCATTTTCCAAAGCCAGTCGAGTTACCTTGGTAGGGTCAATCACACCCGCTTCAAAAAGATCTTCGTATTGATCCGTTCTTGCATTGTAACCAAAGTTGCCTTTGTTTTCTCTGATTTTGTTGATCACTACAGAAGGTTCACCGCCGGCATTGGCCACGATAGTTCTCAAAGGAGACTCGATGGCAGTTCTTACGATGTTGATACCGGTGTCTTGATCTTCGTTGCTTCCTTTCAGGCTGTCAAGAGCAGAAGCAGCGCGTACCAAAGCAACGCCACCACCTACTACTACACCTTCCTGTACAGCAGCACGGGTAGCATGCAAAGCATCATCTACACGGTCTTTTTTCTCTTTCATTTCTACTTCAGTGGCAGCACCGATGTATAGAATAGCTACACCGCCGGAAAGCTTAGCCAATCTTTCCTGAAGCTTTTCTCTGTCGTAGTCAGAAGTGGTTTTTTCGATCTGAGCTTTGATCTCAGCAATTCTGCCTTTGATAGCAGCAGCATCACCCGCACCGTTTACGATGGTTGTGTTGTCCTTGTCGATATTGATCTTTTCAGCTCTACCCAACATGTCGGTGGTAGCATTTTCCAGCTTGAAACCTCTTTCTTCGGAGATGACAGTTCCTCCGGTCAAGATCGCAATGTCTTCCAACATCGCTTTTCTTCTGTCGCCGAACCCAGGAGCTTTTACAGCAGCTACTTTCAAAGCACCTCTGATTTTGTTCACTACCAAGGTAGCCAAAGCTTCTCCGTCTACATCTTCAGCGATGATCAACAAGGGCTTGCCGGACTGAGCTACAGGCTCCAATACAGGAAGCAATTCCTTCATGGAAGAGATCTTTTTGTCGTAAATCAAGATGAACGGATGATCCAATTCAGCTTCCATTTTCTCAGTATTGGTCACGAAATAAGGAGAAAGATATCCTCTGTCAAACTGCATACCTTCTACAGTTTTAACTTCAGTTTCGGTGCCTTTTGCTTCTTCTACAGTGATGACGCCGTCTTTTCCGACTTTGTCCATCGCGTCGGCGATCATTTTTCCGATTTCCTCATCGTTGTTTGCAGAGACGGTAGCTACTTGAGCAATTTCCTTGGAAGTAGAGATGGCTTTGGAGTTATCTTTCAATTGAGCTACCACAGCAGCTACAGCTTTGTCAATTCCTCTTTTGAGGTCCATTGGGTTGGCACCTGCAGCTACGTTTTTGATTCCTACGTTGAAGATGGACTGAGCCAAAACAGTAGCAGTAGTAGTACCGTCACCTGCATTGTCAGCAGTTTTGGAAGCCACTTCTTTCACAAGTTGAGCGCCCATGTTTTCGATTGGCTCTGCCAATTCGATTTCTTTAGCTACGGATACCCCGTCTTTGGTGATGGTAGGGGCACCGAATTTTTTGTCGATGATGACATTTCGGCCTTTAGGGCCCAAAGTTACTTTTACCGCATCTGCCAATGCGTCTACGCCTTTTTTCAATTGATCTCGGGCGTTGGTATCGAAAAACAGTTGTTTAGCCATAATTCTTGATTTTTTCAGTTAATGGTGAAATAAATTAAAGGATTGCGAAAATGTCAGATTCTCTCATGATTAGGAAGTCCTGACCCTCCACGTTGAGTTCGGTACCGGAATACTTTCCGTACAAAACAGTGTCTCCAACTTTTACAGTCAAGGGTTCATCTTTTTTACCGTTTCCTACAGCCACCACGGTACCCTTCTGAGGCTTTTCTTTCGCAGTGTCCGGGATATATAGTCCGGATGCGGTCTTCTCTTCTGCTGCAGCCGGCTGCACTAGAACTCGGTCTGCAAGAGGTTTGATGTTCACTTTTGACATAGTATGAAATGTTTAAGGTTAGATTAAAATGCTATACCCCTCCCTGCACTTCCTATGCCAAGGGTTTTTTTCGAATAAATGCTGACAAATCGACCGCAAAATACCCCCTTGATATCCTCGACATTTTGGAAGAGCTGTCTTCTTTTCTGCCAAATTTTCTCTGATACCTGAAAAAAATGTCAGAAATCCGTATTTTATGTCAAACCATTTCTACCTATTCCAAACCATGAAGACCTTACCAAAGAATTGGATCACCGAAGGACTGATCGATTTTGAGTACAAAAAGTACCAATTGCTCGCCTATTTACAGGCCAATGAAAAAGAGTTTCAGGCAGTCAAAATCTATCCTGCACTCGGAGATTTGATTGCCCACCACCGCACCCTATCCGAAATCCAATCCGGGAAGACTCTATTGAGCAATCTTTTCCCTAAGGCCCTGATCGGAATTGATTTTCAGAAAGCACAGTTGCAATACGAAAAGAAAATCAATGACGGCAAAGTCATGGAGGAAATTGCTCAGATCACTGAGTTTGCTCTGCCTAAACTCAAAAACCAAATAGAAGAGGGAAAGGCAATTTATGACTTCGTGGAGGAGCAAGTCGAGTTTGAACCGGTGGGTATTCTGCCCATTTATACCCGCGAGGGATATATTTTACTCACTCAAGAACGACAAAATGAGGTCCATGCCTTTCGCTACAAGTCCAACTTTCTACAGTTGGCAGGGGAGAAGTTTAGAAGCATCACGCTTTGGCTGGTAGGTGTTTTCCAAAAATCTCTGGTCAACACGTTGGAAAAGATGAAAATGGAACTTATCCGGGAAATCAAGGAGTTACCTAATCCTGCCACTTGGAGGTTCCATAGTCAAAACTGCCTTCCACTGGAAGAGACCCTTCTTCCGGTCGGCAAGCGGCTTTTGCTTAGAAGTGTATCTGAGTAGCCAAAATTGATTATTTCTCCATGATCAACTCTCGGTCCTTTTCTTGGGTGGAAAGGACATTTTTTTGCTCCATTTCCAGCAGTTCGGCTCTTTCTTTCATCTCCCTGTTTTTGATGATTTCATCCCCAGGTTTTCCAAAAAGAACCTGCCAGGCTTCTTTGAAACTTTTTGATTTGCTGAGATCAGAAAAAATGTCTCTCCATTCGTGAAATACCAAATAGATGGGATTGTAGGAAGTCACCGGCTTGGTGATACCGTAATTGGGTCGCTCCGCCTCAGGCATAAAGGTGCCGAACATCCGATCCCAGATAATCAAGGTGGAGCCGTAATTTTTGTCCAGATAGTGGGCATCACTTGCATGATGCACTCTATGGTGAGATGGGGTGGTGAAAATGTATTCGATCACCGGGTGAAGCTTGGTTATGTACTCGGTGTGGATCCAAAACTGATACAACACGGCAATCTGATGGCAGATAAAAAAGACAAATGGGTCAAAGCCCATCAACATCACCGGGACAAAGAACACGATTTTGATATGCTGAGTCCAGCCCAATCTGAAGGATACGGATAGGTTGTATTTGCTTGAGTTGTGATGGGTGATATGGGTGGCCCACCAAAAGCGCTGTTCATGAGCTACTCGGTGTGCCCAATATCGGGCAAAGTCAATTCCAATAAAACAGAGGAGGTAAGACCACCAGGTTGGGGGAATCTGAAAGGGAGAGATGTTGTAGCAAAAGATAGCTACTCCGAAGGTTAGCATTTTGATTGCTGCACTGATTCCCACATTGACCAAGCCTATGGTGGAGGCGGCAAGGAAATCTTTGGTATTGTATGCGTCCCGTTTTTGATAAAGACTAATTCCCCATTCGATGAAGACCAATAAAAACATAACAGGGGCTGCCCATAAGATGACATTGGGCCAATTTTCCAGCTGAAGATCCTCAAGCCGGATTGGTTTCTCTAGCATAAGATTTAATGATTGGTGATTGCTCTTTTAAAAAATAACACTCACTCCGCCTCTTTCCAATAAAAACCGGAACTCCGTATTATTCTGAAAGTTTAAGGTACGAAAAAAGTCTGCCTTTCGGGGCAGACTTAAGATTTTTTATTCAAATGGATTATTTCAGTTCCCTGAGGTACTGTCCTCCTCTACTGCCGGAGCTGGAAGTACACTTTCAGTCTCTCCGAAGGCAGGTGCCACGACTTGCTGTTTCGCATTCTCAATATTTGGGGAAGAAAATTGGTTTGGCTGGCTGCTGGTATGGAACGCAGAAGAAGCCAAGGAAAGCACTAGGATAGCTATCGCCAACACCCAAGTAGATTTTTCCAAAACGTTGCCCGTACGGGTCACGCCCATGATTTGAGAAGCACTGCCTCCAAATGCAGCACCGACTCCTCCTTTTGAATTTTGACCCAAGATGACCAAAATCAGCAATACGGCTAGGATGATGATGATGCTAATCAATAAAGTGAACATATTTTCAGTCAGATTTTTCTTTCAGATTTTCAATTAAGTCCGCAAAGTAAGCCCTTTTCTCCGGAAACTTCAAACTCATTTTTTCATAAATTTCTATCGCTTTGTCTTTTTTGCCTTGTCTGACCAGAAGCTTTGCAAAAGACTCGGTCATTAGGGTTTCGTCCAACTTGGTGCTGGACTCAGCGAGATTTTCCGTGTTTTGGTTGGCTTCAATCTCCCTGATGGTGGCCAGTTTGATGGATTTTTTACTGAACGCCTTGATCAAATCGATCTGTTCTTTGGCTTTATCTGCTACGATTTCTTTTTTCTCCCTCTTCTTGATGGTTTCGATCAACTCGTCCTTGTAAGCCTTTCTTTTTTTGCCTTTTGGTGTTTCGGCAGAGGCTGTGGGGTTTCCTTTCAGTTGATCTCCCAGTTTTTTCAGTGACTCAGTTCTTTGAACAGGGTTCTTGCCAGCTTTTGGCTCTTCCGGAAGAAGGTCTTCCTGAATCAGATTGGCTTTGGGCTCAGCTTTGGACATGGGCTTATCCAAAAGGCTTTTAAGCCAAACTCGGTCTGGACTGGTCAGCGCCGCCATTCCCAAATGACCGGGAGTCACTTCTGAATTTTTGGACAGCTCATACCTGCAAGCCAATATGTGGCTGATCTGGAAGTAGGGGAAATTCTCCTGGATTTTTCTCAACTGGAGGTAATCGGACTTTTCCAGACGATCTGATTTTTGGATAAGGTCAAGAAACTGACTGGCATTCACAGATTTATCGCTTTTTTAATGATCACTATTTACCAGTTGGCGACAGTGGCTGTAAATATATCCTGGATGATGACTTCGAATATTTCTTCTACCAACTGATTTTCTACGTCCAACAAGGTAACGCTTCTTGGGTCATAATCTTGGAAAAAAGTGAAGGTTCTTTTCAGATTTTCCTCCTCATTGGTCACATTGATGTATTCCACGTCCACATTGATGGTCAATCGCATCTGCCCTGCACGATCAGGAAGGTTCGGGTCACCGCTGGATACCGCGTTTTGTGGGGTGAGGGTGTATCTGCTGATTGCCCCCGAAAACTGCAAATCTCCATTGGAGCGTATCAGTTCAAGCTGGGTGTTCCTCTGATAATATTCCTTCAATGCTTCGGTAAATCGCTGCTCCATATTGGCAGGGCCTCCCCCCGAATCATTGAAGAAATTGTCTACCGAAAAAGTCTTGACCAACTCATAGTTGATATTTGTTCCGGTAAAGCTGTATTTGACAGAGCAGGAGGAAAACAGTACGACTATCCCCGCAATCCAGACCAGACTTTTATTCAATTTCATACTGTTTGATTTTACGGTAAAGAGTCCGTTCGGAAATCCCCAAATCTTGCGCTGCATACTTTCTTTTATTGTTATGCTTTTGCAGGGCCTTGATGATCATTTCTTTTTCCTTTTTCTCCAAAGAAAGAGAATTGTCATCTTCCTCATGCAGAATGTCCTCAATTACGTCATCCTCATATTCCACGTTGTCCAAAGAGGAATTTTTTTGGGTTTCCAACACCAAAGGAACGGAATAGGGAGATGGGCTTTCTGATGTTTCGGCCTTGCTAAGCCCACTTTCCAAATCTTCAAAAAGACCTTGATGCTTCTGCATGATGGAAGAATTCAATCCCCCGTTTTGGAAGGATTCCAGAACCAGCTTTTTGAGCTCATTCATGTCCTTTTTCATGTCAAAAAGTACCTTGTAAAGAATATCTCTTTCTGAAAAGTCTCCACTCTCTGAACCTCCCCCATGATTGGGAAGGGTCATGGGCAATCGGCTTCCCTCCTGGGGAAGGTAACGTGAGAGAGTTTGGGCATCTACTTCTCTTTCCTGCTCAAGCAATGAAATTTGCTCGGCAATATTTTTCAGCTGACGGATATTGCCGGGGAAAGGATAGCGCATCAGCACCTGCTGAGCGGCAGGATCGAGGGAAATGGGCTTTACCCGGTATTTTTCTGAGAAATCTGATGTAAACTTTCTGAAAAGCAGGACCACATCTTCTCCTCTTTCTCTCAAGGGTGGAACAAAAATCGGTACTGTGTTCAAGCGATAATAGAGATCTTCCCGGAACTTTCCTTTTTCCACTGCCTTGAGCAAGTTGACATTGGTAGCGGTGATTACCCTCACATTGGTTTTTTGTACTTTGGAAGAACCCACACGGATAAATTCCCCATTTTCCAAAACCCGCAACAGGCGGGCCTGCGTGCCCAGAGGCATTTCACCGATTTCATCCAAGAAAATGGTGCCTCCATCCGTTACTTCAAAGTAGCCTTTTCTGGCTTCATGAGCTCCTGTAAAGGAGCCTTTTTCATGTCCGAAAAGCTCAGAATCGATCGTGCCTTCCGGGATTGCTCCGCAGTTGATTGCAATGAATTTACCGTGCTTTCTGAGGGAAAGGGAATGGATGATTTTGGAAAAACTTTCCTTTCCGGATCCACTTTCACCCGTGATCAGCACCGTCATATCGGTAGGGGCAGCCTGCATTGCTACCTGAATGGCATGGTTCAGAAGGGGGCTGTTTCCGATGATGCCAAAGCGCTGCTTGACACTGTGGATTTCCTGTGGTGTGATCATGCCAATGCAGGATTAATTTCCAATACTTCTCCAAAGAGAGTAGCAGCTGAGCAATCCTTAATTTTCACTTTGACGTAATCCCCAAGTTTCAAGCCAGCGGATGGGACGATTACCACTTTATTTGCAGAGTTTCGTCCCTTCAATTCTTCGGAGGATTTTTTGGAAGTACCTTCGATCAGGATGAGCTGCTCTTTGCCCAGATCCAATTGATTTCTTTCTAGGGAAAGTTGATTTTGCTTTTCTATGATCTCCGCCAATCTGCGCTTTTTCACTTCCAAAGGAATGTCGTCTTCAAACTTTTTGGCAGCCAGAGTCCCCGGACGCTCAGAATAGAAAAACATATAGGAAAAGTCATACTTCACGATATCCATCAAGCTAAGGGTATCCTGATGCTCCTCTTCGGTCTCGGTACAGAACCCTGCAATCATATCGGAAGAAATGCCGCATTCTTCACCCAAAATTTCCCGGATAGCTTTCACTCGGTCCAGGTACCATTCCCTGTCATAGGTTCGGTTCATCAATTCCAAAACCCGGGAATTGCCGGACTGTACGGGGAGATGAATGTACTTGCAGATGTTGTCGTACTTCTTCATGGTGTGAAGTACCTCATCCGTGATGTCTTTGGGATGGGAAGTGGAAAATCGGACTCTAAGCAAAGGACTGACTTGAGCCACCATTTCCAGGAGATGGGCAAAATTGACCACCTGAGTGACCTCACCTTCCTTCTTGTTGAGTCTGGCCTTGTTGTTTTCCTCTGGAGACCATTTATAGGAGTCTACATTTTGACCCAAAAGGGTGACCTCCCGGTATCCCTTGGAAAACAAATCCTGAGCCTCTGCCACGATGGAGTGAGGGTCGCGGCTTCTTTCCCGACCTCGGGTAAATGGCACCACGCAGAAGGAGCACATATTGTCGCAGCCCCGCATGATGGAGATAAATGCAGTGACTCCGTTGGAATTCAAGCGAACGGGAGCGATGTCTGCATAGGTTTCTTCTCTGGAAAGGAAGGTATTGACACCTTTTCTTCCGTCTTCTGCGGCATTGACCAGGTTGGGAAGGTCTCTATAAGCATCAGGTCCTACGACCACGTCCACGATTTTCTCCTCTTCCAGCAATTTTTCTTTCAATCGCTCCGCCATGCACCCCAAGACTCCGATGGTCAACTCGGGTTTGTGTTTTTTGACGGAATTGAAGTGGTTGAGTCGGTTTCGGACGGTTTGCTCGGCTTTTTCACGGATGGAGCAGGTATTCAAAAAGACCACATCGGCCTGATTGAAGTCAGATGTGGTGTCGAAGCCGTTTTCCTTCATGATCGAAGCGACGATCTCTGAATCGGAGAAGTTCATCTGGCAGCCGTAGCTTTCGATGTAGAGTTTTTTGGTTTTGCCGGTATTTTCGTCAGTGGTGGTTTTGTAGTCCACCGCCTGAGCCTCTTCGCCGGTAAGGATATCGATATCTTTGATCAGATTCATGGGATAGTTTTCGCTTTTTGAGCTCGGTCAGAAGTGATTCCAACCGATTTGGGTTTAATCAAGTTGCGAAATTACGAAAATGCGGACAAAATGGCAGGTTTTACAAATGTTAATTATTTGTACTTTCAAAAATACTTTTGCCGAAATTAGGAGTCAGTTGAAACTCCATCTCAATTAGAAATCGTTATTTTTAAGAAAAAAGTGAGTGCTATGGAAAATTCAGTTTTAAAGGAAAAGCTTCATCAAGTCATTGAAAACGGAGATGAACGGCTTTTGGAATTGCTTTATGAGGTTGTAAAAGATTTTGATAAGCAAGAGATCATTTTTCTAGGCGAGCCTTTTTCATCCTCTCAGTTAATTCAAAGAATTATGTTGGCAAAGGCAAGGGTAGACAAGGGGGAATTCATCTCCATGAAGGAATTAGAAAAAGAATCAGAAAATTGGTAGTGTCAAAAAAATGAAAATCAAATGGGATACCAAGGCCGCAGATTCTCTAAAGACGATTTATGATTTTTATAAAAATACCGCTTCAATTGCTGTGGCAATTAAAGTAAAAACCAAAATATTAAAGGAGGTAAAGGATATGGTACATTTTCCTGAAAAACTCCCCAAAGAACCTAATTTGAAAGAGCTTAACGGGGATTTTAGATTCAAATTGGTATGGAGTTATAAGATAATTTTTGAGCTGAGAGATCAGGAAATTTTAATATTGGATATTTTTCACACAAGTAGAAATCCAAAAGACATTAAATCGGAAGATAGATTTATAAGTCGAAAGGTATCCTCAGCTGCTCCCCAAAGTGAACCTGTTCCTCGGTGATATTGAGGTTGGAAATTCCCAAGCCGAGCAGACGGACGGGTTTGGGGATATCCTCCTGTCGCAGCAGTTCCAATCCTATCTGCCAAATCATTTCTTTTTCCGGGTATTGTTCCAGGGTTTTGCTTCTGGTCTGAAGGGTGAAATCTGAGTATTTGAGCTTGAGGGTGACTGTACGGCCTTTGATTCCGCTTTTTTCGATTCTGCGGATTACTTCTTCGAAAATAGGACGGAGGTTTTCCTCCATTTCTGCCAAGGTAATCAGATCTTTTTCGAAGGTATTTTCGGCACTCAGACTTTTCCTCACCCGATGTGGCTGTACTTCCGAAAGGTGAATACCGCGGACGATATTGAAGTAATGCAATCCGGATTTTCCGAATTTTTTGGTCAAAAACTGTAGGGAATACTCCTTGAGATCTTTTCCGGTATGGATTCCCAGTTTTTGCATTTTCTCTGCGGTGACTTTTCCGATTCCAAAGAATTTTCCGATGGGAAGCTTTTCCAGAAAATCGGCTGCCTCCTCTGGCAGGATGACTGCCTGACCGTTGGGTTTGTTGAGGTCAGAGGCGGTTTTTGCTAGGAATTTGTTGTAAGAAACACCTGCTGAAGCATTTAGGCCGGTTTTTTCTTTGATCTTCTCGCGGATTTGTCTGGCAATAAGGATAGCGGATTTGAGCCCTTTTTTATTTTCGGTCACATCCAGAAAAGCTTCATCCAAGGAAAGTGGCTCCACCAAATCCGTGAATTCAAAAAAGATCTCACGAATCTGATGGGAAATCTCCCGATAGCGGTCAAAACGATGCGGTGCAAAAATAAGATGGGGGCACTTTTTAGCCGCTAGGGCAGAGGACATGGCAGAATGGATTCCATATTTTCTGGCTTCATAGCTGGCTGCTGCTACTACCCCTCTTGCCTCGTTTCCTCCCACCACCAAAGGTTTTCCTCTCCATTCGGGATGATCGAGCTGCTCCACTGAGGCATAGAAAGCATCCATGTCTACATGGATGATTTTTCGTACCGGAAGTTTTTCGGGTTCAGCCATTCCTTGATGAGCAGTTTGGGGAATAGACAAAAAAAAGAGGAATTCCGAAGAATCCCTCTTTTCGAATCATTGAGGTAGTTAAAATTAATTTGCGGTCACATTCAGTTCCAAAGAAACTGTGTTGTAGATGAATTGATCTTTTGCTTTGTCCACAGCAGAAGCTTCGTCGCCGTAGGACAATCCCCAGGCAGTTCTGTCGATGTTGAATCCAGCTACTGCAGTTACTGTTCCGTTAGTGATGGTCACAGCAGCAGGGAATTTGATGTTTTTGGTAGTTCCTCTCATGGTCAAGTTACCGCTGATCCAATGAGTTGGGTTGGCAGGAGATAGTTCTGATTCTGCCTTTGGAGTGTTGTCGGTAGCAAACTGCTCGGTATCTGCAATCACATCACCGGCTGCAAACGGTTCAGCACCTGTAATCTCAAATGTGGCAGTAGGATGATTGGCTGCGTCAAAGAAATCAGCAGACTGCAGGTGCCCCCAGAGTTTGCCATAGTTTTCAGATCCTTCTTCCAAATCTTCGATTTTCAAGCCAGTGATGTCAAACGTAAAAGAACCACCAGTGATTTGATCACCGTTTACTGTAAGGGTGCCTGTGGTTGCTGGGATTTTTCCGAAATGCTGTCCTGCAGGTTTGTAACCTCTCCAAGAGATGGTAGAGGTAGGAGCCAAGGTAAGTGTGGTACCTGTAGCTTCCGCTACTTCTTGAGCTTCAGTGGCTTCGACTGTGTCTGATGGTTTACTGCAGGCGAAAGTGATCATTGCTGCAGCAAGGAAAAGACCGAATTGCTTTGTGATTTTCATAGTTGATTGTGAGAAATTGAGTTGCAAATTTATATGTATATACACGAAACTCAAAATCAAAAAAAAAGTTCAGGTTGGATATAATTTTTTATTTTCCTTCGAAAAAAAAAGATCGATGGCTTTGATAATGGAAGTAAACGGCAAACGGCCGGAAATGGGGAACGAGTGCTGGCTGGCACCCAATGCCACGGTAGTGGGGGATGTAGTCATGGGAGACAGGTGTACAGTTTGGTTTAACGCGGTCATTCGGGGTGATGTCCATGAAATCCGGATAGGAAATGATACGAATATCCAAGATGGAGCAGTCATACATTGCACCTATCAGAAAGCACCAACATATATAGGAGATCAGGTATCTATCGCTCATAATGCCATAGTTCATGGTTGTACTATTCACGATCGTGTTCTTATCGGAATGGGAGCGATTGTGATGGATGGGGCTGTAATTCATTCGGATTCAGTGATTGCTGCAGGTGCTGTGGTCCTAGCTGGTACTGTAGTGGAGTCAGGGTCGATATATGCCGGTACTCCTGCCAAAAAAGTAAAAGAAATCGGAGAAAATATGAGGGAGGTAATTCTCAGGACTGCAAAGAATTATCCCATGTACTCGAAATGGTTTGAGGAAGGAAATAAGTAATTGAGGCGATATTCTATATTAGACAGTTATTTCGGCTACGTTTGGGTTCAGAAACAGGGTTTTCAAATTCTTTTTTTTGTAGGGAATGATTTCTTTTTTGCTTAGTGAATTACTAAGAATAAATTAATATTAATTTATTGGTTCAAAGTGTATTTTTCTTTACTTTTAGTTGTTTAATCCCCAGCAGATGAATTCTTTGATCCAAACCTGTTCTCAAACTAGGTACCTGATTGTTTTTGGTGCTCTCGTGATTTGCTTCAACGTCCTCCTTGCTCGATATATGCCCGAAGAGCATGCTTTGGATTTACAGTTTGCCTATAGTCCCACGCAGGCGTATGATTCTTTGGCTCAAATGGAGGAGTCAGAAAGAAACCAATATAGTTGGGCAGTTACCGTCTTTGATATGCCATATCTGCTTGCATATGGCTTGTTTTTTAGTGGAATTCTTTATCGTTTAAGCAGGAAAAATCAGAGTTGGCTGATTCCATTTGCAGTAGCCTTCTTTGATTTGCTGGAGAATATCTCCATTCTTCTTTTACTCCGTGCTTTTCCGGAAAAAAGTACCTGGGTAGCCTTGCTCGCATCCTTCTCCAGTACTTCCAAGTGGATTTTTGTCTTAATTCTTTTTTCTATGATAGGACTTGGGCTGTTTAATCGGCTATTTAAAAGGCAAAAACCGATGGGCAAGGCCATAAAAGCCAAAATATAATTTTATTGGCTTCAAGCTTCGCTTTATTCTCTTTTCTTTATCCCAATTTTTGATTAGTATTTCAATTCGGTTTAGGGACAGGCCAAATCGATTAGTTTGATGATTTTATGAAAGAAGAATATTTTAAATGGTACTCTCCCTATGTCAACCGTGATGTGGAGATGCTGGTATTTGGACATGCGGGCTATCCCATCGTCTTGTTTCCCACATCCATGGGTACCTTCCACGAAAACAGGGATATGGGCCTCATTGGGGCAGCTCATTGGTTTATTGAGCAGGGACTAGTTCAGATTTACTGTCCGGACAGCAACGACAAACAGAGTTTTTATAACAAAGGAATCCACCCCCATCAACGGATACAAAATCATGTGGGATATGACAAAATGATTTGTCATGAACTGGTCGAACGGATTCGCCTCAATACTTCTGTGGCCAAAGTGGCGGTAGCAGGATGCAGTTTTGGGGGCTATCATGCTGCCAATTTTGCTTTCAGACATCCCGGCTATGTCAGTCACATGTTCAGCATGAGCGGAGCGTTTGATATCCGAAGTTTTATGGATGGATATCATCACGATGACATCTTCTACAATAGTCCGCTCGAGTACCTCCCAGGTCTGCAGGACCACGAGCTTTGGAATATGGGCATCATCCTGGGTACGTCCAACTGGGACATTTGCTTTGATGCCAATCTTAAGCTGCATGAAGCCCTTAAGCAAAAAAATGTCAACCATTGGCTGGATGTGAGGCAGGACAGGCATCACGATTGGCCGATTTGGAAGGAAATGTTTCCTCACTACTTATCCACTATCAAATTTGATTAACAAAATTATTCTTTACCACTACTAACCAAGCGAAAACATGAAGAAAATCGGGATACTTTTCGGGATGGAAGACACCTTTCCACAGGCATTTGTGCAGCGGGTCAATGAAAAAGCAGAAAAGGGGATAATAGCCGAACCGGTTCGAATCGATAAGGTCGTTCAAAACGAGCTTACCGATTATGCGGTAATCATTGACCGGATTTCACAGGATGTCCCCTTCTACCGAGCCTACCTGAAAAACGCAGCCCTTACCGGTACTGCAGTCATCAACAATCCCTTTTGGTGGAGCGCGGATGATAAGTTTTTCAACAACTGTCTCGCCGATCAATTGGGAGTACCCTTGCCCAAAACCGTGATTCTGCCTTCCGCAGAACACCCTACGGATACCACGAGTAAGTCTTTCCGAAATCTAGCCGCTCCCTTGGATTGGGAGGGGATTTTCAGCTATATCGGATTCCCGGCCTATATGAAGCCCTACGCAGGAGGAGGTTGGAAAAACGTGTACCGACTGGAAAACAAGGAAGAGTTTTTCAGAAAGCATCCTGAGACTGGGCAGCTTGTTATGCTCCTTCAGGAGGAGATCGTCTTTGATGAATATTTTCGGGTCTATTGTTTGGGAGGAAAGGCCGTCCGAATAATGGAATATGAACCGCGAAACCCACATCATCTGCGCTATGTAGTCGACAAAGCTCCTGCTTCAAAAAAACTATTGAGTACCGTGAAGGATTACACCATTCGACTTTGTCAGGGGTTGGGTTATGACTTCAATACGGTGGAGTTTGCTGTTCGGGATGGAATTCCTTATGCGATAGATTTTGGAAATCCCGCTCCGGATGCAGATGTCAACTCGGTGGGTCAGGCCAATTTTGACTGGGTGGTGGAAGAAGCAGCCAAAATGGCTATTGCCTACGCCAAAGCTCAGAAGCCTGGGAAAATGAACCTGACTTGGGGTACTTTTATGAAAAATTCGGTGGAATCGGCCAAGAGATTTTAATTCCTGCAAGCTATGGCAACTTCAATCAAAAAGCTACCCAAGTTTACCTTGGGAGTCGAAGAAGAATACATGATCTTGGACCCCAAAACCCGGGATCTCCGCTCTCACATGTCCAAAATCGTAGATGGAGGTAAAATCACTCTCAGAGAGCAGGTAAAAGCAGAGATGCATCAGTCCGTAGTGGAAGTAGGTACCAATATTTGTCAAAATGTGCAGGAAGCCCGAAAGGAGGTTGCTTTCCTTCGCAACAAGATATCCGAACTTGCTACTGCGCAGGGATTGGTGGTGGGTGCTTCGAGCACCCATCCCTTTGCCAAATGGCAAGATCAGGAGATTACCGATGACCCCCGATATCATAACATTGTTAATGAACTCAAGGATATTGCCCGGTCCAATCTGATCTTTGGACTTCATGTGCATGTAGGCATAGAGAGCAGAGATACTGCCTTGCAGCTGATGAATCAAGCCTGCTATTTTCTTCCCCACATCTATGCGCTCACTACCAACTCTCCTTTTTGGGAAGGCAGAAATACTGGTTTTAAGGCCTTTAGGGCAAAGGTTTTTGCGAAATTTCCAAGAACAGGCCTTCCGGAATATTTTGATTCCGTTCAGGCCTACGACAATTTTTTGGAGATTCTAGTCAAGACCAACTGCATCGACAACCCCAAAAAAATCTGGTGGGATCTTCGCATGCATCCCTTCTTCAGCACGATAGAGTTTAGAATCTGCGACATGTGCCTCACCGTGGATGAGACTATCTGCGTGGTGGCGATCATTCAGGCAGTAGTAGCGAAGCTTTATAAGCTACTGATGAGCAATACCTCTTTTAATATTTATCGGATCGCCTTGATTCGGGAAAATAAATTCCGGGCAGCAAGAAATGGAATTGAAGGTCTGTTGATTGATTTTGGAAAAAAAACCGAGGTGCCCACCCAGGAGCTGATTATGGAGCTGCTGGACTTCATTGATGATGTGGTGGATGAGCTGGGTAGCCGGGAAGAGGTCAATTATGTCCATAAAATCCTGGAAAAGGGTACCGGTGCCGATCAGCAGCTTGCTGTCTTTGAAAAAACGGGAAGTTTGGAAGCGGTAGTGGATTTTATTACCTCCAAGTTTACAGAAGGGATTTAAGGGATTGCGTACCTTTGGGCAGAAACTAATCCAATCAACGTGGGAAAGAGAAAAGTACAGCTGGCCATTCTGGATATGTATGACGGAGAGCCCAATCAGGGAATGCGCTGTATCCATGATATCTTGTCCAGGTTTTCGGAACAGATAGCCTGGAAGGAGTTTGATGTAAGAGGGAAGGCCCAACTTCCAGAAATTCAGGATTTTGACCTGTATATTTCCACAGGAGGCCCAGGAAATCCCCTGGAAGGGAATGGGGACTGGGATTTGAAATACTATGATTTTCTGGACCAAATCTGGATTTGGAATCAGAATCATTCCCGCAAAAAACATCTTCTGCTTATTTGCCATTCTTTTCAGATGGCTTGCAAACACTTTGGCTTAGGAGAAGTCACCAAAAGAAAATCCACCTCCTTTGGGGTGATGACAGTCCACAAGACCCTCGAGGGGCTCAAGGATCCGATTTTTCAAAATCTTCCCAATCCTTTCTGGGCGGTGGACTCCAGAGATTACCAAGTAGTGCAGCCTGATTCCAAAAAGTTTAAAACCCTCGGAGCCAAAATCATCGCTCTGGAGAAAATCAGAAATCATGTGGAATACGAGCGGGCAATCATGTCCATTCGGTTTACAGATGAGATAGTGGGTACTCAGTTTCACCCTGAGGCGGATGCCTTGAGCTTCATGGAGCATTTGAAAAAGCCGATTGTGCGGGAAAAAATCATTGAGCTCAAAGGCAAGGCTAAATTCCGAACCATGCTCGAGGATTTGGTAGATGAAAACAAAATCTACAAAACCAACGAAACCCTAATCCCCAATTTTCTTGAGCAATCCCTCCAAAAGATCAAACTCACCAAAACCCCCTCTTTAACCTGAGTATGGAAGAATCCATCCGAAAAAAGTTCAATGCTGAGTTTACTCAGGACAAGTATCAGGCCTTTCTGAACGATATTGCCTCCGACTTTGCATATATGCCAACTTTTCGGATTGCAGAGACTCCCTTTTTTATTTCCGACTCCCTCAAAAATCAACTTAAAGAAGCCAGTGAAGCGGTCATTGATTTTATCAAAAGGCCGGACTTCAAGGAATTGACCCAGCGATCCATTGAGTTGAATACCGCAGTGCCCAATGAGGATGCCCATACCCAATTTTTGGCAGTGGACTTTGGTATTTGTGAGGAAGAAGGGCAGCTTATTCCCAAACTCATCGAAGTACAGGGTTTTCCATCCATCTTCAATTTCCAGTTTAATCTGTTCCGGAAAATCCAAAAATATTACCCCTTTTTGAGTGATTACTCCCCGTATCCGGATGGAATGGATGAGGAGAAGTATATGGAAAAATTGAAGGAGGTGGTTTTGGGTAGCCACAGTGCTCGGGAAGTAGTGCTGCTTGAAATAGAGCCAGAAAAGCAAAACACCAAGATTGACTTCTACTACGCCAAACGGGATTTATGCATTCCGGTGGTTTGTGTGACTGAGGTTATCAAAGAGGGGAAAAGGCTTTTTTACATGGATTCTGAAGGCAAGAAAATTCGCATCAAAAGAATCTATAACCGGGTTATTTTTGATGAGTTGGAATTGCGCAGAGATCTTCCTCTTGACTTTGAATTTACCGAGGACTTGGATGTAGAATGGGCAGGGCACCCCAATTGGTACACCCGGATTTCCAAATTCATTTTACCCTATTTAAACGGACCTTATTTCATCGAAACCAAGCTGCTCAGCGAACTGGAAAGCATTCCTGAGGATTTGGAAAATTACGTCCTAAAGCCTTTATTCTCCTTCTCCGGCTCAGGGGTCATTTTTCATGTCAAAAAAGAGGATGTGGAAGCAGTCAGGGAAAAAGACCTTTATATTCTTCAAAAGAAAGTCCATTATCTTCCAATCGTTCAATCTCCCGATGGGAAAGTCAAAGTGGAGGTCCGCTTGCTGTTTCTTTGGCCGGAGAAAGAGGAGAGTCCTACTTGGGTAGGCAATTTGGTTCGCCTAAGCAGAGGAGAGATGATCGGGGTGAAATTCAACAAGGACAAGGATTGGGTAGGTGGTTCGATTGGCTTATTCGAAAAAGCAAAAAGCTGAGATTTTGGTCTCAGCTTTTTGCTTTTATTGCATCCAAGTTCCTGGATTTTTTCTCCACTCACTTAGCGAATGAAGGACCTCTTCATCAATGTATTTTCGGTGAACTGCACGGGGCAGAAGTGCGTCGTAATGACTGAGGCAGATCAGCTTTACTCCGGCAGCTTCGAAATTCTTATCGGCCACATCAAAGCCATAACTGAAGATGGCCACCATTCCCAAAACTTCAAATCCTGCATCTCTGAGGTCCTGAACGGCCTTTAATGAGCTCCCGCCGGTAGATACCAAATCTTCTACGACCACTACTTTTTGGCCGGGGACCACCTTGCCTTCGATCATATTTTCCATGCCGTGTCCTTTGGGCTTTGAGCGTACATAGATAAAAGGTAGATCCAGCTCATTGGCGATCAGCGCCCCCTGAGGAATTCCCGCGGTGGCTACGCCGGCAATAGCTTCTGTCATTGGAAAAAAATGACTGACACTTTTTACCAATTGATCGCGGATAAGGCAGCGTACTTCAGGAAAGGATAAGGATAGCCTATTGTCGCAGTAAATGGGGGATTTCCAGCCCGATGCCCAAGTGAATGGCTTTTTGGGTTGAAGGCGGATGGCTTGAATCTCCAATAGTTTGTCAGCTACTTCAGCGGCGGTGGCTTGGTCTAAAATTTCCATAAAGCCAAAATTAATAGAATACAAACCGATAAGATTGTACCACCTGAATTTTTTGTGCATTTTTGATTCCAACACCTAGCCCAACCTTAGCTTTTTGCATGAGAATTTTTGTAAATGACAAGCCCCTCGAGCTGATTAGTTATGAAGAACTGGATTCGGAAAAGTTTTACGAGCACGTCTACAGGCAATCTGATGAAATACCTGCGGATGTAGAGTGGGAGGATGATGTGATTTTTCACGAACCTTCCCATGATTTGATTATCCGGCTGCTCTACCTTTTGCGCACTCGAAAAATGAAAAATCTGGACTCGGTCACCTTGGTCAGCGAAGATAAGGGTACTTTGAAAACCTTTGTAAAAAGCCGTTTTCTGATCGTAAAGGCTGCAGGAGGAATTGTTTCCAAGAAGGAAAAAGTCCTGATGATTTATCGCTTGGGCAAGTGGGATTTCCCAAAAGGAAAAATGGATAGAGGAGAGACTCCGGAGCAGTGTGCCAAACGGGAGGTAGAAGAAGAGTGCAATATCGTGGTCAAGCTGCGGACGCCGATAGTAAAAACCTGGCACACTTATACCCAAAACAGGAAAAGTATACTCAAGAAAACCTATTGGTATGCCATGGAATCACTCAATGATGCGACGATGAAGCCCCAGGCAGAAGAAGGAATAGAAGACATTCAGTGGATGTCAGAGGCAGATGCCAAGACAGCTTTGATCAATTCCTATCCCTCAATGAGGTACTTATTCAAGCATTACCTAAAGATGCAGCTCAAGCCTCACAAAGCATAAGGCAAATAGTCCGTGACATTGCCACCATATCGGTGGACTTCCCGGATTACCGTGGAGCTGATCGCGGCAAATTCCGGAGAAGTAATCAAAAACACTGTCTCCAGATCCTCATTGAGGTATCGGTTCATTTGACTGATCGTATTCTCGTATTCAAAATCGGTGGTATTTCTGAGACCTCTTACCAGAAATCCGGCTTCCAGCCTCTTGGCCAAGGTAGAAGTCAATTCATTGTAAACCACTACTTTGACTTCAGGAGTATGGAGGTACACCTCTTCAATTTTTGACACCATCAGATCGATGTCGAAATACCTGTTTTTTTTGGTGGAATTGTATCCAATTCCGATTACTACTTCATCAAAAAGCTTTAGGCTCCGCATCACAATGTCGTGATGCCCACGGGTGAAAGGATCAAATGATCCAGGGAAAATGGCGATTTTTTTCATGATTTAGTCCATTTGCCACCTTGCTTCAAAAAGATGCTCGGATTTTAGGTTTTTAAATCCATTACCATAATTCTGATTTGCGTGGGGTTTAATCAACCGCACGTGGTAGAAGTAATCTTCCAGCCATTCCTTGGATATTCCATTTGCTTCGTCGAGTCCAAAAAAGCTGATTCTTGCATGATTCTTGTCAAAAGCCAATTCCTCCATGGCAATGAAAATGTACTTCAACAAGTCCTCCTTTGCTTCTACCTCAAACATATTGAACAGATTGAGCTCCTGATCCTTGAATGCGGCCAAATAGAAATGACTGTCCATGTAGTGGATTAGGATTTCTTGACCGATGAGGTTGAAGCGCTCCTTGAAAAGGTAGGAAAGAAAAGAACACGCCCCATGGACAAAGGTCAGTTCCGAAAATCTAGCTTCAAGGGATTTCTTCAATCCACGGGGAAAAGAGGAGATCATTTGAAGATTGTTGCTGTCCAAGGCACAGGAAAAATAGTGCTGCTCTCCATTGGACTCGGCTGCAAAACTTAAATATTGCTGCTCCTGACCATTTTGGAACAAAAGACCGGGTACCAAAGAAAAAACGGGCGTGTGAATGAAAACCCTGGCAGGTACATCTTGCTTGAGCAGAGGGTCCACGGCGGTGATTTTCTCCAAATCCCCCCAGCCGATGTTCGGGTAATGATTTATAGCTATGTTTGCTCCATTTTTATCTTTTGCAAAAATAAAAGTGAAGGAAGGGTATAAAAAAAGCGATAGGCCCGCTGTGTCTTCCACATCAAACCTATCACTTTTATAAACTTTTAAATCCGGTTTCAAAAGGGGTTGGGTTATTTCCAGTTACCTTCTGTAGAAGCGTCCGTTCTGGATCCGACTCTCAAGGCTTTTTCGTTGTTGTTTACTCTTCTTTTTGGATTGATTGGCGCGGGGTCTCTGATTTCAAATACGTTAACCAAATATCCACCAGTCTTTTCTACTTTGTCCGCGAAGAATTCAAATTGCTTTCCGCCGGATCCTGGTACTACAGGAAGTAGCTCCAAGTTGAATTCGGGGTATTTTCTTTCATTGAAAAGGGAATCCAAAACTCCTACTGACCCAAGGGTGTCGAATGTGACAGTGATCTCTTCCGCTCCGTAGTCCAAAAGGCGAGTAGTCTCCGTTCGCTGAACAAGGTAGATCTCCCCGTCTTCGATAAACATTTTCAATGAATCCCAAGTGCTGGCGTATTTTCCGTTGGAAGCCTGGTAAGCCAATTGGGCATCACGCAGCATTTCCAGTTTTTGAATGGTGGCAGCTTCGAGAAGCGCAATTCTTTTCTCTTCTTCCACTACGTCATTGACGCCCTTCCAAAGAA
This sequence comes from Algoriphagus confluentis, assembly GCF_036245625.1. Classification (NCBI taxonomy): domain Bacteria; kingdom Pseudomonadati; phylum Bacteroidota; class Cytophagia; order Cytophagales; family Cyclobacteriaceae; genus Algoriphagus; species Algoriphagus confluentis. Next base: position 346,374 of record NZ_BTPD01000006.1, read on the forward strand.
GGTATCCCAATACTGCAGCTACTGCGAAGAATACTAAGGAGAGAATTCTAGTAAGATTCATTGTAAGTAAGATTTAGAAATCTGGTTAAGGTTGAAGGTTTTTAAAACGTGCTATTTTAGAGAAATATTTTCAAAATTAAAATATCCTTTCCACAATCCTAGGTCCTGAATGGATTTAATTCCCCAAAAGACCTGATGAAGGGAAGATTTGGGAAGGCTTTGGAGATCCTCGAGGCTCATCCAAGCCAAGTCCAAGAGAATTTGCTTTTGTCCGGAAAGCTCAGGATCTATTCCCAATTTAGGCGTACCATTCAATTTTTTCACTTCAAAAAAGTGCTCCATCGCATGCAAGGGAGGAGAGAGGTATTCGTGGACGAAGAGATATCGCTCCACGGATACTTCCAGGCCCGTTTCTTCGAGAAACTCTCTCTTTAGGTTTTCCGGCGCCGAAGTTCCATATTTCATTCCTCCTCCGGGTACGGACCAAAAGACCCGATCCTCGCTCATTTGATGCTTGACCATCAGGATTTTGTCTCCTTCCCAAAGAATCCCATTGACACGGCTCCTCAGACGATTTCCAAATTTTGATTCGATTTCCTTGCTGATTTGATCTGAGGACATTTACATTCGCTTTCTATGGGTAAAGATAATCAGGGGGAATTTAAGCCCTCGGACTTGTTGATCAAATATTTCCCCTTTTCTCCAACTGCGGGTCAAATGACCTTTTTCCGAAAGATGGATGAATTTCTGAAAACGGGGGCAGAAGAAAAGCCCACTTTTGTGCTCAGGGGATATGCAGGTACGGGAAAAACCTCCTTAATTTCTGCCCTGGTCAAAGTCTTGCCCCGGATGAATATGCGTTCCCTGCTTTTGGCACCTACCGGACGTGCAGCCAAAGTGATGAGCAACTATTCCGGTCGCGGAGCCTATACCGTCCATAAAATCATCTACAGACCCAAAGGAGATCCGGGTGCTACGGGTGGAGGATTTATCCTTCAGAAAAACTACTATAAAGACACGCTTTTCATTGTAGACGAATCCTCCATGCTATCCGATGATGGAGGGATGTCAGGCAATTTGCTCTGGGATTTGATTCAATTTGTCTTTTCCGGGTCTGATAATCGACTCCTGCTTGTAGGGGATACCGCCCAGCTTCCTCCGGTAGGCAGTGAGTACAGTCCAGCATTGGATTCGGGGTATCTTCTGCGGCACTTTCGGCTGAAGGCTGAACAGACCGAACTTACCGAAGTCATGCGTCAACGCTTGGAATCGGGCATCCTCTTTAATGCCACACATCTCAGACAGGAGCTCGTCGGGGATCAATTTCAAATTCAAATCTACACGGCTGGCTTCCGTGACATTTTCAAAATGACCTCTGAGCGCTTGGAGGATGGGCTCAGGTATGCCTATGACAAGTTTGGTACTGAAAGTACCACCATAGTCACCCGATCCAACAAGGCAGCAGTGCAGTACAATCAATACATCCGAAGAGTGATTCACTTTTACGAGGAGGAAATCAGTACCGGGGACCTGCTGATGATTGTGAAAAACAACTATACCTACATGGCCGAATCCGATAAGGTTAATTTTCTGGCCAATGGAGATATGGTGGAGGTGATGAAAATCCGAAAGTTTGAGGAAATGTATGGATTTCGGTTCGCCACTTTGGAGCTTCGGCTTTTGGATTATCCATCGGAGCCTTTTTTCGAGGCCAAGGTGATTTTGGACACGCTTTATTCTTCCACTCCTTCCCTCAGCAGGGAAGAATACCGTAAACTTTACGATCAGGTTTCGGAGGATTATGCAGATATGGCCAATAAAACCGAGCGCATGGAGCTAATCCGAAAAGACCCTTACCTGAATGCGCTGCAAATCAAGTTTGCCTATGCGCTCACTTGTCATAAAGCCCAAGGAGGGCAGTGGAGTGCGGTATTTGTCGATCAGGGCTATTTGCAGGAGGAAAAGGTAGACCGGGATTTTGTCCGGTGGCTGTACACCGCCATGACCCGGGCGACTGAGGAATTGTATTTGGTTAATTTCGCACCGGGATTTTTCTCCTTGGTAAAAAAAGAAATCTAGTCCTTGGAATTTGGAGAAGAAAGGGCCAGAATCCTTGGGAAATCTCCCAATTAAAGTGGATTGCCAAGAATATTTCAATAACTGCTTTTTTATAAGTAATAAAAAAGTACGGCCTAAATTCAGGTCAGAGGATTTTGAATTCAGAGGCTTCGGTCTTCGGTCTTCTGACTTCCAACCACATGAGCAAAGGATATATGTCAACTGGCATCATTAAGGATAATCAGAATTTTTAATATCCAGAAAACTGAACTTTGGCAAGATTTTTTCACTTTTGTAGGTATCGGAAACTCTAGAAAAGTAAATTCGATTTGAAATTTGAATCCTTAACTTCTAAATAATCATGAAAAAGCTAGGAATTTTACTCAGCATCTTTGCTTTCGCACTAATCTTCACTGCTCAGGCACAGCAGGCCGGTTCAGGCGCTGTCATCAGCTTCAAAGAAAAGTCCGTTGACTTTGGCGATATCGTGCAAGGGCAAAAAGTGGAGCACACCTTCACATTGACCAATTCAGGATCCGAGCCTCTGATCATTTCCAATGTCGCAGCGACTTGTGGCTGTACAGTGCCAAGCTGGCCAAAAGAGCCTATCGCTCCGGGAAATTCTGCAGAGATCAAAGTTTCTTTCAATTCTGCAGGGAAAATGGGTAAACAAAACTCCGTAGTGAGAATCTACTCAAATGCTACCGAACCCATTGAGAAAGTATCCCTGATATCCAACGTACTTCCAAAGACCGAATAGTCGGTTAGAATCTTCTCACAGCCCGTCCTCCAAGACGGGCTTTTTTTATTGAACTAATCGAGATCCGATCTCATTTCTGAAAGGAGTCTTCCAGATAAATCCCGGATACCTTTTCCTTTCCCCGAAATCAATCATGGCAAAACAACAAGAACGAAAAGTGACCATGAGACAGGTCTTTCAGACCATCATCTGGCCCAGAAGAAAACACCTCTTTTTAGGTTTGTTTCTCATAATAATCAGTAGACTTTCCGGTTTGGTATTGCCGGGAGCCAGTAAGTATTTAGTGGATGACGTGATCCCCAGTAATGATTTGGTTCTTCTGAAGTGGTTGATTTTGGCTGTGGTGGCAGCCATAGTGGTACAGTCTGTGACCTCCTATTCCCTGACGCAGATATTGAGTGTGGAAGCCCAGCATTTGATTGCCAAACTTCGTGCTCAGGTCCAAAAGCACATCATTCAGCTTCCCATCCGATTTTTTGACAATGCCAAAACTGGAGAGTTGGTCAGTCGGATCATGACCGATGTGGAGGGAGTGAGAAATCTTGTCGGGACGGGTTTTGCCCAGATGATCGGTGGAGTCCTGACTGCGGTGATTTCGCTCGTTTTACTGATCAGCATCAGCCCACTGATGACACTATATGTGTTGGTTCCTGTTGCCATTTTCGGTCTGGTTTCTTTGAAAGCCTTTGGAAAAATCCGCCCCATCTTCCGGGAAAGAGGCAAAATCAATGCGCAAGTCACCGGAAGACTGACAGAAACGCTGGGAGGAATCCGGGTAATCAAAGGATTCAATGCCGAAGCTCAGGAGATCAAGACGTTTGAGGAAGGGGTGGAGCTACTTTTTCAAAATGTCAAATCAAGCCTTACAGCCACCAGCTTTGTGACCTCTGCAGGGACATTATTGCTTGGCTTGGCTTCTGCGGGGATTATGGGTATCGGGGGTTGGATGATTATGAAAGGGGAAATGACCTTTGGAGACTTTTTGGCTTTTACCCTGTATTTGGGTTTTATGATCGCTCCCATCGTGCAAATGTCCAATATCGGGAGTCAGCTGACCGAGGCCTTTGCAGGATTGGACCGAACTGAGGAAATCATGAATACCCCGCTGGAGTCAGATGACCGCAAGCGGACTGTCCAATTGAATGAAATCCGGGGAGATATGGAGTTTCGGGAGGTTTCTTTTGCCTATGAGTCGGATAAAGAGGTAGTCAAAGGGATCAGTTTCCAGGCGCCTGCCGGGTCGGTGACCGCATTGGTTGGGACCTCAGGTTCGGGGAAAACGACTATTGCTGGATTGGCTGCTACCTTTCTCAATCCGGACTCAGGTCAGATTACCCTGGATGGAAAGGACTTGCAGGAAGTCACTTTGCAGTCATTCCGTTCCCATCTCGGAGTAGTCCTGCAGGATGATTTTCTTTTTGAAGGGACGATACGGGAAAATATCCTGTTCCCAAGACCGGATGCCACCGAAGAGGAAGTGCAAAAAGCCGTCAAGGCTGCTCACGTACAGGAGTTTTCAGATCGATTTGAAGAGGGTTTGGATACGCTGATCGGGGAGCGGGGAGTGAAGCTTTCGGGAGGTCAACGGCAGCGGATTGCCATTGCCCGTGCTATTTTGGCGGACCCGAGGATTTTGATTTTGGATGAGGCTACTTCGAATTTGGATACAGAATCGGAAACCTTGATTCAGGCCAGTTTGAAAGAGTTGATGAAGGGAAGAACTACCTTTGTCATCGCTCACCGATTGAGTACAATCCGTCAGGCTGACCAGATTTTGGTCATTGAGCAGGGCAAGATTGTCGAGCGTGGCAAGCATGAGGAGCTGATCGCTCTGCAGGGAAGATACTATCAGCTCTACACCTATCAGGCCAGAATCTGATCCATGTTCCTTCAGCGAATTCCTAATCCGCCTTTGGTTCATGGTATCCGGATTTTTCGGAGTTCTTGGCTGGCAAAAGGAGCTGCGATTTGCCTCCCGGGCTTGGGGGTTTTTCTTTCCAAAACCATTCCCCTATTCGCAGAGAAGCCGATTATCCAGCATGAATACGGGCATTATCTGGATTATTTGCGTGGATGTGAAGGGGATCACAAGCGATTTTTGGGTTCCAGAATTCTTGGATTTTACCTGAAGATCGGCTTACCCAGCTTGTTTAATTTGACCCCGGGGCTGAGGCACCTGCCTTGGTTTAGAGGAGATCACCGCCTATTTTGGACTGAGATTCGAGCCAATCGGCTGGCTTCAGCCCATTTTGGGAAGGAGTTGGCAGAAGGTTTTGAAAAAAGATTTCCAAGCAAAGTGTAAACCATGAACAAACCGGATTCCAGAAGAAATTTTCTGCAAAGACTGACTTGGAGTTCCTTGGCCCTGAGTGTACCGGGCTTGGCTTTTTCCCAAACCCAATCCAAAAAGAAAATCAAAATCGGATTGATCTCAGACCTGCATCAGGATATCATTCCAGATGGGGAAAAGCGGCTTGAGGATTTTTTGAATAAGATGCAAAAAGAAAAAGTGGATGCATTGGTGCAATTGGGTGATTTTGCAGTTCCCTCACCGGAAAATCAGGACTTGATCGAGCGATTCAATCAAGCCCACAAAAATGTTTTTCATGTTTTGGGCAATCACGATGTGGACTATGGGTATAGTTTTGATCAATGTGTGAAAGCTTACCAAATGCCTTCCCGCTACTATTCCCGAAATCTGGAAGGAATTAAGGTAATCGTACTGGATGGGAATGAGGAAGGTTCACCCAATCCGACTCAAGGCTATCCAGCCTATATTGGTGCCGAACAGCAGGCTTGGCTCAGGAAGGAGTTGGAAGAGGCCAAAGTTCCTGTGATGATATTATGCCATCAACCTTTGGCAGGGATTTATCCCCTGGACAATGCCAAAGAGATGCAAGACCTTTTGAGACACTATGCTGACCGAATCCTTCTTGTCATCAATGGACATGCCCATGTGGATCAGCATTTGGAAGTTGGGGGAATTCATTATGTACATATCAACTCTGCCTCTTATTATTGGGTGGGGGAGCAATTGGCCCACTGGAGTTATCCTGAGGAAATTCATGAATCTCATCCATCCTTGGCCTATACTTGTTCCTATTCAGAAAGCCTGTTTGCCCTTTTGGAAATTGATTTGGAATCAGGGAAAATCCGACTGGAAGGAAAAAAAGCCGAATGGGTTGGGCCTTCTCCACAGGAACTGGGCATTTCTTATCTTACGGAAGCTCAAATGCGGGAGAATCTGATTCCGGAGATTAAGACCCGTAGGATTCAATAAAACAAAAACAGGCATCCGGACGGGACGCCTGCTTTAAAATGAATTCCTGAGCGAATCGATTAAAAGGGCAAGTCTGATTCGGCGACTTCCTGATTGGCTTTCTCCGCTTTCGGGCCACCGAGGAGTAGGATTTCATTGACTACGACCTCAGTGATGTATTTTTTTTCTCCGTTTTTGTCGGTGTAGGAGCGGTTGGAGAGTTTGCCTTCCACGGCGATTTCCGAGCCTTTGTCCGTGTATTTTTCCAGGATCTCTGCGTTTTTGCCCCAGATGACCAGGTTGGTCCAGGTCGTTTCGGTGACTTTTTCGCCTTTGGCATTGCGATAGACTTCATTGGTGGCGATGTTTACCCGCCCCATGATTTTTCCGGATTCGAGGGTTTTGATTTCGACTTTGGAACCGAGGTGTCCGATGAGTTGAACTTTGTTTCTTAGCGCGTTCATGATTAAAGAAGTTAAGTGTGAAAGATTTGGTTTAACAATTTCCGCTAGAGGAGAACTGATGGACCAAAGTTGGGAGAGTGGTCAAAAAAGAGTCGGTAGTTAGTCGTTTGTATTCGATTGTAGTCGTTTGTTGTCGGATAAATGGGCTTTAGAGGCAGGAAATGGATTTTTTAAATGAAAAGAAATGGTTAGGTTTAGTTGTGTTTATAAAGGAGTTGTAGCACATTAAAAAAATGACAGAAAGCGAATTCATAGACTATTGGAATAAGGAATATCCTGAATCGTTGCCAATCAATCACGAATTGAAATTGATATATCCTGACAGGTGTTTCAGAATTCATAGTCTTCCTGAATCAAAAAGATACGCTGAAACTGAAGAAGAGTATAAAATCATACTTGACCGACAAAACCAATTGATTAACGAGCTGATTGGAGAAGAATCAGAAGTTGCTATTTCATTCGGACTTTATAGGTGGGACTCAACCAATTACATTTATAAAGAACTAACTGACTTCGGAGAATTTCAAAAGGTCTTGAGAATTGATTTACAAAAAGAAAGACCAGAAGAATATGAAGATGAAATGTACTTTGACATTTACGTAAAGACTGAGAAATGGGAAAACGGAAAAAGGGATGAAATTCTCAAAGCAATTGCTGATGATGAAATAAGAGCAATGTTTGTCAGTCCGTCAAAGAAATGTGTCATTGCACCTTATGACGGTGGAGTTGACATTATTGTTGACTCGACCGAAAAGAGAGACAAACTTAAAGCTAAATACAATGAATGGCTTTCTGACAGAGAAGATGGAATGTAAAAGAAAAAATAAAACACGGCACACAACAACGCATATAGCTCATGGCGGGTACAACGCTAAATTCAAGTTTTTTGCTCCGTAGCCAGCTTTGGTTTCGGTGGACAGGAAAGTTATTCGAAACCGCGACAAGCCATATGCAAACCGATAGGGCCAATCCAAGGAAGACAAATTACAAACGACATTTGTACCTAATTAGATACTTTTCTATTTTTGTTGAATGCCAACAATCGACAGATTCGATGGAATTAAAATCAATGTTTACAACGGTGACCACAGACCACCGCACATTCATGTTTTGTACAATGAATTTGAAGCTTTGTTGACCATTGAAACTTTTGAAGTTTATGCTGGAGATCTTCCTTCAAGACAAATGAAGAAAGCAATGGACTGGCTTGCAGGAAATGCCGACTGGGCTTTAGAAGTGTTTTATGAACTTAATCCGAACTTGAGATGAGAAAGACGATAAAAATTCCGAGAATTCTGAAAATCAACAAGATTGAAAACCATTCGATAAACGTCACCTTCAACAATGGAGAGTCAAGAATTATTGACTTTAGGAAAGTATTGAAAAGCATCGTAGTAGATGAAAAGTCACCAGCTTTTATTCTTTACAATGAAGACGAGTTGAAAAAAGCTGAACTAAGAAATCATACACTTTCGTTCGACAATGTTGAACAGTTTATAACAATGAGAAACGGACAAAAAGAACGTGTTCCGTTTGAAATTGGCGCTGATGTTTTATTGAAATACAGTGTTCCCGAAAAGTCTGAAATAATGATGAAACTCGGAAGACTTATTCGCGACGCAAGACAAAAAGCAGGTTTGACTCAACAAGAACTTGCAATTATGAGTGGAACATCGAGAACATATATTTCGAGAATCGAAAACGAAAGATCAGACGTTGAATTGGCGACATTGAAAAAAATAATAGAAATCGGACTCGGACGACAATTAGAAATCAAGATAAAATAATAGACTGGCCCTAACAACTGTCATATTTAATGCGGGGTTCTCTGCTTTGGTAAGGCTTAGTTTTCCAAGCTTATTTTTGGCACTGGTGGAACGTGAATCACTTCGAAAACCCACACTTGCCATAGCCAAGGCTGCTAAGAATTGTTCAAAAATCAAAAAATCGGACTATTAAGTACTTTAGAAAGTTTGGGATCAAATGAGAAGAGCCCTTTTGATCAATAGATGATTATTTTAATTGACATTACAAAAGCAAACACATGCAAAAAACTTCCTTTTGGCAAAAATGGCTTCTGGCTGGCTTAGTGATGGTGATGTCCACTACTCTCCAAGCGCAGGAAGCTGAACTCACACTGGATGATCTCTTCGCAACTCCAAAACTGACGGGAACAAGCCCCTCTCAACCTGTATGGGCACCGGACAGCAAGCACTTTGCCTTTTCCTGGAGTGAACCGGGAAACCCCGGGCGTGGCCTTTGGGTATCCACAAGTGATGGGGAGGAAGTTCGGCTCATTTCCAATACGGCTTCCGGCTCAGTACGAGATATTGCCTGGACCGACGAGAACACGATTATCAGTCTGCGAGGTAACCACCTATGGCAGACATCGCTAAGCCAAAGTGCCGACCTTCAGTTGATGCCCGTTGAGGAAGGTACGAGTAATCTTTCGATATCTCCAAGCGGCAAGCAAGCGGCGTATATACAAAACGGTGACCTGTGGCTTGCTGACCTCTCTTCCAAACAGAATCGTCAACTCACCAATATAGGCATACCCAGTCTCTCGAGCTTACAGAAGGGGCGCTACAGTCGACCGGAACGTGAAATCGGTCCGGGCATCTGGAGTGGACCAACCTACAAGTGGTCCCCGGATGGAAAGACCATCGCAATTCACGTGGTGGACCGACGGGAGATGCGAAAGGTACCGTTCCCGGATTACCTCGCTGCCGAAACTAATCCCAATGAAGTACGCCGAAGTTATCCCGGTGATCCAAACGAGAATCGCAAGGTTGGCCTGCTCGATGTAGAAAGTGGAAATATCACCTACCTTGATTTGCCGGACCCTCAGGCCAATCAGGTCATTGATTTCAACTGGTCACCGAGCGGTGCGCTGCTAATTGATATTGCATCTGACACGGCGGTTGAACGGAAGTTATTCGTTGTTTCACCCGGAGAAAACCAACTTAGAGAGATTTGGCGAGGTGTTCGAGAGACTCGCATGTACACCACCTTTGGATCTACCTGGCATCCGGATGGGCAACAGGTTGTTTTCTTAAGCGATATGGGTGATCGCTACGGTCTTTACACAATCGATGACTCGCCATCTAAGGATCTTCCTCAGCTCCTGACAGATCCTTCCTATGATGTGTTGTCCTCACCCACCATCGCTGGGGATGCACTTTTTTATGCTGGCAATAGCGTAAATCCATACGAACAACACGTATATCGCCTGAATTTGTCCGGTGGCAATCCCAAACAGGTGACCCACCTTCCCGGTCAGAATATTGGCTATCCTTCTCCGGATGGGCAGCACTTGGTATTTATGCACAGCAACGATACTTCTCCGGCAGAGCTTTACGTGGTTAGCAGCGAGGGAGGAGATGCTACGCGCTTAACCTATTCCCCTTTGCCTGCCTTTACAAATCGAAGCTGGACAGCAGCGGAATATGTCAGTTTCCCCAGTTTGGTAGATGACTATACGCTGCATGCCCGGATTCTGAAACCTACCAACATGCAGCCCGGTAAGAAGTATCCAGTGCTGTTTGGGCCCGTGTATTCGAATACCGCAAGGAATCGCTGGGCCGGCAACTACAGCTTGGTGCAGCATCTTTTGGCCAAAAAGGGATACATCATCATGCAGGTGGATTCACGTGGCAGTACCGGTTATGGACGGGCATTCCGTGAAGAGTTCCTGCTGGGCTTTGCCGACCAGGACATTGAGGATTATGCCAGTGCCGTGGCTTATCTGGAGTCACTGGATTATGTCGATCCCGACCGCATTGGCATCTGGGGCAGCAGTTACGGAGGCACACTCTCCGTTTATTCGCTGTTGATGAAGCCGGGCTTATTCCAGGTGGGTGTTGCTGCTGCAGCGGCTGTGGATCCGATGTTCTTCGGCACGGACGACGTGGCGATTGTTCGTACCCCCCAGACACACCCGGAGATTTTCGAAAGAAAAGCACTCAAGTACGCTGCAAATCTGCAGGATAAACTCCTGTTTATCCACGGCATGCAGGACCATGTGGTACCCTTCAAGACCGTGGCGGTGCTTGCGGAAGAGTTGATTAAACAGGGCAAGGACTTTGACTTTGCCTTTGCACCGGGTGCAACGCATGGATGGAGCCGTGAGCAGAATTACGATCGCTACCTGTTTGGCAAGCTAATCGAATACTTTGACCGACATCTCAGCGAGCCGATTGAGTAAATTTTTTCAGGTGAAAGGTCGCAATGTGTAAAGGAACACCAACAACCATATGAAAACCGTTACTACCAATTAAAAAAAAGTGAGAGTGGATGCACAAAACAGGATTTGAAATCACCAAGATGGACTGTCCTTCGGAGGAAAATCTAATCCGGATGAAGCTGAATGGAATTTCAGGAATTGCGCATTTGGACTTTGATATCCCCAATAGAAAATTGACCGTTTTCCACACCGGAGAAATAGATCCAATCGAAAAGTCAATCCTTGAACTGGACTTGGGAGGAAAGAAAATCTCCAGCGAAAAAACCGAGCAAACTGACTTTCAAGAGGATACCAACCAGAAAAAATTACTCTGGACCGTACTCGGAATCAATTTTTCATTTTTCCTGATCGAAATGACAACCGGCCTGATTTCCAAATCAATGGGATTGGTGGCGGACAGTTTAGATATGTTGGCAGACAGTTTTGTTTATGGAATCAGCCTTTTTGCCGTTGGCGGTTCTCTGAGTAGAAAAAAGCGAATAGCCAAACTTGCCGGATATTTCCAAATCACGCTGGCATTGATTGGATTTGTGGAAGTATTGAGAAGGTTTTTCGGGGCAGAAAAAGTACCTGACTTTTCCACCATGATCGTAGTTTCGATTTTTGCCCTTTTGGCAAACGGTATTTGTCTCTACCTGCTCCAAAAATCAAAGAGTAGGGAAGAAGCTCACATGAAAGCAAGTATGATTTTCACTTCGAATGATGTAATTATCAACTTGGGCGTGATTACAGCAGGAATTTTGGTCCTTTGGCTTGACTCGAATAAGCCTGATTTGATCATAGGAACCATCGTCTTCGGTTTGGTGATTCAAGGAGCTTTAAGAATCCTGAAACTCGGAAAGTGAAAAACATCGGCTTGAATTTCCATTATATCTACTTCCTGCTTTTTTTGACATTTAACCATTAACCAGTAAACATGAGAATACTTCTGCCCATTCTGACTGCTATTTTGTTTGCTTGCTCCCCGAAGGATGAGAGGGAAGGACTTTTCGGCCAGCTAGTAGAAAGGGAGAGCGTCGAAATCTACCTGAGCAGCTATAATTTGGACAGTATTCCATCGGATATAGGTCAATTGAAAAAAGCAAAATCCCTGTATATCACCAAAGACAGCACAGGTCAATGGGAAGTGTATCCCCCTGAAAGTACAATTCAGGAAATGACCGATGATCCACCTTTTCGGTACGTTCCGGAGGAGTTGACAGAATTGACGCAACTTCAAAACCTGGGACTGGTGGGATTAGATTTGGCTAAGCTTCCGACTGATTTTGACCGACTTCAACACTTGGATACCTTAAACCTGATGATGAATAAACTCAACATTTCCAACGAGTTGGATAAACTGAAAAAGCTTGAAAACCTGAAATATTTGGTGGTTTTTGGGAATAAAGTAGATTCAGCAGACATTGCCGAACTGAAAAGAGCAAATCCCAAGCTCGAGATCATTGGTGGGTTGGAATAGTTTACTTTAATCGCAAACTCCTTTCCCAGATTCAAGTAATAAGTGCAACACTAAAGGTTTAAGGAAGGAAGCCTAGGCTTCCTTCCTTAGGCTGAAGAATTAAATTAGTGTTGTCATGCAGAAATTCAATCATCTCAGCCCAGAGCAAAGGTACCAAATCGAAATTTTAATCAAACAAGGGGTGACTCAGAC